>JBLHPD010000018.1:0-39358 GCA_047624165.1 Clostridium sp. | reverse complement strand
TGATAATATATCATGGATCTTATTGCCTAGTAGATAAACCTCATATAAATTTTTTAAGTCATCAAATGTGTATAGTTAATCAAGAAATAATTGATAAATATTTAAAATATGAGGGAAGTAAGGAAGTGTAGAGATGGAGGCAAATAAAATCCTATTACAATCTTTATATAAAAAAATAATCCTTGAATTTTCAATTCGAACAGGGAAAGACTTAGAGGAGAGTATGAACTACTTTTATACTTCAAAAATATATGAGTTAATTAGTGGGGGAGTAAGTGACTTACATTGTAGAGGAGCTAAGTATTTGTCAGAGGAACTAATGCTAGAGTATGGATTTATGGAGCATATAGGTTATCTGAAGACTTAACTAATGAGAGTAAATAAAATTTCTCCTCCGTGCCTTGCAATAAGAGCTTGAAACGGGAAATTTAATTAAGGAATTCTAATCTTTTGCTCGCATAAAATTCCCTGCCGCTCTCCTCTGGGTAGTTCTCTGGGGGACATAACAATTATTAATTGTTATGCATTCGCCGTCCTGGCTCAGGTTCGCTAGCTTCCACGTCCTGTGGAAGCTCACGGGAATTTTATGCTCGCAAAAGAAGAATTACTAAATCCAATTTCAATGTTTCTGCGCTTCTTATTGCAATGCATTCCGGAGAAAGAATATGCTTACCACTAGAACACAGTTATAAGCTGCCGGTTGGCAGGCTTACGTGGGATTTCATATGAGCAATATTGGAAATGCTAGATGGGATTTAGCTGTTTTTCGTTTCTTAGTGCAAGTCATTGCGGAGAAAGTATGTAGGAGTGAAACAGATAGTATTATATAACTTGGGAATGTAAGTAGGATTGTGTAAGCAAATCTACTTGCATTCTTTTTTTGCTTATTAAAATAGTTGTATTTATGGTAATAATATCTAATATTTGAGTTGAATTATCATTTTGTAAATTTATTATGAAACAATGCAACTAACAGTGGCTTTTTACTATCTAGTAAGAAGAAAAAAGTTTTATGGAAAAAGGGCGTAGTTGCCGCATGTTGCCTGATTATGGTTGGAACATTATTAACAAATGAAAAGGTAAAGGCTATGATAAGTCCATTTTTAAATTTTAATGACCAAGGCATCGAAAGGTCAGTAAAAGAAGGGTTAGTACAAGTAAACAGTAGCTCCGCAGTTGATAAAAATATAAAAATTTCTTTAGATAGTTGCTTTTATGATTCAAATAAAATGGGGATAAGTTTCAAACTTAAATTTGATGATATTAAACTTTTAAAAGGAGATATAGAAAAAATAGGATTATTCTATAGTATAAAAAATGGAGATGGTGAATATATAACTGAGTTTACTTCAGGCGAAAAACCTCTAAAGGGAAAACAAAATGTTATAGGATCGTTTTCTGAGAAAAATCCTATAATGGATTTAAAAAATGGGGAAGTTCAATATGATGTAGTTCTAGAATCAAATAAAGGGAACATACCTAAATTAAAAGATGCTGTAATAGAGGTTGAAAGTGTTAACTTTTTTTATAAAGAGTCGTATGAAGATTTTTTTATAGAGAATAATGATAATTTTAAAGCGATTGATGGAACTTGGAATTTAGCTATTAGTAATAAACAAGAGCAAATTAAATATGTAGAGTATATGGCACCAAGTAATAAATCTAAAATAGAAATACTATCAGCAAAGGCAAGTCCAACATCTTTTAATATAAAATTTGCTATTGATACTATTTTCAAAAATAGTAAGTTATTTTTCATTGAGAATATAAAATTAGTAAATGAAAAAGGGGAGGAATATGAATCTCAAGGTTGGGATTTAGAAGAAAAGGATGGTAAGACCATAATATCGACAAATATTCCTGTAAGCTCTTATGAGAATGTGAACAAATATAAATTAATATTTTCAAATATATATGAGGCCATTTTAGAAGAGGGGCAGACTTCCGGTGGGGTTAAACAGGTTATGCCAGATGTGGAGATAGAACTTATTAAAAAGTAGATTAGTATAAAGTTTCTCCTGCGTGCCTTGCAATAAGAGCTTGAAACGGGAAATTTGATTAAGAAATTCTAATCTTTTGCTCTCATAAAATTCCCTAGCACTCTCATTCGCCGTCCTGGCTCAGGTTCGCTAGCCTGGGCCTCTGGGTAGTTCTCTGGGGGAGATAACAATTATTAATTGTTATCTGTCCTGGCAGGCTTACGGGAATTTTATGCTCGCAAAAGAAGAATTACTAAACCAAATTTCAATGTTTCTGCGCTTCTTATTGCAAGTCACTGTGGAGAAAGAATATGCTTACCACTAGAATATGGTTATAAGCTGCCGGGTGGCAGGCTTACGGGGAATTTCATATGAGTGGAAGTAGATTTGCTAGATGGGATTTCTTTGTTTGGACCTTTCATTGCAAGTCATTGTGGAGAAACAATATGCTTAAAATTCTACCAATTAAAATAATTAAATGCCTTATACTTGAAATTAAGTTATAATTAGCTTGTAACATAAACTATAATTTAGTATAGAGTTGTAATTTACTATACAACAACTAACAAAGAAAACTATAAATGTCTGGGGGTGTTATTATTAACAAACTGATTAAACTTATTAGAACTATTTTAGTTGTTTTATCGTGTTTATTATTAAGCTTTGGCATATTTGCTTGGGTATCAGGATTGAGGATAAGCGATTCTGAACTTTTACCAATATTAGCTTCAAGTAGTTTGAATTTGTTTCTACTATTTATATATTGGGCATTAGGAGTAGGATACATTAAACCCTCAGGAACATCAGAAAATAAAGTCATTAGAATTTTATCTAAGGTAGGATTTGGAGGAAATATAGTTTTATTTATACTATCTATATTAATTATTATTGGTTTTGGTATTATACCTTAGTAAATTTAATGTACTATCGATTCCTATAGTGACAGACGTTCTGGAGGCAGTGGAATTATTGTGAGATATAACTAATTTTTTATAAATGGAGATCTAAAAATAAGTAAAGGTGGTGTTATTTATGCTAGGGCTAGCTTTGGAAGGTGGAGGTGCAAAGGGTGCTTTTCATATGGGTGCAGTTAAAGCTTTTTTAGATGAAGGCTATAAATTTGATGGGGTAGTTGGAACATCTATCGGAGCACTTAATGGGGCTATGATAGTTCAAGGTGATTTTGAACTCGGGTATAATTGGTGGAAAGAAATGGATGCTTCTTTACTGTTTGACATTGAAAAGGCGCAGATACAAAAATTTGCAACTAAAAAGATAGATAAAGAAAGACTGATTTATCTATCTTCAAAAATAAAGGGTATCATAGAAAACAGAGGTATTGATACAAAAAAGATAAGAGAAACATTAAATGGTATCATAAACGAAGAAAAAATACGTGAATCTAAAATTGATTTTGGAATAGTAACAGTTTCTGTTTCGGATTTAAAACCTTTTGAGCTTTATAAAGATGATATACCATGTGGAAAAATGGTTGATTATTTAATGGCAAGTGCAAATTTACCTGTATTTAAAATAGAGCCTTTAGAAGGAAAGTTTTATATTGATGGATGTTTTTATGATAATTGTCCTATTAATCTTCTTATTAGGAAGGGGTATAGGGAAGTAATAGCTATAAGAACTTTGGCAATGGGAATTTCAAGAAAAATAGAGGACAAAAATGTAAAAATTATAAATATTGTACCATCAGAAGATTTAGGAAAAGTTTTTGATTTTGATAATAATCTTATTCAATCAAATTTAAAAATGGGATATTGTGACGCTATGCGTGTAATTAAAGGTCTTAATGGAAAGAAGTACTACATTGTCCCCATTGCTGATGACGATTTGTTTTTTTATAGCTTATTATCAATACCGGAAGAAGTAATATATTATGTAGGTAAAATAATGAATTTACATAAAATGCAACCCAAAAGGATGTTGTTTGAAAAAATAATTCCCAGTTTATCGCATACGCTTGGACTTTCATTTAATGCAACTTATCAGGACATTATAATTGGAATTTTAGAATGTATTGCAGAGAAAAGAGGAATTGAAAGATATAAGATCTGGGATTTTATTAGCTTTTTAAAAGAGATAAAAAGTATTGATGTTGAAAAAAAGAGTACTTTTAGTTCTTCAATTTTAAAAATTAAAGAAAAAACAAAATTAAGTTCTGTGTTTTTTAAAAAAGATATATTAATAGAAATATCGGAAAAACTCATAGAGGTTATAAAGATAGAACAGTTTGATTAAATATAGAATGATTTAAAGAAAAAATAGATTATGATGAAAATTCTCCTGAGTGACTTGCAATGTTTCTTCGTTTCTCATTGCAAGTCACTGCGGAGAAAGAATATGATTAGCATAAAACATGGCTATAAGCTGCCAACTTGGCAGGCTTACGGGGATTTTATATGAGCAAAGGAAGAATTACTAGATGGGATTACAAAAACCTTTTAAGCTTTTTAATAGTCTAATGATTATAAGAGATATTACTATAGTATTATAAGTATACTTTATTGCGGAGGGAATTAATAAGATGGTAAAAAATAAACACAAGTTTTTGATATTATTAGTATGTATAGTATTTTTTGTTTGTGTCATTGTATTTTTATTAATTAGGAGCAGTATTAATACAAAGACTTTTGATGATTTTATTGGTAAGGATACGGTTATATCAAAAGTAACAATGTTTAGTGGAAGTAGTGGAGAGAGTGTTTCCACTACTGACAAGATTAAAATTAAGGAGCTTGTTACAATACTCAATAACACACACTATCGTAAATCATCTAACCAACAAGGTTTGGTTGGGTTTAGTTATTCTTATACCTTTTATGTAGGAAATAAGCCTGTTTTGGGCATGTCGGATAGTGGATTGGGAGTAAGTGTATATGGTACACGCTATGATACAACTATAGAGATAAAAGATGGAATTAAATCTTGGTATAATTCTCTTCCATTACAAAGTAGTAAGGATAACTGAATCATGAAATGTTTCGCAATCTTCTTAAAAAACGCATTAGACCTAAATGAAAGCTATTTCTTAAATGGAGATAACGTTACAAAACTTCCAGATGGTAATGCTTATATCTACCCATGTGTCGCAGTAGTTAATAGCAATTATAAAATTTTTCCGGAGTGACTTGCAATTTCACGTTTCTAGTTCTTATTGCAAGTCACGCAGAGAAAGTTTATACTTTATTATACTGTCTGCAAAACTTTCATGGGATTACTTCAATATTTGAGGAATAGTTACTAAAAAAATGCACATCCTATAGAGAATAGATTAAAGAAAGGATGTGTAACTAATGCATAATAAATTTTTGTCAACAATTACGACAGGTGCTGTAATTGGTATAGTAGCAGGAGCAATGTTAATGCCTAATATGGACAGAAGCACAAAGAGAAGAGTCAAAAAGACTGGTAGAATGGTAATGGGCATGGCAGAAGATATGTATGATAACGTTAAGGATTACATTTTATAAATATGACTAAAAAAATTCCGAACTGTATTAATATAGTTTGGAGTTTTTAATTTTATTATTTAAAATATTAAGTTTTATTGTAATATTTTGCAGTTTAAATGCAAACTATGCTATAATTGAATAAAATGTCTAAGATTGTTTAAATTAATAATATTATATATAGTACCATGTTGTAAAGGATGAGTGATTATGGAGATATTGTCTTTAGGAGAGAAAATTAGGAGAAAAAGAAAAGAGCTTAATATGACATTAAAAGACCTTGCGGGTAGCAGAATAACTCCAGGACAAATTAGTCTTGTTGAATCTGGAAAATCTAATCCTAGCATGGATTTATTGGAATATTTGGCAAGTACTTTGAGTACATCTGTTGAATATTTAATGGAGTCGGATGAAACTCAAGCTGAAAAAATATGTTTGTTTTATGAAAATATTGCTGAAGCACTTATTCTGAATAGCGATTTAGTACAGGCAGAGCAAAACATTGAGAAATCACTACATTATTCTAAAAAATATAAATTGGAATATAGAAAAGCCAAAAATTTATCCATAAGAGGCGACATATACGTGGCTAGGAATGAGGTTGCGGAAGCGCAACAAGTTTTTCTTTCCTCAAATGTTATTTTTATAAAAATGAACTCTTATGAAGAAATTATTAGAACTTTTCTAAAACTTGGGAAAATATCCCTTGAACTTAGGGGTTATCAGTCATCTGCAAGTTATTTTCAACAAGCTGAAAAAGTTTTTATAGATAATGAAATGGGAAATGATTTTTTATTAGGTGAAATATATTACTATATAGGCTACACTTATTTTAAATTAGAAAATGTGGAAAAGGCTATAAAATATACATATTTAGCTCAAGAAAAGTTTAAGCAAATAGATAGTAAGAAAGAATATGCTAATTCCCTTTTATTACTCGCGAATGAATACAATGGAAAAGGTGATATTAAGAATGCTATAAAATATTCAAAGGATACTTTGAAAGTATTTTATGAAATTAATAATTTAACTTATGTGTCAGAGATAGAGAATAATTTAGGACGATTATTTTATGAGTTTGAAAACATGGAAGAATCTTTTATACACCTAAATAAAGCCAAGGAAATAAGAGAAAAAAATAATGACTCAAAGTTAATAGATACCTTAGCTAATATATGTGAAAATTATATTAAGATTAAGTCCGTAACTAAAGCTAAGGAAGCTTTAACGCATATCTTTGAACAGGTAGAAGATGGCAATTATAAGGCGTTGCGCCAATATTATTTATTGAAATATAGAGTAGATTTATTAGAAGATAATAAGAAGGAAGCAGAAAACACATTGTTACTAGCGCTTAAATTTGCATATGAACAAGAACAAACAAAGGAAGCGGCTGAGATATCTATAATGATCGGAAAGTTCTATATTGAAAGTGGTAGGGAAAAGGATGCAGCTAAATATCTAAATGAAGGCGTGGAGTTATTCACTAAAATAGGGATAATTAAGTAAATTAACTAAAACTATTTTATGTTTAGCTTCATAAATTAGTTATTTAATCTGTGGGTAGGTGACGAGAATGGAAATATTATCAACGGGAGAAAAGATAAAAAGGACTAGGATATATAAGGGGTATACCTTAAGAGAGGTATGCGATGATAAAATATCAGTATCTAAAATGAGTTGTATAGAAAATAATAAGGTCATGGCGGAACCTTGGATAATTGAACTTATAAGTGTAAAATTGGACATAGATATTGAATATTTAAATGAAAATGTTTTTGAGCAAGTTGAGGAAAATATTAAGATATTAGAAGAAGATAGCGAGAATTCTAAAGACGATAATTATGAAGCTAAGGTATCTTATAATTTGGAGTTCGCTGAAAAATATAATTACTATAATTTATCTATTAAACTAATACATATGTTGTTTAACTTTTACTTAGATAAAAGAGACTTTGAGAAGGCTCAAGCAATCACTTCAAAGTATTATGATCTATATTTAAAAACATCTATAGATGATAACCAATTAACTTACTATATAGACATAGCAAAACATTTGTATATAAAAGAGGATTATCTTCAAGCTTCTAGCTATTATTCTAATGTTCGAAAACGGTTAAGGGATACGAAAACGCCTGATTATAAAAAATTAATAGTAGTAACTTATAATGAAGCTGCTTGTAATATTATGTTAAAAGGTTATGAGCGGGCTTATGAAGTAGGAATAAGATTATTAGACCTGGTAGATCATGTGGATACGGAATTTAAAGCAGCGGAGATATACCATATGCTAGCCATGTTATCTATAAGAATGAATAATGGCAAGTTTCGGGAATATGAAAAAAAGTCATATGAGCTATATAAAGCTAAATCTTCAAGTAAGGCAATGGCTATTTTCAATTATGGATCCACAATGTTTGACTGTAAAATGAAAAGTAAAGCAGTTGAATATATGAATAAGGGGTTAAGTTGTTATCCTAGGGATAATAAAATAGGATTAGTTAGATTTATGCTAGGTATTGTTAATGAGCTTATTAAAAATGACATATTAGAGCTGGCACAGTCTATTTCAGATGAAGTATTAAATTACGCAATTAATTTAGATGATATAAAATTAATTGAAAAAAGCTATTATTATAAGGCTATTATTCTTGACAAGCAAGGGCAATCATCTAGTGCGGAGATGTATATGAATCTTTCTTTAGATTCATTATTAAAGTTCGGAGTAAAGCAAGAGATATATGAGCGCTATTTAGAAATGGGAAGTATGTACCACAAAATGAATAATGTAGCTGATTCTATAAAATATTTCAGTTTAGCTATGAAATTAGAAAAAAAGATGTAAGTTTAGATTATCCTAAACTTACATCTTTTTATTTTGTGGTTTCTCTATTTATTATAAATTCTTTAGCTTTAATCTCTAAACTATCATCTAAAGAGGTTAAGGCTACCTCACTATATTTATTGTTTAATGCAAGGATTAGTATCCTGTCTGCAAGTTCAGGGTTTTTAGATAAAAGAGAACCATGGAAATACGTACAGAATGTATTTTTATAAACGCAACCCTCGTAGCCGTCTTCTCCGTTGTTACCAAATCCAACTTTAACTGTGCCAAGTGGGGTTAAGTTGTTAATATAGGTTCTTCCAGAATGATTTTCAAAGCCTACATAGGTTTCGTCGAAAGCTTCATTATGAATAACTGTGTTGCCTATGAAACGTTTATTCCCGCCTTCAGTGTATATATCTAAAATTCCAAGACCGCAAAGCTTCTCGCCTTCAGGAGTAGTATAATATTTCCCAAGCAATTGGTAGCCACCACAAATGGCTAAAAACACTTTACCGCTCTCTATATAGTCTTCCAAACCAGATTTTTTAAATTCTATTAGGTTAGGGGAGACAATAGCTTGCTCATAATCTTGTCCTCCACCGAAAAACACAATATCATAATCCTCTGCTTTAAAAATATCACCCATAGATACATTAACAATGTTTACTTTAATGCCACGGAGCTCAGCCCTGTGTTTCAGTATTAAAATATTTCCTACATCCCCATATACATTTAATAAATCAGGATATAAATGACAAATATTAATTTCCATATTATTATTCCTACCTCACATTCGAATTTTAATTTTACGGCCCTTAAGTCCCGTGCATTACCAAATTTTATCTATGTAACCTTTAGCGTGTAAAAATTTTCTTAAATTTATCATGGCGGTATAAGTAGCTAGTATATAAACTATGTCACCATCACAAGCTTTAATTTCACTTAGTAAGGCTTCTTCTTCGCTGCATAAAAGGAAGGAATCAGAAGGGAAACCAGCTACTTTAAGCCTTATTGCCATATCGTACATACGTATTCCAGATATCATGATTTTGTTAATATCAAGAGAAGTTAAACGTTCAAAATTTACGTCCCAAATCCAAGAAACATCTTTTCCATCCGCATAATTATCATTTAGCAAAAGAGATAAATTTATTTTCCTTTTGTCCAGATTAATAGTGTTTACAGCTTCATCATAGCCAGCAGGATTTTTGACTAATATTATTTTGACCTCGGTGCCGTCAATATTTAATGTTTCTTGTCTGCCAAAGCTGCTAGCCACGGTTTTAAGAGATTGTGCTATAATATCATCGGAAGTACCTAGTGCCTTTGCTACGGAATATGCACATAGGGCATTATAAATATTATAAGTACCTGGCTGGTTTATATAATACTCCTTATTATTAAAGTAAACCGTGGAACTGTTGGTAGTTACTTCAAGAATTTTATCTACGGAGTATGTAAGTGCTGGACGTTTATAGCCACAGCCAGTGCAATAGAAATCGCCTAGATGGTTGTATGTAATTAAATTATAATTATAAGGTGCTTTACATATTGTACAAAACTTAGCATCTGCGTTGATATCTACAATTTTGTTTTCATTAACCACAGTATTAAAGCCATAATATATTATATCGTTTTTAACATTAAGGTTTCCAAGTAAAGATTCGTCTCCATTAAGAATAAGAGTGGAAGTGGGAGTTTTCTCTACACCTTCTAATATCTTTTTGAGAGTTGTATATACCTCACCATACCTGTCCATCTGATCTCTGAATAGATTGGTTATAACGATGATACTCGGAGATATATATTCAGTTACAAACTTAACATTAGCTTCATCTACTTCTATTACAGCAATTTTTTTCTGGACTAACTTTTTAAAAGAATAATTCGAAATAAAACACGCAACTATTCCGGTATACATATTAGCACCAGTATTATTGGTAATCACTGGCTTATTGCTATCTTTTACAATGTCGTAAATCATGCTTGTGGTTGTGGTTTTACCATTGGTACCGGTTATGAGTATAACATCATAACTAGCTGCTATGGTTTTCAAAATATCCTTATCAAGCTTTAAGGCGATTTTGCCCGGAAAATTTGTTCCACCTCCAAATGAAAGCTTTGATAATTTCATGATAAACTTTGAAGCGAGTATACTGAGTAATGACTGAATTTTAATTTTAAACACATCCTTTAATTGTACTTATGTAATTTCATGTGCATTAGTTATTATTATTATTATTATTGACATTTATATAGAAAAACTTATCACTTATTTTATAACATAGTTTAATAAATGTCTAATTTATTAATGTAACTATGTTACAAGATTAATTACTGTGGCTTTTTAGTTATGTTTTTGCTAGAATATTACTATAAGGCAAGGCATATTCTAGAAATAACAAGTCAGTATGCCCGGCTAGAATAGCCAGGCTATTCTAGCCGGGTCTATTTTCTTTCATATTTCTAATATTTAAAGAGGTGAAGTTATAATGAAATTATATAAACTTAAATCCATGTTAAATAGCGTTAAACTAAAGAAGCTCAAAGGCAAAAAAGTAGTACTGTATTTAACTACTTTATGTGTTATTGCGATAAGTATTACCATTATAACTATAACACACAAAACATCATATTTAAGTAATTTAGTAACCGAGGCTGAAAAACATTTTTTCGCACAGGAATATGATTTGGCTATTGAGAAATATAGTGAGCTTGCAGTTAGCGGAAAGAACTCACCAAAATGGAATATTAAAATAGCTGAAATTTATTCTGTTAAGAATGATTTAAACAACTCATTGAAATATATTGATATTTCAAAGAAATATGAAAAAATAGATGCGAATTCCTATAATTGCATGGTTTTCACAGAGTTTATGAATGGAAAATATGAGCTGGCGTTAAAGGATGGGAAGATTGCAATAAGCAAATATCCCAGCGATAAGAGTTTAATAAAAACTATGTTTACTGTTTATATGGCAAATGGCAAGGCAGGCGAGGCAAACAAGAGTATAGCTCGTTACCCTGTGGATAAAAACTCTTCCTATGACACCGCAGAATATTCTAGAATGTTAATGCTTGTGGATAAATGGGAAGAAGGTTTTAGTGAATTGAGACGTGCTTTTGAAATGGATAAGGATGAATACAAGATATATGATGTGCTTGCCCAGATATCTTTACACAATAAAGATATTCTCCTCCAAAAGATAACTGCTTTATGTAGGAGATATGCAAATTAAATTAATAAAAGCAAATGTTTACAAATATTTGAATGAGATAGAAAAGTCTGATAAACTAATCCAAGATGTGATATCAGAACACTCAGATGATTATAGAGCATATCATAGTGCGGGCTGGTATTATCTTTACAAGAAAGATTATATAAAGGCTAAAGAATATTGTAATAAATCTATCCAACTTAATAAAGAGTACCCAGATAACTATGGGTTTTTAATGCCAGAAATACTGAAACAAGAATCAGAAAAACTAGCAGCGGAGCCTTATTTTAGAGAGGCGTTAGTTAAAGAACCTTACAATTATAATATAATGCTTACCGCGGCAAATTATTATTGGTATACAGCCCAAGATAGCGTAAATGCACTAAAATACTTTAATTTAGCATCTATAATAAAACCTCTGGATCCAGAGATTAAGTACAATATGGCACTTATAAAGCTGGCAAAGAATAAGGCGGATGAGGCAATAAAAATATTAAATATGTGTAATAAACTAAATGAATTAGTGCCTAAATATCATAGAACGTTATCAACTATATATATGACTCAAAATAAGCCAGTGGAAGCTAAAGAGGAAATTACAAATGCTTATGATGCAGATGAAGAAGACATTTTAACTTTAAATAATGTTGGATGCTATTATATAAATTTTGAACAGAATTTAGATAAAGGTTTTTTAAATATGACTAAAGCATACAAGGGTTTAAATGATTCTTATGATAATTACACTAAAAAAATCATTGTGGAGAACTATGATAAGTTTGTGGAGCTAAAAGAAAGCTATATTAATGGGAAAGATAATCAAGAATTAAAAATTCCAGAGCTTACTTTATTTTATTAGATTTTACACTAAAATAAGCAACTGAAAGGCGTGTTATTTTGAATAAGGGATATGTTTATTCGATTTCTTCTGCTATATTGTTTGGAAGTGCGGGGCTTTTTGTAAAATTAGCTTATGCAGGAGGAATTGATTCTATAAGTTTATTAACGCTACAATATATAATAGCCGTACCATTTATGTTTGTACTGATGTATATTTTTAATAAAGAGTCATTTAAGATAACAAAAGCACAATTATTAAGACTGTCTGTGCTTGGCATCGTTGGGAATACATTTATGACGGTATTTTATTATATGTCTTTTAACTATTTACCTATTCAAATGGTGGCTATATTATTATACACTTACCCCATAATGGTATTTATATATGGGGCTGCAATCAAAAAGGATTCTTTAGATTTCGTGAAGCTCTTTGCGGTGGTTTTAGCATTTTTCGGCTGTATTCTAACTTTGGACATACTATTTGGGCAGTTTAAATATTCTCTTAAGGGAGTGGTCTTTGCACTGCTAGCTGCAATGTTTTATGCTTTTATGAATATTTATAGCGAAGAAAGGCTGCAAGGTCTTGCGCCACTAACTATCAATGCTTACTCTACCTTTTTTTCACTAATATGCCTTATGATATATAAATTTCCTGTATTTATTTTTAGGGGTGAGGTAACTACAAGTATGCTTTTATATACTACGATTCTTTCACTATTTTGCGAAATTATTCCTTTAACATTATTATATTCAGCGATAAAGTATATAGGAGCGCTCAAGGTATCTATAATAGGAAATCTTGAAATACCAACGGCTATGTTAGTATCATTTTTTATATTACATGAGCAAATTGGAATCATGCAAATAATTGGCACTGTTTTAGTAATATATGCAATATTTATGATAAGAAAGTAATTTAAGATATCTTCAGTCAGGTATATATTAAATCAAATTAATTTGATTTAATATATACCTTTTTTATTATATAGGAAACAGCTTGTGGAAGTGGCTGTGGATAACATCTATACGCTAGATCTTGTCACTTTTGCCACTTGCCACGTGGGTGGCACTACTCTAAATGTATTAGTATATCACAAAGACTAAATAGAGTATGCTATAATAGAAAACAATAGCAACAATGACGGAAGCTATTCATAAAAAATGTCCAAATTATAAATTTTTAATTTTATTATTGCAATTATAATATAAAGTTGTACAATAATATTATAATAAGTAAACTTAATAGGAACATAGTACATAAAAGAATTACTAACCGGGGGGGTTAATATTGTGGATTGTTTAGATAACTTAAACTATTTAAATATAGAAACGTCAAAAAAAATATATAGGAATTTACCTATATCTGATTTAGTAAGTTTTGCTTTGCTCAGACACGAAGGTACTTTATCAGAAGCAGGTGCATTGGTTGTAAATACAGGAAAATATACAGGAAGATCGCCTATGGACAGATTTATAGTTTCTCAACCAAGTGTTAAGGAATTAATAAAATGGGGCGATATAAATTTACCAATTGAAGAAAAAATCTTTGATAATTTGTATAGTAAGATGTGCAAATATTTAAGTGATAAAGATATATTTGTATTTGATGGTTACGTTGGCGCGATGGAAGAGTATAAACTATCTATTAGAGTAGTTAATGAGCTTGCCTCAGAAGCATTACTTTCTAATCAACTATTTAGAAGACCAGATAAAGATGAGCTTGCAAGTCATAAGGCTGAATTCACAGTAATTGCAGCTCCAGGATTTAAAGCCAAAGGAGCAATTGACGGAGTGAATTCGGAAGCTTTTATTATTATAAATTTTGATAAAAAAATTGTGTTGATCGGTGGAACACAATATGCAGGAGAAATTAAAAAATCTATTTTTTCAGTAATGAATTTCTTACTACCCCTAAGAGGCGTATTCCCAATGCACTGTTCTTCTAATATAGGTAAAAATGGTGAAACTGCGGTATTCTTTGGTCTTTCAGGGACCGGAAAAACTACATTGTCAGCAGATCCAGAGAGAAAGCTTATTGGCGACGATGAGCATGGCTGGTGCGACACTGGGGTATTTAATTTTGAAGGTGGATGCTATGCTAAGACTATAAAATTAAATAAAAATAATGAAAAAGAAATTTACTCGGCATTAAAATTTGGATCACTTCTTGAAAATGTTGTTCTTGATGATGATAAGGTGCCTAATTATGATGATGCTAGATTAACGGAGAATACTAGAGGAGCATATCCACTTGAATATATTGAAAATGCTGAATTAAGTGGAATCGGTGGACATCCAAGTACTATAATATTTTTAACAGCAGATGCGTTTGGAGTACTTCCACCAATTTCAAAGCTTTCGAAGGAAGCTGCAATGTATCATTTTATTTCAGGATATACAAGTAAGCTTGCAGGTACAGAACGAGGAATTACAGAACCAAAAGCGACTTTTTCATCTTGTTTTGGAGAACCTTTTATGCTTATGAGACCTTCAGTTTACGCAAGTCTTTTAGGTGAGCGAATAGATAAACATAAAACGGATGTATTCTTAGTTAACACTGGTTGGATTGGTGGCGAGTATGGAATCGGATCAAGAATGAAGCTAGCTTATACAAGAGCCATGGTTAGCGCTGCTCTTGATGGCACGCTTAGGGAAACAGAGTATACGGAGGATCCGATATTTAAAGTAGCTATTCCAAAGGCGGTTCCAAATGTTCCATCAGGAATATTGAATCCAGAAAACACATGGGAAGATAAAGAAAAGTATGCTTTAAAAGCTAAAGAATTGGCACACAAGTTCTCTGTGAACTTCAGTAAATTTAAAGGAGTTTCGGAGAGTATAAAAAAAGCTGGCCCTGTAGCTTAAGGGACAATCAAGTAAATAACACTGAAAAATGACGATTGGAAAGTTCTGCTGTTTACAGCAGCACTGCTATAAACAGCAGCGCTACTGGTTACACAGTAACGCTTCATCGTCGTTTTTTTATGTGAATTTTTCTGTAAATATGATATACTCATTAAAGAAATACTGATATTTCAATCGGGGTCAAGGGGGAATTATGAGAAAGAATAGTATTCTTTACAGAATTTTTATTTTTATTATTGTTATAATAGCAGCTATATTTCTTTGGAATATTAAAGCTAGGAATGATTTTGGTAGCATGAAAGACGGTTTAAGTATTACTAAATGGGATAATTTTTATAGTGGGGACAATATTCATTTTTATTATTTAACTCCTCAGAATGAAAACTTATCAAAGATTAAAGTAAAATATGGACTAAATAAAATTATAGATGCTAAGGCCGATCAACTTGATAATGCTATAAAAATTATGGAATTTATTAATGGAAAAGTGAAAGCCAAGAGTACTTCTATGACCAGTGATAAAAACGCATTAGAAATAATGGAGGTAGCATTTGGTGGAAGTGAAATATCAGATAGTGATTATACTACTATGTATGAGGAGTGTTTAGCTTCTGTTGAAATAAGTGCTAGGCGGGGAGTATTACGAAACACTGATAATAAGGTTCGCGGAAAATCATATTTTAATGTATGTGAAATATGGAGTGATAAATACCAAAAGTGGATAATGATAGATGGTGTCAATGGATGTTATATGAAAGATGGTACGACTCCTCTAGGTGCTGTTGAAATAATAAACAAGGGAATAGGAAAAGTTCAAATTGATATTTTTGAAGATGCTAGCAAATATATAAAAAATATGTCAAAGTACTATGAAAGTTATAGTATATCTGTGGATAATAATAAATATGGTGAATTAAAAAGTAATTCTAAAATTACTTATTTGAAAGAAAAACTGCTTCCTAAGATAGAAACAAAGGAAGGATTTATAGAGCCTACTATTTTTGTTAATAATCCGAAAGTGTTTAATACATCTCCGAAAATAGAATATGTGAATACCGAAGCAGAGAAAATACCCACTTTGATATTTGCAAAGAAGGATTTGAAAAATGATACAAAAGAAGTAGAAAACTTTACTATTGGAGCATTTATGAATAGCTATATGCTTACTAGTTATTTTATAAGCATTAATGGCGGTGACTATATAAAAGTAGATACTTTTTATGATTTACAAATTGTTAAAGGAACAAACTCTATAAAATTATCACAAGATGGTGAAACACTATCTAGAGAAGTTGTAATAGAAAAATAAACATTTTAACAATAATTTATAATTCTAATTATATTAATTACTCAATATAGTATAATGAAAAAGATTTTATAAATTATTGTTTAAGGAGCGGATATTGCATGGATTTGAACATTATATTGGTACTAAAAGCTATAATAATAGCTATCGTAGAAGGGATAACAGAATTTATTCCTATTTCATCTACAGGACATATGATCATCGTGGGAAATATTATAAACTTCAAAGGTGAATTTGCAAATCAATTTGAGGTAGTCATTCAATTAGGAGCTATTCTTGCAATTATAGTTTTATATTGGAATAAGATATGGGGCTCGGTTGTGGCATTTTTTCAGGCAAAGCCATCAGGTATTAAGTTTTGGACTAATATTATAGTTGCAGTTATACCAGCGGCAGTCTTTGGTCTTCTTTTAAATGATAAGATAGATGAATATCTTTTTAATCCAGGTACAGTAGCTTTGGCTTTAGTAGTTGGCGGAATTCTAATGATTATTATAGAAGGTAAATTTAGAAATAAGTATACAACAAAAAATATAGAGCAAATAAGCATTAAACAGGCATTTAAAATTGGTTGTTTTCAATGCTTTGCGCTATGGCCAGGTATGTCTAGGTCGGCATCTACTATAATGGGTGGCTGGATTTGTGGAGTTTCTACAGTTGCTGCAACTGAGTTTTCATTCTTCCTTGCTATACCAACTATGGTTGGGGCTACAGCATTAACACTATTTAAAAGTGGAATGAATTTTAGTACTGGAGAAATTATTACTTTGGTTATTGGATTTGTAGCGGCTTTTTTAGTTGCATTAGTAGTGGTTGAAAAATTTGTTTCTTATTTAAAGAAAAAACCTATGAAGGTTTTTGCTATTTATAGAATAATTGTTGGTGTGGCATTGCTATTATTAATTAACTTTGGTACTATTTCATTATAAACAATAAATAATAATATTCTGAATAAACAGTAAACAATAATTTTCTGACAATTAAAGCTAAAGAGTAATTTCTTTAGCTTTAATGAATTATTTATATCTATATATGTTTATTATTTATTAATATATTAGTAGGCCATCACATAAAGGGGGTAATCATATACTTTTGTATTCGGAATATGATACATGAATAGCCGTAATCTGCTACACAATATAGTGTAAATCTGTAGTGTTTTTTACTATTATAGGTTAATATATTCAATTTTATTGTATTATTGTTTATTCTGTATGCTATTTGTGGAAAGTTGAGAATAGTTCATTAATGGCAGGATATCATTTATATTTACAACTGTAAGGTGTATAATATACCAAATAGAGTTTGGGGGAATGTATATGGCACACATAATAAAAAAGATAGGTGTATTAACAGGTGGAGGAGATTGCCCAGGGCTAAATGCTGTAATTAGGGCCGTTACTCGTAACGCCATCTTAAACTATGGGTACGAGGTAGTTGGTTACAGATTTGGATATAGAGGATTGTATAAAAATGAAACTGTACCGTTAACGTTGGAAACGGTATCAGGAATTCAACATAAAGGTGGAACTATATTATATAGTTCTAATAAAGACAATTTATTTGATTACACTGTTGAAGAAAATGGAGTAAGTGTGAAAAAGGACGTATCGGACATAGCAATTGAAAATATGAGAAAAGAAGGCGTGGATGCTCTTATAGTTATTGGAGGAGATGGTACGCTTACAAGTGCTAGGGATTTTGGCAGAAAAGGTGTTAAGGTAATAGGAGTTCCAAAGACCATAGACAACGATTTATCATCTACAGATGCTACTTTTGGATTTAATACTGCAGTAGATGTAGCGGTATATGCACTTGATAGACTTCATACTACAGCTGAATCACATCATAGGATAATGGTACTCGAAGTAATGGGTAGAAACTCAGGATGGATAGCACTAGAGTCTGGAATTTCAGGATCGGCTGATGTAATATTAATACCAGAAATAGAATACGATATTAATAAAATTGTTGAAAAGATAGAAGAACGTGAGCGAGAGGGCAAATTATTTAGCATTGTTGTTGTTGCAGAAGGTGCAAAAGAAATAGGCGGAGACGTTGTAATTAGTAAAATAGTTGAGGATAGTCCTGACCCAATAAGACTCGGTGGAATAGGCAACAAATTAGCTTATGAACTAGAACAACTTGTAAAAAGTCATGAAATTAGATGTACAGTACTCGGTCATATCCAAAGAGGTGGTATAACATCATCTTATGATAGATTGCTTGCTACTAGGTATGGTGTGGCCGCTGTGGATTTAATTAATACAGGGAAATTTGGAAATATGGTTTGTCTCACAGGAAATAAAATATCTTATGCTCATTTAGAAAATGTTATAGGCGAAACGAAAAATGTAGAGCCATGTGGAGAATTAGTTAAGGTAGCTAGAAGCATTGGGATCTCATTTGGCGATTAATAAAACTTTTAATGAAATTTCGAAAGGAGTATAAATCTCCTTTTGAAGGCGTTAATTGATTGTCAACTATACTAGAGAAAAGCAGGAGGGTATTATGAAATTATTAAAAAAATATTTAGAGACAAGAGAAGGTACTTACAGTTTTTATTTTGAGGAAATAAAGAGCGGATATCTTTATGGAGTAAATGAGAATAAAAAAATGTTATCAGCTGGATGCATAAAGTTACCATTAGCTATTACACTTCTTAAAGAAGTGGAAAATGGAAAAATAGATTTACAAACTAAAATTAAAATCGAAGCAGAAGATAAAGTTCATAGCAAAAGAGGAATAATACATGAATTTTCAGGAAAAGAATATTCTATAATTGATTTATTAATAGCTATGCTTATACAAAGTGACAACACTGCTGCAAATAAATTAATTGATATTTTAAGTATGGAAAGAATAAATGAATTGTTTAAAGATATGGGGCTTATAAACACAACCTTGAAAAGGGTTACAACAGGGGTTAAATTGGAGCAGGATGAATTAGAAAATACTAGCACTAGTTTTGACTTAAGTAAGTGTTTTAAAATGTTATATCTAAAACAATACTTAAATGAGGAAAATAGTAATTTAATTATAGATATATTAAAAAAACAACAGTTTACAAATAAAATACCTTTTTATATACCAAAGCAGATTCAAAGCAATCTTGCACATAAAGGTGGTAGTCTAGATACTGTTGAAAATGATACGATATTAATGATGATTCCAAAGGGGCAATTTATTTTCACAGTAATGGCTAACGACTTACCTAATAATGTTTATGGAATGACTACATTAGCTAGGGTGGGAAAAATGATGTGGGACATAATAGACAAAGATTGGGAGTAGAGTAGGAAGTTTCTCCGGAGGGGCTTGCAATAAGAGCTTGAAACTGGAAATTTAATTTGTAATTCTAATCTTTTGCGAATATAAAATTCTCTAACACTCACATTCGGCGTCCTGCCTCAAGTTCGCTAGCTTGTCCTCTGGGTATTCCTTAGGGGGACATAACAATTATTAATTGTTATGCATCCTGGCAAGCTTACGAGAATTTTATATTCGCAAAAGAAGAATTTCTAAATCAAATTTCAATGTTTCTGCGCTTCTTATTGCAAGTCACTTTGGAGAAAATTAATACTGTTCTGGAATGAGGCCCCTACGGGGAAGGTCGGAAGAAATTGAAGTATGAAATGAAAAATTCTTTAGTACTCTCGTACAGGCAAGCTTACGGTGATTTTATATTTGCAAAAGAAGAATTTCTAAATGCAATTTCAATGTTTCTGCGCTTCTTATTGCAAGCCACTGAGGAGAAATTGATACCGGTGGGGGTGGACCCCTGCGGGGCAAGGTAGAAGAAATTGGAGTTAGGAATGAATATTGTTGGGATGGACCCCTACGGGGCAAGGCAGGGAAGAAAGGGCAGAAGAAATTTGAAATAGGAATTAATATTGTCGAGGAGAAGCCCCTATGGGGCAGGAGAGAAGGATGGATAGAATAAATTGGAATTAGAAATGAATATTGTTGTGGGATTAATCTCTATGGGCAAGGAAGAATGATGGAAAAAAGAAATGAATTAGGAAATTAAGAGGAAATATGTTGACAAAGTTAAAAATAGGCATTATACTTAAAACGTCGTCATAAGACGAGTGAATATGGGTCTATAGCTCAGCTGGTTAGAGCGCACGCCTGATAAGCGTGAGGTCGATGGTTCGAGTCCATCTAGACCCACCATTTTTGTTTTTCGGGTTAGATAAAGAATATTATTGAAATGACATTTAAAATAACTGGCTATTATGCTGGTTATTTTTTTATGCCTAAATATAAATAACTAAAACACTTAAATTTTAGAATAAACACATTTGACTTAAAAGATAGATACAGTAATATTTTTAGTGGCTTGATATTACTTTCATTAATTTTAAAAAATCAAACTTTAAAACAGATTGATGATAAAAATATTGAAAAGAGGTAGTAAAATATGTTAATAAGGGTGTTTGGAATTATTTATTTAGTTTTTGGAATTTGGGGACTAATTTTCAGCATTAAAAATAGAAGAAATATGCCTGTGGCAATATTTGGTATGCCACAAGAAAAATATGAAGTTACAAATAAAGAAAAATTTAATTGCATTATGGTTAAGCAAAGTTTCATATTATCAATATATGTAATATTCATTGGGATTTTTGGAATTCTAACAAATAATCCGATTTCACTTTGGTTAGGGTGTATGGCCCCTATTGTTAGTGTTATATTTAGGTTAAAAGCAAAAAGATATATTAAAATGATTTAATTAAATTAGTTTCCACCAAATCTTTTTGTGTTTATACCATCGCTTATCAGTACAATGTCCTTATTGAAATCAGTTCTGTATATAATACAATTTGTTTTTTTAAACTTAGCTAAGGTTTCTTTATTTGGGTGACCGTAACTATTGTAAAATCCAGAGCTTATAACTGCAATTTTTGGAGAAACACTATTTAAAAATTCTTGTGAGGTTGATGTCTTACTACCATGGTGAGCAACTTTAAGCACTTGAGCTTTTAGATTGTATTTCTTATTTAAAATTTCCTGTTCAGCTAGGGTTTCTACGTCACCCATAAATAAATAGGTTGAATTTTTATAAGATACCTTTAGTACACATGAGTAATTATTAATATTTTCATATGTCGTGCTGTTGGGTGATAGCATTATACATGAGGTATTAGGGCCTAAATCTAATGATATGTTAGGTTTAGCTACTTTTATTTTAAGATTTTTATTTTTTAAAGCTATTATCATATCTTTAAATATTTCTGAGGAAGATGTGACTTTAGGGGCATAAAATTCACCAACATTAAAGGTTTTAATTAAACTCGCCATACCACCTATGTGGTCGTCATGTGGGTGAGTTGAAACTATATAGTCAAGGTTAGTAACATTATTATTTTTCAAATATCTAATTACTTTATCTTTTGAATCACTGGTACCACTGTCAATTAATAAGTTTTTATTATTTACTTGAATAAGTATACAGTCACCCTGTCCGACGTCAATAAAATGAGTAATCATATTATTTTCTAAATTTAAGTTAGTTTTCATAGCATATGTATAACCTACAGTTATACAGGCAGTTAAAAGAACTACGATAGTGCAAATTAAGGTGTATTTTAACCAGTTTTTCTTTGGCATATTATAATCTCCTAAATATATTTGAAGTATATAAATAATTTTATCCATTTATTCATATAAATGATGTTACCCACTTATATAAAAAAATATCAATATGTAAGGAAAATTTGAAATAAGGATTATTAAATAGTATAATTATATTTGTAATTAAATCTAAGGGACATGAAAGGAATATAGATATGAGAACCATATATTTTTATTTTCGTTTTATTATTAATTTGATTGGGAAAGGTTTTCAGAAAATAGAGTTTAATATCATAAGAAAACATAAAACTAAAGAAGAGGTAGACGAGTACATATTTAGTGTAGTAATGAACTGGTCTCATTTTGTACTTAAGGCTGCAGGTTTAAGAATAACTGTCATAGGAAAAGAGAATATACCGAATGAGCCTTGTGTTTTTGTGGGGAACCATCAAAGTAATTTTGATATACCAGCGATATTATCTAATATGAATAGACTATCTGGAGCAGTTGCTAAAAAAGAAATGAAAAAAATACCAATAATGAGTTATTGGATGAGGCAAATTCATTCTGTATTTATGGATAGAGAAAACCCAAGAGAAGCCTTGAAGGCAATTGCAGAGGGTGTTGAAAATTTAAAGAATGGATATCCTATGATTATTTTTCCAGAAGGTACTAGAAGTAGAAGTAATAATATGGGGGAATTTAAGAAAGGTAGTATGAGGCTAGCAATAAAAGCTAACGTACCTATTGTTCCTATAACATTTTATGATACTTATAAAGCCATGGAAGGTAATAATGGAAAAGTTAAAAAGGCAAATGCTAAGCTTATAATAGATAAACCTATATATCTTGAAGGTATGTCAAAAGAAGAGAAAATGGCTATTTCAGAAACGGTACAAGCAATAATCCAAAATAATTTAAATGATTTAAATAAGGAAAACAAATAAGAGTTTTTTTATTATGTTATGCTACAACGAAAAGTATATATTGCGCGTATTGCAATACGACTAATGCTTTCATTTCGCCAAGTAATTCTAAAATAAATTTTGAATTACTAAGGCTTATTCAAATGCATTCTGCGCAATATATACTTTTGTTAGCATAATCTAAGAAAAATACCTAATTTAAAGTCAATCAGCTATTGATTTATTAGTAAAACTGTAGATTTCGATCTAGTCATAGCTTCAATGCTATATCTTATGCCTTGAGTACCCATACCAGAGGATTTTGTTCCTGAGAAAGGAAAGTTGTCAGGTCCTCTTTCGGGTTTATTGTTAATTTGAACGGTACCTACATCGAGTCTATTAGCGATATTAAAGGCATCGTCTATATTTTTAGTATAAACACAAGACTGAAGACCATATTCAGAACTGTTTGCCATCTCAATAGCTTCCTCAATATTTTTAACTCTAATTATTGGGAGTACTGGACCAAATGGTTCCTCCCAAGCGAGTCTCATATCTGCAGTAACGTTGTCAAATAAGGTTGGGTAAATTAGATTATTAATCCTTTTGTTTCCACATAATAAATTAGCACCATGACTTATGGCATCATCTATAAGTTCTTGAACATAATCTGCAGATTTATTGTCTATTAGGGGAGTTATCTCACAACCATCTTCTGGTTTTCCTACTCGTAGTAATTTAATATTTTTGATTAATTCGGGAATTAATTTATCTGCAATATCGTTTATAACTAAAACTCTTTTAACTGCAGTGCATCTTTGGCCGGAATAGCTAAAGGCCCCAGTAACAATATCACTTGCAGCACCTTTAATATCCGCATCGCACAACACTATAGCTGCATCTTTGCCGCCAAGCTCCATAATCATAGGAACCATACCAGCAATTACAGCTATATGTTTTCCTACCTCAGTACTACCAGTAAAGTTTATAAAATTAATATCCTTATGGGTTACTAAATAATCACCTATTTCAGAACCTCTGCCTGTTATTGTGTTTAAAACGCCATGTGGAACACCTGCTTCATGAAATAGGGAAACGAGATGGAGTGCACTAATAGCTCCCTTTGTAGAAGGCTTAAAAATTACACTATTTCCACCAATGAGGGCTGGAGCAATTTTAGAGGCAGGAAGATTAATAGGATAATTAAAAGGTGAAATTGCAAGAACAACGCCTACTGGTACTTTGGTTACAAAGGATATTTTGTTTTTCTTAAAACCAGGGAAATTATCTGCAGCTATAGTTTCACCTTCTAAATTACTGCCAGCATCAGCAGTAAATCTAATAAAATCAGCAGTTCTTTTTATCTCAGCAATACAGGAGTGTTTGTCTTTAGCAATTTCCTTTTGCATGATGGATGATAAATAATCAACATTTTCATCTATTAGATCAGCACATTTATTAAGTATTGATGCACGAGAGTTAATGGCCATTTCAGCCCATTTCTTTTGAGAAGCTTTTGAATTTGCAATAACTGCGTTAACTTCGCCTGAACTCATTGCTGGGACTTTACCTACTAAATCGTTGTTAACAGGAGAGAAAATGTCTATAGTATCTTTAGACGTAACCCATTCACCATTAAATAAATTTTTATATGTTTTATCTTGGCACATACTTTCAAACAATATAAATCACCTCGCTTTAAGATTGTTAGCTTAGGTACATAAAAATAGACTAGTTACTGAGTTGCTATTTACTTAAATGTACCTCATTATAGTATTAACCAAAGTTAAGTATATTATTGCATAAGCGAGGGTGAAAATTTACAGCACCGAAGGCGATAAGTACAGAAATGGAAGTGATGCTTTTAGTACTGTAGGTAATTGTTAATCGTGTCTTTGGGTTATGAGATCTTGAACTTTAGATATTTTAGCCTGTAGTAATTTATTTTCATTTTCTATTTTTAATATAGTGTTTTCATTTTCTTTATATTTATGATCTAGATGGTTTAAATTTTCCTGTAATTTCTTGTTTGTATTCATTTTTTCTTTGATAATTGGTTTATACATTTTGCTTAAAGTAAAGTTTTTGTTGATTAAAAAGTATATTGTATTATATGATTGCATTAGATATAATTTAGTTTTTTTACCAATGTGTATAAAGCTTACAATAATCCAATCTATAAATTTATTCAAAGTAATCACCTCAATTATATTCTACCTAAAGAATACTATGAAAGGCAAGGTAATAATAATGAATAAAAATGGAAATAATCATTATTTAGAGGGTATTAATAATAAAATTAAGAAGCTGGACCACAAAAAAGAAGAATACGAAGTACAATTAATGGAGCAAAATAAGTTTTTGGAGCACAGTAATTCTGCTGTCCAAGAGTTAAAATTTAAAAATGATATTTTACATGATCAATATAATAGTCTAATAAGATTACTTGAGAAACAAGGAATAATATTTGAGGTAAATTTTAGGGGATATAGGCCTCATCAATGGGAAAACTTAGCTATAGTAAAAGGTTCAAATGGATATGAGATTCAAACTAAGGCAGGCAATGTTTTAATGATGTTAGATGAAGATTTATTGAGTATTATACAAGATATAAACAAAAGAGATTTCTACAGCTTAATTGTACTAAGAGCTACAGATAAAGCTGCTTTGCTTCAGTTAAGATTTGCCTGAGGTATTAGGGATATATAAGTAAATATTCGTAGCATTTTTGACTTGTTATTTATTTTTATGACCCTAATTACAATATAAAAGAAGCTGATTTAAAACTTCAGCTTCTTTTATATTGTAATTAGATACATTTATTCAGAAATTATTTAACTTCAGTTGTGTCTCTGTTGCTATCTCTGTCTCTTCCTAAGAAAGATAAAGAATATAGACCACAAATACCTACTAGAGCAAAAATAATTCTAGTAAATGCTGTTCCTGTACCAAATAAGCTGGACACTAGGTCAAATCTGAAAAAACCAATTAGTCCCCAATTTACAGCTCCTATAATAACTAATACGAGTGCAGTAATATCTAATGCTTTCATATATACATCTCCTTTTTAATAAAATGCTCATTATTATTATTTACAATTTATTAAAAATTATAACAACATTAGAAAAAAAAATTATTTCTTTTCTCCATGTCTCTCGTAGTGGGTTATTTCTTTTACATTATTGCATTCATCAACAAACATTACTGTAGGTTTAAACGTTCTAGCGTCTGATTCATTAATTTGGCAATAAGTCATAATTATTATTTTGTCTCCAGGCTGTACACATCTTGCAGCGGCTCCATTTATACACATAACTCCACTGCCCGGTTCCCCAGCAATAGCATAGGTTTCAAATCTGTTTCCGTTGTCGATATCTACAATTTGAACTTTTTCATATTCTAGGATATTTGCATTGTCCATTAGTGATTTATCTATAGTTATACTTCCCACATAATTTAATTTAGCTTCTGTAACAACGGCTCTGTGTATTTTAGATTTTAACATAGTTAGTATCATATTAATTTCCCCTTTATTCTTCTTTAGTATTCTATATTAAGATTCCCAAATAAAATTATCTATTAATCTTGTTTTACCAATAAAGACTGCTATGGCAACAAGAATAGGTTTATTTACAAGTTCTACAGCATTAAGAGTCGCAGCGTCTACAACTTCTATATAATCAATTTTAGCTAAAGCTTCACTTTCAAGTCCATTTTTAATGACCTCTTTTAGACGCTTGGCAGAATTTTCACCAGTTGATAATATCTCTTTACATTTAGTTAAGCTTTTGTTTAAAATTAAAGCAGCTTGTCTTTCTTTTGATGATAGATAAGCGTTACGTGAGCTTTTTGCAAGTCCATCTTCTTCTCTTACTATAGGGCAACCAATTATTTCTATATCATAATTTAAGTCTCTAACCATTCTTTTTATTATAGCTAACTGCTGGGCATCTTTTTCTCCAAAATAAGCTTTATCAGCAGGAACTATATTAAAGAGTTTTGAAACTACCGTACATACGCCGTCAAAATGACCTGGCCGTTTAGAACCACAAAGACCGGCTGCAAGCTCTTGCACAGATACAGTTGCGTAAGCTTCTTTATAATACATTTCTGAGGCTTCTGGAGCGAATATTAAATTTGCCCCAGCGTTTTCACATAGAAGTGTATCTCTACCTAAATCTCTTGGGTAAGAAGCTAAATCTTCATTTGGACCAAACTGTATTGGATTTACAAATATGCTTACTACAACTTTTTGATTTTCTTTTGCAGCACGTTTTATGAGACTTGCATGTCCTTCATGTAAAAATCCCATAGTAGGTACTAAGGCAACGGTATAGCCTTCTTTTTTCCAAGCTTTAACCTGATGCCGAGCATCCTCAATATTTTTGATAGTATTCATTTCTACTGACGAAATAAGGTGTAATCATATACACATTATTAATGTCAGCTTCACTTCCTTTCTATTTGGATTTATATTACACGGTAAGGCATCAATTTTTTATTTATTCAGATGCCTAGTATAATTCATTTAAAATTTCATCTTCTATTTTAAAACAGTGCTCTGCGCTGGGAAAAGTTCCTTCATTAACCTCTTTAATATATGATTTAAATCCATCTCTCATGAGATCACCAACATTTGCAAAGTTTTTTACAAACTTTGGTTTGAAGTCAGAGAACATATTAAGCATATCTTGATACACTAAAATTTGACCATCACAGCCACCACCAGCACCTATTCCAATAGTCGGTATAGATATTTCATTTGATATAATATTAGCGAGTTTAGACGGTATACATTCAAGTACAATAGCAAAGGCACCTGCTTCTTCTATTTTTTTAGCATCTTCAATAAGTTTTTTAGCGTCAGTAGTATTTTTACCTTGGACTTTAAATCCTCCAAACATATTTACAGATTGAGGGGTTAGGCCAAGATGACCCATTACAGGAATTTGAGCATTTACTATAGCTTTAATTTGCGGGCAAACGATGGACCCACCCTCAAGTTTTATTGCCTGAGCTCCAGCCTCTTGTATAAATCTTCCGGCGTTTTTCACAGCATCATATATTGAAGTTTGATAAGACATAAATGGCATATCGGAAACAACAAGAGCATTTTGGGTGCCCCGAGCAACAGCTTTAGTATGATGTAACATGTCATCCATAGTGACACTTAAAGTGTCCTTGTAACCAAGGCAAACCATACCTAAGGAATCTCCTACTAAAATTCCATTTACACCACATTCATCAATGAGTTTTGCCATGGAATAATCATAAGCTGTAAGCATTGTTAATTTTTCGCCGGATTTTTTCGATGATATAAAAGTTGAAATAGAATTCTTCAATTGTTAATCCTCCTGCATTTCTAAATATTCTTTAAGTTTTGTGTAGTCTTTATCTTTATGCTTTTTTTCTGATAAATGGAGCAGTTTTAATGATAAATTTTTATACAATTGGGCATCAACAGTAGGAATAGCGCACATATGATGTCTTATTGTGTCTAAATCATTTCTTTCAACAGGACCAGTTAAAGCACTTATAAGGCCACTTTCTTTTATATTATTAATATTATTTTGGATTAATGGTAATAATGCTTCTAGAGCATCATTTTCACTAAGCCCACATTTACTTAGGTAACTACATCCAGTGTTAATTAAAGATAAAACTAAATTAGATACGGTGACGCTAGCTAAATGGTAAAGTGACTTATTATTTTTATCAATAACAAAAGATTTATTGCCTAAAGAATTAATAAAATCTTTAAGAAGATGTATATGACTTTCTGGTCCTTCTATAGAAAAATAAGCATTTTGTAAGTCTTTGTATGAGTTATATTTATCAGAAAATGCGAAAATAGGGTGAATTGAATATGCGAGTGCATCTGAATTGTTTATATTTAAAAAAATGCTAGAGGTTAAAGAACCACTAGTATGACATATTATTTTATTAGTTAAGTTTATGTTTGATATTTTCTGCCAAACTTCATTAATGGAGTCATCAGGAGTAGTAATAAAAATCACTGAACTATCCTTAATTAAATCATTAATGTTCTCATAAGCTTTCGAGCTAGTAAACTCAGATGCTTCGATAGCATCTCTAAAAAATTTACTATAGTATCCAGATAATGTTATTCCTTTTAATGAAAAATATTTTCCAAGGGAAAAACCTACCTTTCCAGATCCAATAAAGCCTATAACCATAATATCGCCTCCAATGTAATACAGTATAAATACGCCTCAGGTATCTGAGGGTGGGAGACTCCTGTATAGCTGTCTCATTCATAAAGATATGAGCAGAAAAAAACAAATAAAGCAACTTAAGTTAATAAATAACAAGTTAAACAATTAGGTGCAGTTCATATGCGATACTACCCACAGATATTTTAGCATAATTATTTTTGAAATACAAATATAATTATATAAAATAATGCATAAACTATTGATATATAGTAAGAAATGTTTAATAATATGTAGTATACTTGTATTTATAGAAAAGAGGGGATAAAATAAAATGAATATTTTTTTATCAATACTTAGCATTATGGCATTTGCAGTTGTTACACTTGTGATATATAACTTTTTAAAAGCTTATGTATTAGATAAGGCAAAAATTAACAAGTGGATAGTACTTGCAGCAGCTGTTGTATTATTCGTAGGGCCTATGCTCATATGGCCCGATATGCCAGGATATGTATCTAATTATATAATACCAGGAGTAGTTGTTATTCTTTTATTATGGTTTATGGATTTATTAGGTTTTATGAAAGGTAGAAAATTTTTCAATATAAAGCCTACAAGTACAGGTTCTTCAAGCACTGCTTCTAAAAAAGATAAGAAAAACGATGTAGTAATTAGACCTAAGGCTAAACCAAATAGAGTTAAAAATAATATTAATAATAACAATAATAAATTTAATAAAAAATAATTTTAAAAGGAGTATAAATTTCTACGCGAAATATATACTCCTTTTCATGTGCTAACTCATACTTATTATCATGTATGCTTTGTTTGTTCAAACCTCCATAAATAATTGAAACATAAAATAAAAATATTCTCTTGAACACTAGTTTGTGGTAGTATCCTGAGCAATATCCATTGCTTCTTTAACCTTTTGGTTTATTGTATCAGCTTGTGCTTGAGTGATTACTTCGCTAGTAACTAGTTCACTTAATTTATTATTTTTATGTTGTTTTTGTTGTCCCTCTGTTGGAGTGGTTCCATCTGTTGGCTCTTTTGCAACTACTTCAAGAACCTTATCCGACTGAGCTTGTGTTATAGTACTATCTGTAACTAATGCTTTAAGTACAGTTGTATAAGTTGTTTTCATTGCTGTTGGATCGTTTTTTTTAGTATCTTGTGTTACAGAAGTTGTGTCTGTTGTTGTAGAAGATGTGTCTGTAGACGTATCTATTTTTTTAGAACTACATCCAGAAAATAATACCATAGTCATACTAGCTACCATTAATATTGATGTTAATTTTTTAATATTTTTCATATTAAACCTCCTAGAAATCAAATTAAGAATTTACATTCTCGTTACTATAAATAGTATAAGATTTTAGTATGTCAAATATATGGCAAATTTATAAAGTAAATGTTAAATTTGGTAATTTTATTGCGAAAGTGTTTTTATACTGTAGACGTACAACTATGAGAGATACTGAGAATGAATAAACTAAAAAAACTTTGAAGATTTATATGAAGACTCGGAGGAAGATTAAAATGGATAATACAAAATGATCTTAAAGACAATATATTTGGTAAAAGTGGATTTTCTTTCTTATTTATCAGTTAATTAATGCAAACTATAAGAAGGGAAATAGATATAAACATGGTGATTGGTGGCAATATGTAGATAAGCATTACAGAAATTGGACGGATGAAGAAACTTTAACTAAACTATATGAAAAAAGTGAAATGGTAAATTATTTTAAAGAACAATTTATAAAAATTAAATATATTATTGAACCTACTATAGATAATGAGATAAAAAAGTATATATGATACGTAGTAACAAGCAGTGAAACAATGAACTATAGTTCACATTTCTTAGCGAAGAAATATTTTGCTAGTGGTTTGGGACATTTTGAGTGCCAGAGGAAATATTATATCCCAAATTATATTTCAATATGTAAAAGAAATCACTATTTATAAATTAAAAATAAATAGTGATTTCTCTTATATTTACTTGAATACTGATGAATAAATATTCATTTTACAGAATGAAACTTAATTGTCTTAGAACATAAGTTAAATGTTATAGACCATAACTTAGTTGTTTCAGAACACAACTATGTTGTATTTATACTTTTGTCCCCAATTAATTAGGTTAAGTTAACTACAGCCAGTAGTTGTTCCACAATCTTGGCAAACTTTACAAGTACCGTTTTTAACAAGCCTGGTGCTTGAACAAGTAGAGCAGGTTTCAGAGTATAATCTTTCTCCTTGAATTTCCGCTGTGTTTATGTTTGTTTTGGAAAGCTCATTCTCCGCTTCTACTATGCTAGCTGAAATTTCGTTTTCATCAGGTATTAGTGGGTGCTTTGGAGCACTCGTGCTATTGCAATTTTCGGGTTTAACTTGGCACCTTGAATAGTCACCTAGCTCTATATCAATAATCTTGCTAATTAAATCAGATATAGAAGAAACAGACTTAATATAAGGATGCTTTTGTACAAAACCATAAGGCTCGAATTTTTGTCCGCGAAGCATTTTAGAGATAGCTTCTGCAGGCACATGGTGCTGAAGCATTACTGAAATTGATTTCGATAGTGAATTAAGTAGTCCAGTAATAATAGTACCTTCTCTATCTGTAGTTATATATATTTCAGAGATTTCTCCATTTGAACGCCTATTTACCGTAGTATAGATTTTTACATCTTCAATTTGAGCGGGATGAGTAGTTCCATAACGTATTCCAATTGGTTTTTCTCTTGTAGAATGAGTTGTGTCATCTTGTAGTGTTTTTGCTTTCTTTAAAAGGTCCGCATATGATAAATCATCAAGTGAGCGCTCTTTATCCTCAGATAAAGTAGTGTTTAAAGGCTGACTTGCTTTTGAACCATCTCTATATAAGGCGATACCTTTCACACCTAATTTCCAAGAACGCAATATAACTTCTTTAAAGTCTTCAATAGTAGCATTTTTAGGTAAATTTACGGTCTTTGAAATAGAACCTGATATCATTGGAGTTATTGATGCCATCATAAGAACATGTCCCATAAATGAAATGTATCTTTTTCCGCTACCGCATTTGTTTGCGGTATCAAATATGGACAAATGCTCGGGCTTTAAGTGTGGGGCACCTTCAATTTTACCATCAATAATTTTTTCGTATTCAAATCCGTTTTCGGAAGTCATTTCTTTTCTTAAAATATAATCAAGAATATCAGTTGTTTCACTCTGTGAATATCCTAGGTTATCTAATGAGCTTTTAATTACAGGGTTAACGATGGTCATATAACCACCACCAGATAATTTTTTATAAATAACATGACTAAAATATGGCTCTATTGAGGTTGCACCACAATCCATGGCAAAGGATATAGTACCAGTTGGAGCTATAACTGTAACTTGAGCATTTCTATAGCCATATTTTTGACCACTACTTAATACTTTTGACCAACAGTCTTTCAAGGTCTCACTTAAATAAGATAGGGAATTATTATTTAAAATATCGTGATTAACTTCTACAGGCTCATAATTTAAATTTTCATATTCACTACTTAGAGATCCAGCAGCTCTTGCATGATTTCTTATAACTCGTTGCATGTATTTTTTGTTAATTTCATATTTCTCAAAAGGAGCTAGTTCTTTTGCTAGCAGTGATGAAACATAATAAGACTGTGCAGTCATTATTCCGCTTAGCGATGCAGCTATATTTCTAGCATCTTCTGAGTCATAGGCATAACCCATTACCATTAATAGTGAAGATAAGTTTGCAATTCCAAGGCCAGTGGTTCTAAATAAATAAGTTTTCCTTGCTATATCTTCAGTTGGAAACTGGCCCCAATGTATGGAAGATTCAAGAACTAATTGAGTAAGTCCTATTAAATGAACATATCCGTCTACATCAAATTTTTTAGTTTTACTATCATAAAATTTATAAATATTAATTGATGCTAAATTACATGATGTATCATCTAAAAAAGCATATTCTCCACAAGGGTTAGTTGAATTAATTCTATTATATTTAGCATTAAGTATTCCATCTTCTCCACCAGGGCAAGTGTGCCATGCATTAAAGGTATCATCAAACTGAGGAGCTGGGTCAGCACATTGCCAAGCAGCTTTATTAAAGGTATCCCAGAGTTCTTTAACATTTATATCTCTATTAACTAATGCGTCTGCTCTTCCTTTAAGAGTAATAGTTTGCTTAGGATTTTTTGAAAGGTTAGCCACCTTCATCATGAATTCATCTGAAAATCTTATGGAGTTGTTTCCATTTTGGCCAGATACAGTCTCATAAGCCTCTCCTTCAAAACTACCATCATAGCCCATTTTAGTTAGAGCGCGTACCTTATCTTCTTCTTTAGCTTTCCAAGTCATGAATTCCATTATTTCTGGATGGTTAATATCGAGGCATAGCATTTTAGCAGCACGCCTTGTAGTTCCACCAGATTTTATTGCTCCTGCATTTCTATCAAGGCCTTTTAAAAAACTCATGAGGCCTGAAGAAATCCCACCACTAGATAATTTTTCACCTGTTGCTCTAATGTTGGAGAAGTTAGTTCCTGTTCCAGAACCGCCTTTAAATAGTTTAGTTTCTGTTACATACTGCTCAGAGATAGAGTGCTTGCCAAGTAGTTTATCTTGTATTGATAGAATGAAACAAGCTGAAGCCTGAGTCCTTGTATAAGCATCTTCGCTTTTAACTATCATTTTTTCTTTTTCATCATAATAAAAATTATCTAAGGATCCACCTTTTATACCATAGGATAAGTTAAGCCCCGTATTAAACCATTGAGGGGAATTTGGTGCAAACATTTGATTTAAAAAGGTATATACTAATTCATCATAAAGGATGATTTTTTCCTCTTCGGATTTAATTATAGTCTCGTCGATTAAGGATTCACACCAAAAATTAACAAGTCTATGAGCTACCATTTTCAAACTATCTTCGTAGCCTTTTTTATTATTAACACCGGATTTTCTGAAATACTTAGAGGCTATAATATCGCATGAATTTTGTGAATAATGTTCAGGGAATTCCAAACCCTTCATATCCACAAGTACTTTCTTAGTTTTATGGTCTATTAGAGAAACATCAATTTTTTTCCATTTAAATAAATCATAAACTGTAATAGTTTTATCTTTCTCTAACTCCTTTGTGTAAAATCTTTTAATTAAGCTTTTTATATCCGCCATAATAAATACTAGCTTAAAAAGCTAGTATATTCACCTCCTATTATTCATCTGATACTAAAATCAAATTATGCAAAATGTACTTCTCTATGGCTTAGATTAGTACATTAAATGTTTTCCTGACTAGTTACCTACATAGTGTGTTCTAAATCGTAAAAAATACAATATGTAGTAAGTGCAAAGGAATTCGTAACTATATATGGTATTATATAATTAAATACTAGAAATATCAATATTAATTATTTACCAAAAAAAATAACGATATGACAAATTATGCACGAAAATATATAATATACAAAATAATAAGTGATAATTAATTATTTATTGTATAATAGCTAGATAATAATTATTATTTTGGGAGAGGTGACAACAACTTATGATAAAGCAATTTGATGGACAAATACCTAATGTAAAAAGCAATACTTTTATAGCAAGCAGTGCAGACATTATAGGAAATGTATTTATAGGAAACCACAGTAACATTTGGTTTGGAACCGTAGTAAGAGGCGATATGGAGTCTATGTCTATAGGTGATTATACAAATGTTCAAGACAATTCTACTGTGCATAATGATGATGGTTTTCCAGTTGATATCGGAGATTATGTAACTATAGGACATAATTCTATAATACACGGTTGTAAAATTTCAAGTTATACTTTAATTGGTATGGGAAGCATTATACTTAACGGAGCTGAAATAGGGGAGTATACTATAATAGGGGCTGGCAGCTTGGTAACTCAAGGTAAAAAAATACCTTCTGGCGTTCTTTGTATGGGATCCCCTGCAAGGGTCATTAGAGATTTAACTGTAGAAGAAAAAGAAAGTATAAAAAAATCAGCGGAAAATTATGTTGAACTTTCAAAAAAATATATTATATAGTGAATTTTTCTTTAAAATATAAATAATTTAATTACAGTAACATTTTTGTAAAATTTTTCTTTACAAGAAGGTTACTGTATTTTTTTGTAGAATAGTATAAGGTACATATAATAAAAAGGGGGAGTTTATTTTGAAACTTATAAAATTTAAAAACTTAAAAAAGAAAAAATTTATTTCGTTATTTATGAGTAGTTTTTTTACTCTTAGCATTTGTATTTCTTCTGCTGTAGATGTTTATGCGGTAACTCAAAAAGAGGATCACATTATTATAGATGAAAAAATTGCGAGTGGGGTACAATACATAGAACAAAAGAGGAACTATTATGATGGGGATGAAAAAAGTATACAATTAAAGCAGACTCTAAACATTATCAAAGCAGATTTAAACAACAGTGATGTTGGATTAATATTTGCAAAATCAAAAGACGTAGCACTATCAAAAGGTACGGTATCAAATCAAATTGAACAAGAAAAATCTAAAAATAACAGTGTAATAGGCGGAATTAATGGTGATTTCTTCAATATGGTTATAGGCGCAAGTGTAGGGCCTCAAATTAAAGATGGTACACTAATTACAGGATATACTTCCAAGTCAGACGAAAGTCGATATCCTATATTTGGGATAGATAAAAATAATAACGCCTTTATAGAAAACCTGAGTTTTAATGGTAAACTTACCAAGGATGAATCTAACGCTAGTAATTCGAGCTTGAAAATTCTGCCTAAAAGTGTGCTTATAGATAGTGTTAATAGATTTGGGGAATACGAAGTAAATAAATACAGTGTGAAAAATAGTCTGATGTTACTAACACCTGATTATAGTGAAAATAGAAAAGTAGAAAAATCAGCTTATGCTCCAAGTGATGTACTTACTGTAATAAGGGGTATAGAGGAACCTATAATACTCGGAGAACAGTTTACTGGAGTAGTTGAGAGTATAGGAGCTGGTAGCAAAGAAGTAACTATACCAGAGGATGGTATAGTAATTGCAGCAAATGGTACAAAAGCAAGTTGGGTAAAAGGAAATCTTAAAATAGGGGATAAGGTAAGTTTTGATTTAAACTTTAGCAAGAAGGATATTGCATCAGCCATGGCAGGATATAATTATTTGGTTAAAGATGGGAAAGCATTAACGGGATTAGCAATGATAAGTGCTGGTGTAGACAAGTATCTTGTAACACTTAGAAAGCCTAGAACAGCCATTGGAATAACTGAGGATAATAAAGTTATTGCACTAACGGTTGGAGGGGGACTAGCATCAGCCGGAGTTAGTGACGGAGCTACACTAGAAGAAATGGCGAGCTTTATGGTAGAGCTCGGTGCGATAGTTGCCATTAATTTTGATGGTGGTGGTTCCACGCAGATGAATATAAGGCATTATGCGGAAAATAATAATACTATTGTGAACATTCCATCTGAAGCTTCAGAAAGAGCTGTAACTAATACCTTGTTATTTACTAACAAAGCAACAATAACTAATATAGCAAGTGATCTTATTGTAAAGGAAAACATAGTTATATATAAAAATTCATCATACAACTTTATTCTAAAAGGAGTGGATACTAATTTACACCCTATGAATTTTGATGACAAAGATGTTACTTGGTCTGTGACTGAGAAAGCTGGACAAGTTACTTCTAAGGGGCAGTTCGTAGCTTCTAATACATCTGCAATGGGAGAGGTAAAAGCTTCTTTAGATGGTATAACAGGAAGCACAAAGGTTACGGTGCTAGATATCTTAGGGTCGCTTAGTTTAACGGACACAGACACAATTTTATTAAAAAAAGGGGACACTCATCAATTTTCTTTAAAAGCGACGGGTGTAAAAGGCGAAAATGTTTTAATTGATAATGAATCAGCAAAATGGTCCGTTATTGGTAATTTTGGTAAAATTGATGAAAATGGATTATTAAGTGTTACAGCAAAAGATATGGTGGGACAAGTAGTGGTGGAAGCTGGAGGCAAAAAAGCATCTGTTAAAATAGAAGTATCAAAGGACACTGAACTTATAGAAGAACCAAAGGATAGTGTACTTATAGAAAATTTTGAGCAAAATGATGAAGCAACTTATAGGATAGATGGATTTGTAGGTGGAATTGGCCTAGTATCTTCGGATAAGGCGGGAGAAGGTAATAAAAGCTATAAAATATCATATAATTATGATTTAAAATGGACAAGAAAATATAATGGAACAATAGATTTAAATCCCACAGGAAATAATAGCAAGGGTGAAGTTAATACTAATAAATTCACATCTGAAATAAGACCTATGAAAATAGGCATGCAGGTATATGGTAATGGTATAGCTCCATGGCTTAGAGGTATCGTAGTAGACGGAAGTGGAAAGGAAACCACTATAGATTTTGCAAGATCAATCTCTTGGAAAGATCAGTGGAAAGATGTTTATGCAGAAATTCCTAAGAACTTACCTTTACCAATAACTCTTAAAAAAATATATATGGTAGAAGTTAATAAAGATTTGCATTGCAGTGGTACAGTTTATTTTGATGATATAAAATTTGTGTATACTGACTAGTAAGCATAAAAAAGAATGTAAAAAAGAATGGGAAGGTTAACAATTAATTAAAAAAATTCAGAAAGATATTAGGGACAGTTAACAATTATTTGTATAAAAGTTGTTAACTGTTCCTGTATTTTTGTATTGATTGTAAAAAAAAATAAAATTATAGACAAAATAGCTTTTAATTTCACTGAATTTTTAATACAATAGAGGTTAGAGTCTTGTTGTTTTTTAAGGGGTGAGAAAAATGATAAAATTAAAGGGAATAGAAAAGATGACAAATGAGCAGAAATATAAATATATGCTTATTGTTTTAGAGGGGCAGCTGAGCTCAGAAAAAAATGATCTAGCAAATTTATCAAATGCTACAGCAATTATTAAAGCAATTATGGATAGGCTTAATTGGGCAGGATTTTACATACTGAGGGAAAACACATTAGTCCTTGGAATGTTTCAGGGCCTTCCGGCTTGTAACAGAATAGAAATAGATAAAGGTGTATGCGGAGCAGCGGTAACTTTAAGGCAACTTCAGCGTATAGAAAACGTGCATGAATTTCCAGGACATATTGCTTGCGACTGTGCAAGTAATTCAGAAATCGTTATACCTATAATAAAAGACGGTGTAGTTTATGGAGTTTTGGATATAGATAGTCCGGAGATAGGAAGGTTTTCGAAGCTTGAAGAAATATATTTAGTGAAATTTGTTGATAAACTTAACAAGTATATAGAGTGGTCAAAAGTTTAAATAAAAGGTAGGAGATAAAAAATGATAAACATAGGAGATATTAATAATCTAAAAGTAGTTAGACGAGCAGAATTCGGGTATTATTTAGGTGCAGGGACAGAAGACACAAGTGATGATATATTATTACCAATGAAAAGTACAGTAGGCAGAGCTCTTAGTATTGATGAGGAAGTTGAAGCATTTATATACAGAGACTCAAGTGACAGGTTAATTGCAACACTAAAAAAACCACTTGCAAAGGTTGGTGATTTAGCTTATCTTAAGGTAGTTGACATGACTACAATAGGAAGTTTTGTAGAGATTGGTTTAGAAAGAGACATATTGGTTCCTTTTAAGGAGGAAAATTATAGTTTAGAAACAGGCAGAAAATATCTTTTTTATATATATTTAGATAAGACTGGAAGACTTGCTGCTACTACTTTTATTGATAGATATTTATATGAAACAGATTCATACGAAATTGATGATGAGGTAGAGGGTACTGTATACGGAATTCAAACTAATGGTACCGTAATGATAGCTATTGATGATATTTATAGAGCAGTAATTCTAAAAAATGAGAATTATGCTAATATAGCACCTGGAGACAGACTAAAAGTAAGAGTACAAAAATATTATGAAGATGGTAAAATGGACGTTACAGCAAGAAAACCAAGGCTAGAAGAAAGAGATGTAGTTGAAGAACAAATATTAGAATACTTAAAGAAAAATGAAGGCTTTATGACATATAATGATAAAAGTTCTCCAGATGATATAAAGAAAACATTTAAAACTAGTAAAAACGCATTTAAAAGGGCACTGGGTGGCCTTATGAAAAGTGGTCTAATTGGTCAAAATGAAGAAGGTACTAAATTAAAATAATTAGATATTT
>JBLHPD010000017.1:0-39801 GCA_047624165.1 Clostridium sp. | reverse complement strand
ACATATTAATTTATATTTACTCATAAATCCTATAAATCAGACTGAAAATATTTATGTTTGTAGTAGTTTTTTTACGTTTAGGCTCTAAATTGCAAATAATTTGAAGACTACATTGATGACATTGACCTCGGGGGTGCTAAAAAAAGATGACTTCTGCTGAAAGCAGAAGTCATCTTCTTGGATTAATATAAATTAAATTGTGCAAGGAACCATATTAAAGCAACGTTTATAAATCCAAGTATACGCCTCTTCATTTAATTCTCTTGGATTACCTACAGTTTGAGGATCTTTCATTGCTTCCTTAGCTAAACGAGGAATCAAATCCTTTGATACACCTTGTTCTTCTAGAGAAACTGGGATATTTAAATCTTCTGCTAATTGGTAAACTGCTTTAACAGCTGATTTAGCTGCATCTTCAATAGACATGCCATGGATATTAACGCCCATAGCCTGAGCAATGCGAGCGAACTTTTTAGGTGCTGCCTTCCAGTTGAATTCCATTACAGGTCCCATCATTGTAGCAACACATTCACCGTGAGCTACTGGAACAATGCCTCCTAAAGTTTGAGCCATAGCATGACATGCTCCTGCTGATTCACTACCATAGGATAACCCTGCTAACATAGCTGCTTGTGACATGCCATATCTAGCTTCAATGTCCTTGCCATTTGCATAGGCTCTGCGTAGGTATGAAGCTACATATTCAATTGCTAAAAGAGCTACAGCGTCTGTCACAGGCTGTGCAAAATGCATTGTATAACATTCAATAGCATGGGACAAAGCATCGATACCTGTCATGGCAGTTATGCGAGGTGGCATAGATACATGCATTTCTGGATCAATAATGCTTAGATAAGCAGCAATAAGAGGACCACCAGTATTGAATTTAAATTCTCTCTCTGTATCAGTGATAACAGCCCATTGAGTTACCTCTGAACCAGTTCCAGCAGTTGTTGATATAGTTGTTAGTGGAGGTATTCTTTTAGTTAAAGGTTTTTTTCCTTCAGCTGCCTCATATTCTAAAACAGATCCTCCATGAACTGCCTCTACACCAATAGCTTTAGCAGTATCCATAGAGCTACCGCCACCTACAGCCACTAAGCCATCACAGTTATTATCTTTATAAACTTTACTTCCCATTCCTACGATTTTAACAGCTGGATTAGGCTCAACTTGATTGAATACAACAACTTCAATACCAGCAGCTTTTAGTGAATCCTCCACTGGTTTTGTAATACCAAGCTTATAAATTCCTGGATCTGTTACTAAAAGAGCTTTTTTAACCCCTAATTTCTTGACTTCTTCACCTGTATACTTAATTGCACCAATACCATGCTTAATAACGGTAGGCACCTCGAAGCTGTGTAGATTAGACATATTTTCAAAACCCATATTCATACCCATAATAAAATCCTCCTTTGAATTTCTTAATTATTTGTTTAATATATGTTCTTTCTGTGATTGTTTAAATTATTTAAACCAATTTACTGGTTTAGGCTGCAGATTTTGGAAGATATGCTTAACCTCTGTATATTCTTCAAGGCCATTCTTTCCTAGCTCTCTACCGAATCCAGACTGCTTATAACCACCCCATGGTGCTTGTGCAAAGTAGGGATGGAAGTCATTAATCCAAGTAGTTCCCATACGAAGCTTTGCTACAACTCTTTCAGCCTTTGTAATATCTCGTGTCCATACGGCCCCAGCTAAACCGTAAATGCTATCATTAGCCAGTTTTATAGCTTCTTCTTCAGATTTGAAGCGTTCCACCGTTAGAACTGGTCCAAAGCCTTCCTCTTGTACTATCGTCATGTCAGTAGTGCAATTTGTAAATATGGTAGGAAGGAAGAAAAATCCATCTTGTAGCTCAGGGCTATCTGGTCTTGTACCACCTACTACCACCTTAGCACCTTCTTTTTTGCCGGTTTCAACATATGCTTCCACCTTAGCACGATGCTCTTGAGAAATAAGAGGACCTGATTGTGTGCTTTCGTCAAATCCATTACCTAACTTGATTCTTTTTGCTCTTTTTACTAAAGCTTCTACAAAATCATCGTGAATACTGTCTTCAACAAGTAATCTGGCTCCAGCGGAGCAAACCTGTCCTGCGTGGTAGAAAACAGCGTTTAACGCTTGATCTACTGCAGTATCAAAATCTGCATCAGCAAATACGATATTAGGGTTTTTACCACCAAGCTCTAATGCCATTTTCTTTACATTATTACTAGCAGCTCGAATGATTTTTTTACCAGTTATAATACCACCTGTAAAGGAAATAAGGTCTACATCAAGATTTTCTGCTAGCTCATTACCAACTGTTGCTCCAGCTCCTAAAACTAAATTAACAACACCTTTAGGAATGCCTGCCTCTTCAATTAACTCTGTCACCTTAACAGTGGTTAAAGGTGTGATTTCACTAGGCTTTATAATCATAGTATTTCCTGCTGCTAATGCAGGGGCAAGCTTCCAGGATGCCTGTAATAAAGGATAGTTCCAAGGTGTTATTTGCCCACAAACGCCTACCGGTTCTCTAACAATCTTACTGATTGTATTAGGAATAGGGGAAGCAATGATTTCTCCGCCATCCTTATCGGCGAGGCCTGCAAAATAACGAAATACACCAGCAATATCATCCATATCGCCTCGACTCTCTATAATCGTTTTTCCTGTATCTAATGTTTCTAATGTAGCCAATTCTTCTTTATCTCGCTCTATCAGTTCGGCTATCTTAAATACTAACTGGGCTCTTTCGTTAGCAGGTGTTGTGGACCATGTCCCTTCATCAAAAGCTTTGCGAGCAGCAGCGATAGCTCTTTTAGCATCTTCTGAATCTCCCTCAGCAACAACTGCTATTTCTTCTCTATTATAAGGATTGATAATCTTTCGAGTGTTGCCAGATTTTGCGTCAACCCATATTCCATCAATGTACATTTTTTTATTTAACAATGATAACGCCTCCTCTAAATTAAGTTCGTTAAATTATTTCTAAATATATTTAATTTATTTAATATCTCAACCCTAACATATTCGAAATGTAAATGTCAAGGAAGTTTAAAAAAATCTTTGATAGTTTATTCCTCTGGTATAGATTGCGAATCTCCGTATGTAGCCATTCAAAACATCACAAATAAAGATCTATAATTTGAAACAACTATTTGCTTCAAAACTGTGTATAACTATTTGGATAATAATTTGTTTTTAAATATAAGTAACAAAGATCTGCCTGTTAAAAAGAATGCTAAAAAGAAAAACTATAAAAAAATAAAGCTACACATAATAGTACCAAAAAAATAAGCATCTCAGAAAGACCTGCAGTGGTAGCTACACGTGATGAAAATGGACACTGTAATAGACAAACAGAGTAAAAAGACTGTCTTAATGGTATTAAGCGAAAGAGTAACCCGCAATGAGTTGTTCTTTCGCTTACCTTCTAAATCACAGAACGCTGTTGTAAATGAGTTGGAGCGTAAAATGGGATTGTTATTCCTACAAATACCATATTCAATTTGACAAAATGTATAAAAGCTTATACTATGATATAAAGCGTTAAGGAAATTAAACAAATTAAAAAAATACTTAATTAATTTATTTAATTTAACCCAATTGGAAGGTGGATTGTTAATATGATAGATGATTCTATCAAAGACAATAATGATAAAAAAACAAAGCAGAAAAATGATGATTTAGAGTTAGCGAAGGATATTCTCATTAATTCTATTGCTGAAACTATGGATGTTTATGGTGTAGCACCGTCTGTAGGAGGATTATATGGAACTATGTGTTTTGAAAAGGATCCTATGACCTTAGATGAGATGAAAGATATTTTACAAATGAGTAAACCTAGTATGAGTACAGGCGTTAGAACATTGCAAGAAAATAACATGGTTAACAAGCTTTGGCAAAAGGGTTCTAGAAAAAGTAAATATGTAGCAGAAAAAGATTTTTTTAAATCCTTTATCCATTTTTACTGCAAGGGCTGGGAAAGAGAAGCGAAAATAAATTTAAACGCTATTTATGAAGCTCAAAAGATTTTAGAGAAAATTCTTCAAGAAGATACATGTGATGACCAAACTAAGGAAGATACAATCATATACTTAGCCCAAATTGAAGAGTCAAAACTCTACTATCATTGGTTGGAGAGATTGGTAGATAGTTTTCAGTCTGGTGATATATTTAATTATTATCCAAGGGAAGATACGAATACATAGGACTGCTCTATAAGAAATATATGTAGTATATATATATATATTGTAAAAAATATCCATGAGATAAAGAGGGAGGCGATGTATATATTCATCTAAATAAGATAATATCAGTGTCATATATAGATACTGTTAGAAAAGAAAAATGATGAATATTTAAAAGGAGGACGAAATGAATATGTGCAAATCTAAAAATGGAACTAAATGTAGAAGCAAAAGCTTCTATGTGGTTGCTTTATTAAGTGTATTTTTGATGTTATCTATGTTGATGGTAGGTTGTGGAGGCGCAGAAGCTGATGGAGAAAAGAAAACGCTGGTTTTTGCAGATGCAGGGTGGGACAGTATTCGTATACATAATGCGATTGCTTCTAACATTCTTAATTACGGCTATGGCTATGATACAGACGAAATACCAGGCTCTGAGCAGGTATCACTTCTTGGTGTGCGTCAGGGTGAAATTGACATATACATGGAAATTTGGACAGGTAATGTGATTGAGGAATATACCCGCTATGTAGACGAAGGTCTTATTACGGAGGTTGGTCTTAACTATGATGATAATATGCAAGGTTTATATGTACCCACTTATATGATAGAGGGCGATGATGAACGTGGAATAGAGCCTATGGCTCCTGATTTGAAGAGTATTGATGATTTAGCAAAATACTGGGAGTTATTTAAAGATCCTGAGGACCCTAGTAAAGGACGTATCTATGGTTCCATTCCAGGATGGTTTGCAGATGAGGTATTGCAGGTTAAAATGGAAACCTATGGATTAAATGATCACTTTAATTATTTCCAGCCAGGATCTGCTGCTGGATTAAACACTTCTCTTGTTAGTGCTATTAATGATGGCGAGCCATGGGTAGGTTATTATTGGGAACCTACTTGGATCTCAGGAAAATATGATTTAACATTATTAGAGGATGCACCTTATAATGACGAGGAGTGGGCGGATGGTTTTAAAACGGAATTCCCGTCTCAAAGGCTCACCATTGCTGTTCAAAATGATTTGCCTTCGGAAGCTCCTGATGTAGTTGAGTTTTTAAGCAATTATAAGACTAGTAGTGCTATTACTGCGGAAGCATTGGCTATGATGGATAGTGAAGGCTTAACTATTAATGAAACAGCATTATGGTTTTTAAAGGAACATGAAGATTTATGGACCCAGTGGGTACCGAAGGAAGTTGCGAAAAAGGTACTGGAAGGTACTAGATAATTTTTTTAATATAAATGATTATTAAATAATAAAATACTGAAGGAGATAGCTTGTAAATCAAGTTATCTCCTTTAGTATAATATACAGCATGATAATATTTTAACTATAAGGGAGATTATAAGGATGAATTTTAAAGAAATAATGAGTCAAGAATTTCCTAGTTCGATTAGTTTTAATCTAGGACAATATGTTGAGAATTTCACTTACTGGAGCATTGACACATTTGGTACAGTTTTTGATGCAATAAGTAGTGCTTTATTAACGGTTTTACTATATATAGAAAAATTTCTACTATTTATGCCTTGGTGGATGGTGATGATCATAATACTTTTGGTAAGTTGGAAGGTATTAAATTTAAAGTCTGGTGTGTTTTTTGCTGCTTCTTTATTTTTAATAGGGAGTTTTGGCTATTGGACCTTAATGATGTATACCCTGTCAATTGTTGTGGCTGCTGTTATCGTATCATTGCTTTTAGGAATTCCTATTGGTATTCTTATGGCCTATAACAATACGTTTCAGACTATTATGCAGCCTATACTAGATACTATGCAAACCATGCCAAGCTTTATTTATCTAATTCCAGCTATGATGATATTTGGGATGGGGATGGTTCCAGCAGTTTTTGCTACAACAATATATTCTATACCTCCTGTTATTAGGCTAACGGATCTTGCTATAAGGAAGGTTTCTACGGAAATGGTAGAGGCAGCATTATCCTTTGGAGCTTCAAGCTGGTGTGTTTTAACAAAGGTGCAATTGCCTCAAGCGCTTCCTACCATTATGGCTGGAATAAATCAAACAACGATGATGGCATTATCTATGGTGGTAATTGCATCTATGATTGGGGTAAAGGGTCTCGGTATGGAAGTATTAATTTCCATTAATAGAATGGACATAGCCCGTGGATTTGAAGCCGGTTTAGGTATTGTTATATTGGCAATCATTATTGACAGACTATCACAAGGGATAGCTGCGCACTACAAGGTGCCTGAGTAAAAACTTTTATCTAGAAAATCCTAGATTAATTTCATATTAAAGGTGGGGAAAAAAGATGTCTGTTAAAATTAAAGTAGAAAACCTAAGTAAAATATTTGGTCATAATATAAAAGCCGTTTATAAAAAAATTGATGAAGGAAAAACAAAAAATGAGATATTACAAGAAACTGGTAAAACTGTAGCAGTAAATAATGTTTCCTTCGAGGTAAATGAGGGAGAGATTTTTGTTATCATGGGATTATCGGGAAGTGGAAAATCTACTTTAATTCGTTGTTTGAATCTCTTAACTAGACCTTCAAAGGGTAATATTTATATAGATGATGAAAATATCGTACCCTATAATAAAAAAGAACTACAGAAATTTAGACAAAAGAAGATGGCTATGGTTTTTCAACATTTTGGATTGTTTAGTCACCGAACAGTAATTGGGAATGTACAGTTTGGGTTAGAAGCTAGAAATGTTCCTAAAGAAGAGCGTTATGAAATTTCAAAAAAAGCTTTAGCTACTACTGGTCTAGCCGGCTGGGAGGAAAAAATGCCTAATGAATTAAGTGGTGGTATGCAACAAAGGGTTGGTCTTGCTAGAGCCATAGCTAATGATCCTGATATATTACTAATGGATGAGCCTTTCGGTGCGTTAGATCCGCTTATTAGAAGAGATATGCAGCTAGAGCTAATGGATATACAGGATGAACTTAAGAAAACCATTGTTTTTATTACTCATGATATAAATGAAGCCTTTAAATTAGGTGACAGAGTGGCTGTGATGAAAGATGGAAGGATTGAGCAGATAGGTACACCAGAGGATATATTAAATGATCCTAAGAGTGATTATATAAAATCTTTTATACAGGATATTGATAGGTCTAAAGTACTACAGGCTAAAAATATTATGTATAATCCGTCAGCTTTAGTATCAGTAAAGCAAGGATTAAATGTAGCTGTAAGGGAAATGAAAGCTACAAGGATATCTAGTATTTATGTTGTTGACGCTGGTAAAATATTAAAGGGGATTATTACTATAGAAGATGCTATTCAGGCTATCAAGGAAAAGAAAAGCATAGAAGATATTCTAAGTGATAAGTATTGTAGAACTGATGAAGATACCTATGTTCAGGATTTAATTCCTGACGCTACAAATGCGAAATACCCCCTAGCAGTTTTAGATGAAGAAAATCGTTTAAAGGGGATTATTTCGAAGTCATCGGTACTGTCTTCTTTAGTGGACTAAAAGGGGACAGGTTAAAAAATAACAAGGTGACATTATGAACGCAATTTAATTCAAACTAAGAACTGTGGTTTTGCCACAGTTTTTTTTGAATTAAGAAATCTAAATATGGTAATTTTCTGGACCTCGGAGGCAATTTCATTTTAATTCACCTGATATTGCTTGGACTAATTCATAAATGTATATGATACAACATCCATTGGATTCTCTGTGGATGTGTATTGGAGTGTTACAGAAGTGAAGGGCTTTCCATCCTCATCTGTACAATCAGTACAAGCCATTGATTTACCTTTTCCAAGAATGTTGGTTACTTCTGCAGTTGTCATTCCATTTTGAATCTGTAATCTTTGAGCAATCGTTACTGTAGGACCATTATCATTGATATTGACTGGTTCTTCCTTACTAATTGGGATTGGAATGGCTTTTTCCGATGTCTCGCCAGTTTTAGCTATTATTGCATCTTTATCAGCAATATGAAAAGATACAATAGGCTGATCACTATTTGATGTTTTTATTCCAATATCCCCTTTTTCTTGGTCAGTTAGCTCATTCCATGAGAGATTAGAAGTATCTCGCTTCTGAGTGACATAACCAAATAAAGATATCGTTAATAATAGTAGTGTTATTATTGTTACATATTTTTTATTCATTATAACAACCTCCATTTATTTACTCATATCATCAATTGCCATATTCTACTTTTAGTTACATTATATACCTTGTGTTTATAATTTCATACAGTAAAGTGAAAATATCCCTGAAATAACTAAATAAAAGAGCCTACATATTTTTATTTTAAATGTTTGCTCTTCTTATGCTATTCAATTTTATTTAATTATAATACTTTTCTCAAGTCTTTTGCTTGAAAAAATTTATTTATGTACAGTTGCAGGTTCAACTATATTTCAATGAATCAAAGACTCATTTTACCATGCAATCTATTAACCATCCCTTTATTCTAAAGCTTTTCAATTTTTCTTTTACCCTTGTACCTGTTAATCCACTTTTGAGCAGTATTGTTTTTTTTCTGCAGAAAACTAGTAGTTGAAAACACCTTTTCATTAAGCATCTCTTCATTAAACATCAAATCCAATAAATGCACAGTATTCTTATCTCCTCTTGACAATGACTCTGCACAAGATTGACAATAAGTTAGTATATGCTGAGTTGGAGCCTGATCTGCTCTTTTGTTCATATGCGCTGCTGCAAGCTGGTTATTAGTAACTCCTACCATAGCACCTGCACCACAACATACAGTTTGCTTTTTAGTAAATTTGAATTCTTTAATAGTAATGCCCATAATTTTTATTATTTCTCTAATCGTTTCATGTGTATTGTCTTCATATCTTGTTGGGCATGGATCATGAAGACTAAATTTAATGTCCAAATTCTTATATTTGTTAATTAAAATCTCAGGGATACCTTTTTCAATGATTTTTTCCCAAACAGTAGTAATTTTCAAATTAGGACTATTTCTTTTTATGCTTACAAAACAATTGGGACAAGTCGTAATTATTTCTGTTACTTTTAATTTCCTAAGCTCATCATGTAGCTCAGAATAATATTGCATAAACCCCTGTTCATCTCCCATAGCATGAGTCGGATTCCCACAGCATTTTAAAATAATAATTATTCCTGGTATAACGATTTGAAGATATTCGTAAGTTTTCATAACAATTTCAGGGCTGTAAGACATCAAGCTACATCCAGGAATAAATGCAGTGGTACTTACCTTTTCTATATTTTTTGAAGAAGCTGAAAATAATTTTGAAAAGCTATTTTTTTGATGAACTTTCACTACCTTATATCCTAATGGTTTAACAACTTTTTTCTGAGTTTTAAAAGCATAGTTTCGCAATCCTAAAAAAAACTCCTTTTGGTTAATTTTTTTAGGACATACTTCTGTGCATAGATTACATAAGTTGCAAGAGTAGGGTATTTCTATATCTATTTCACCCGACATCCTTATACTACCAAAAAAATCTTTAGGTGAAGTACAGTAATTTCCAAGCATTATACAGTTATTCATACATTTCTTGCAATCAATACATTCTCTTGACATTGTATCTACTCTTTCTAAAATACCTTTTGATAACTTTATACTTTTCACAAAAATCACCTTCTAATATGTATCATCCCAATTAAAATAACTTCCCTCTACTCCAGCGTGTTCTATATTACCTATTTTTTTCCTTATATATCTTTTTAACTAAAAATATTAATACACTTACAGCAAACAGAATTAAAAGTCCAAATACCATAAGTTTTGTTCCACCAGCAAGCATACCACCAACATAGGAATAAATAATTGTTGCAGGAAGTTGCCCAATACCAGTAGCTATAAGGAAAGACCAAAAGCTCATTGATGTTAACCCTGCAGCATAGCTTACAATATCAAAAGATATAATTGGAAGCAATCTAGCAATTAATATTGCGTATTTACCATGTTTTTCAAAAAAATCATCAATGCTTTTCAATGCAAATCTGCTTGTTAACTTTTCTACTGTGTCTCTACCTAACAACCTTGCTATAAAAAAGCATATGACCGCTCCCGCCATAGCACTACTCCAAGATAATAGCGCTCCATTCACCCATCCAAATAAACCTGCATTAGCAAAGGTTATTATAAAAGCTGGCAGCGGTGCAACAATTGATTGAAGTATCATTAGGGTAAAAGAAACAACAGGAGCCCAAACTCCAAATGATAAAATGTATCCTTTTATAGCATCAACATTTATCATACTTAGCCCAAGTATAAAAAGATTCATCATAGTTTTTAACGTTATTATATCCCATCATTTTTAGTGATAAGGCTAAATGTGCAGATCTTATACCTGCTGTGCAATATGTTACTATTTCATCCTCTTTATTTAAGCCGGCAGCTTTAAATATCACGTCTATTTCCTCTGCACTTTTAAATGTTTTGTCTTCCTTGAAAAGACTACTAAATGTTAGATTTATAGCTCCCGGGATATGTCCACCTCTTGCTTCATAAAAATTAACTGCACCGGCATACTCGTCTTTCGATCTACTATCTAAAATTTTAACCTTGCTCAGTTTAGCTTTTAACTCTTCCGTATTAATAGTCATAGTCTTATCGGGATTCTCAATTTTAAAACTGCTTGCAATAGGAGATGCTAGCTCTTTTGAAACCTCATATTTGCTACTTTCCCAGATATCAAATCCACCATTTAGCATTTTTGCATTTTCAATACCAGCCATTTTAAGCATCCATACAAATCTACCGTCTTCACCCCAACCATTTTTATTGTCAGTATAAATAACTATGGTTTTAGTTTTGTCTACGCCAATTGCAGATAGTTTTTCCAATAGCTTATCATCAGGAAGAACGACTCCCCAACCTTTGTCTCCAGGCTTACCCTCCATGTTTGAAAATCCTTGCCAAGCAACATTTATTGCACCAGTAACATGTCCTTTTGCATAATCTTTATCACTTCTAGCATCTAAAACCAAAACATCTTTATTTTTCAAATTATCAGATAACCATTTTGCATCAGTTATATAGCTCCCGTCAACATAAGGCGTTGCAACTTTTTCTGTTTGAGTAACCGCTGTATTGCTTTTTTCCTCAACAGTTTTAGTGGTACTGCACCCCACAAATAGTGAACCTGCAATCATTGTTAATATTAATAGCGATAATAATTTTTTTGATCTTTTATTCATAATTTTTTTCCCCAGATTTACTATTTTTTAGGTTTAATTTTACAATCAATAATAATAACATGTTTTATATAACTATTCCAATTAGTAAAAGATTATATAATTTCATTGATAATTATATAACAAATACTTATTTTTTGAAAATAGATGCTACCAATAGATAAGGAGTTATCTATTGGTAGCATCTATTTGTGAGATCTATTTATTGTTACTCTTTGTTTCCCTATATATTCTCTATATATTTAATTTTAAAAGCAAATAACGCTCCACAAAGTCCACCAATAATATGTGCAAGTTGAGAGATATTATCCTGAGCAAAAGCACCTGCAAAGACTTCTCTACCAATAAATACAAAAAAGACAATTATTAAAGTCAGTGGAACTCTCCCCTTCTCAGCATTAGTAAAAGACCCCAAAATAATAAACATATACACAATTCCACTTGCACCCAGCAGTGCAGCACTAGAGAAAACTGTATTTATTAGACCTGTAACAAAAGCTGTTACTAATATTAACTGTATTAAAACTTTCGAACCATACTTTTCTTCGAGCATTGGTCCAATTATTAAAATTATTATAAAATTGCCTGAAAAGTGTGCCCAATTAGCATGACCTAATATATAAGAAAAAAGCCTCACATATTGCATTGGGTCCAAAAGGGAAGTTCTATAATTCGAAAAAATTAAGCGAGTCAATATACCATTTGTTAAATAAGATAATAAATAGCTAACAAGAGCTAAAAAAGTGAAAGTTAATATTACTGGTGAATTATACTGTATTTTTTTTAATCTCTTAAACATTTCTTTCCTCCCTAAAATCGCATTACTTTATAAATTAATAACTTTTAATAATTAATATGGTAATGGAAATAAAATATATAATTAGTGGAATATATTGTTTTTTATCGCCTATAACTTCTCCATCTTCTACTATATATTTTTCTTCTTGAACGTATTCTGCTTGGATGTACTCCTCTTCTTCTATGATTTCTAATCCATCCTTTTCCTCTTTATATTCTTTCAGTTTTCTTAGGTTTATAAATAATATAGCCCCTCCAATCAGAAAAAATATTGATGCTCTAATCATCACTACATATAAGCTAACATTCATTGCTTCCGCTGTAGCAGCTGCTTGTTCTAGGTCTAGCCCAGTATTCATAGTCTTTATATAATGCTTTGCTACTTTACTTAAAGTAAATGATATTGCATTATTTGTTGCGTGAAATAGCATACTTCCTAGGAGTGATCCCGTATATTCCCTTATCTCTAATAAAATAAATCCCAAAAACAACACATAGATAATTTGCATTATATTACCATGAAAGGTTGCAAATATTGTAATTATTATAAAATACTTTATTTTTTTACTTTTCCCTTCATAAGCATCTAAGAAAATTCCTCTAAAAAACACTTCCTCAAAAAATGCGGGAATCAAAACTATCACAATTAATCCTAATAATGTTGAGCTATTACTTACTAATTTAGATATTTCCATACCATCTTTTATCACAATTGGGAACAACTTCATACTTATAGAATTAATGCCCATTGCAAAAATATAAGTACCAAATACTACGAACATTGTTAAAAAAGCTTGTTTGGTGGTAATCTTCTTTATTACCATTACCTTACTAAATCTTCTTTTAGTAATCCTACAATACAATAAAGCAATTCCTCCAAGTGCAATAACACTGGTCCCTCCAGAAAGAAGTAGTGAAACATTTTCGGTTATAGAACCATTTAATCTAAATACAATATTTGCTATATGAGGTATTGAAACAAATATCAACAATGCTAATAATAATAAACTATTTGCTAATAGTACTTTTTTGTCTTTCATAAATTTTCTCCTTAATATATAGAATTAATCTTCCAAGTAGAGTCTTCTTTTTAACAGCAATAAAATCTACTACTCCAATATATATAATAATCTAATCGCCTACAATAATCAAATATTTCATGCTAATATTCTAATGTGATTCCTATCTATTATAATAGATAAATTTTAAAAAATATTATGTTCTTTTTTATAATATATGTCATTAAAAGTGGGTATTATAAAATATGATAAATTAAATTTTTAATTTATCATATTTTAATAATTCATAGGGGTTAATAGCAATAATAAGAGTACTAGAATAACACATCCTAAATATTCAGTTAGATAAAGTTATCTAGAGTAAATGGCCGAAATGCTTAAATACTTCAAGGTCTATACCTAGTGAAAATTTGAATTTCTTAATTATATTTGTTATAATAAGTTAATATGCTATAAATTTACGTGGATTTGTTTACAAATAATACATATATTGAATACTAAAAGAGGTGGATAAATGTTAAAAATTGAAGTTAAAGGATTGACCAAAATCTTTGGTAAAAACCCTAAACAAGGTATAAAACTTTTACAAGAAGGAAAAACAAAACCGGAGATTTTGAAAGAAACAGGAATGACTGTAGGTGTAAATAGGGTATCGTTCGAAGTACACTCTGGAGAAATTTTCGTCATAATGGGATTGTCTGGAAGTGGAAAATCTACTCTTGTAAGATTAATTAATCGACTAATCGAGCCAAATGCAGGCAGTGTATTAGTAGATGGTGAAGATTTAGCGAAAATGGATAAGCGTACATTAAGAGATACCAGAAGAAAGAAACTAAGCATGGTTTTCCAAGGATTTGGATTGTTTCCCCATCGCACTGTTTGGGAGAATGCCGGATTTGGATTAGAAATACAAGGAATGAATAAAACGAAGATTCGAGAAAAGGCTATTGAATCATTACAATTGGTAGGTTTGACAGGCTATGAAGATCAATATCCTGGTCAATTATCAGGCGGAATGAAGCAAAGGGTAGGTCTTGCAAGGGCACTCGCTAATGATCCAGATATTCTACTCATGGATGAAGCCTTTTCAGCCCTAGATCCGCTAATTCGTAAAGAGATGCAAGATCAACTTATAGATTTACAATCATCTATGCATAAAACGATTATATTTATTACACATGACTTAGATGAAGCCCTTAAAATTGGAGACAAAATTGCAATTATGAAAGATGGATTAATTGTGCAGGTTGGTACTCCAGAAGAAATTATGACAAACCCAGCTGATGATTATGTTGAAAAGTTCGTTAAAGATGTAGATAGATCTAAGGTATTTTCTGCACAACATGTTATGAAACGTCCTGAAACTATAGATATAGAAAAACATGGACCACGAGTTGCGCTTCAACGTATGAAACAAGCTGGAATTTCAAGTATTTATGTTATTAATAAAAATAAAGAATTTCTTGGAGTAGTAACTGCCGATGCTGCATCGGAAGCCGTGAAAAATGGAAATAAAGATATTTATGATGTTATGATTACAGATGTTCCAGTGGTTCGTCCAGATTTATCATTAAACGATTTGTTCGAAGTAATACACAATTCTCCTGTGCCCGTAGCAGTTGTTGAAGATAAAATATTAAAAGGAATTATAGTTCGAGGCGCAGTACTAGCGGCTCTTGCAGGAAATGAGGTGAATCTAGATGACACAAATACCACAACTACCAATAGTTAAATGGGCTGACTTTCTTACGGCATGGCTGAGAGAAAATGCTCAGTGGTTCTTTGAACCAATTAAAGATTCGCTTGATGGGATTATATCTGGTTTAAGTGATGTATTGATAGCTATACCACCATTAATTTTTGTTTTAATTATCGTATTATTAACTATATTTATAACCAAGAAAAAATGGGGATTATCTTTATTTACTTTATTAGGCTTACTGTTAATACAAAATCTTGGATATTGGGAACAAACTATGCTTACTCTATCATTGATTTTAACAGCTAGTTTTATATCAATTATAATCGGCATCCCTCTTGGAATTTGGATGTCAAAAAGCAAAACAGTTCAAAATGTAATAACTCCTGTATTAGATTTTATGCAGACTATGCCTGCCTTTGTATATTTAATACCTGCTGTTTCTTTCTTTGGTATAGGAATGGTACCTGGGATTATTGCATCCGTTATATTTGCAATGCCTCCAGTGGTACGGTTAACTAATCTTGGTATTCGCCAAGTTTCGCCGGAACTAATTGAAGCAGCAGATGCCTTCGGATCAACTCCAGCGCAAAAATTATTGAAAGTTCAACTTCCACTTGCAAAAAATACAATTATGGCAGGTGTTAACCAAACAATTATGTTATCACTATCTATGGTTGTTATAGCTTCTATGATTGGTGCTGACGGATTAGGTGTTGAAGTTTTTAGAGCGGTTACCAGGAATGAGGCCGGACAAGGATTTGCTTCAGGTCTAGCTATTGTTATATTGGCTATGATATTGGATCGTATCACTCAAGCACTAAATAAAAGAAAAGATTCCTAAAATTTAAATAGTTAAATTCATATTACTTTTCTGAAACCTTTAGAAAAGTAATATGTAAAATATAAGGAGGAATAAATTTATGATAAAAAACAATTGGAAAAAACTTGGTGCCGTAGCTTTTGGCCTAGTAGCCCTAACTTTTGTTGGCTGTAGTAGTAAAAGTGCTGAAGAACCGAAGAGTGCTGATAAAACTATTGGTGAGCAAATGGATTATAAAATTACAGGGATAGATGCTGGTTCAGGTGTAGTTCAAGCTGCAGAGCAAGCTGTAAAAGACTACGAATTAGATTATACTGTACAGACTAGTTCAGGTGCTGCTATGACACAAGCGCTTGCAGATGCGTATAAAGATGAAAAGCCAATTATAATTACTGGTTGGTCACCTCACTGGATGTTTAGTAAATATGATTTAAAATACTTAGATGACCCTAAAGGAACTTTTGGCGAGGCTGAACATATAAACACAATTGTACGTAAAGGCTTAAAAGAAGATATGCCAGACGCTTATAAAATATTAGACAACTTTGCTTGGACCCCTGCAGACTCAGAAGCTGTTATGCTTAAAATCAATGCTGGAGAAGACGCAAAGGAAACTGCAAGACAATGGATTACTGACAATAAAGACACAGTAAGTAAATGGACTGAAGGTGCAACAAAAGTAGATAACAAACCAATTAATATTGCTTATGTTGCTTGGGATACAGAAATTGCATCTACTAATGTAATTGGATTAGTACTCGAAGATATGGGATACGACGTTAAACTTACGCAAGTAGACGCAGGTCCTATGTGGGCTGCAGTAGCTAGTGGTGATGCAGATGCTATTGTTGCAGCATGGTTACCAGCAACACATGCGAAATACATGTCAGACTACAAAGGCAAATTTGAAGATTTAGGACCAAACCTAGAAGGAGCTAAAATAGGTTTAGTTGTTCCTAAGTATATGGATATTAATTCTATTGAAGATTTGGTTAAATAGTTTGTAAATAATAGAACCCTCTGTAAAGCTCATGCTTTGCAGAGGGTTCTATTACATTTTCACAATAATCTTATCATCTTCACATTCAATTTTAATTCTCTTCCATCAAAGACATGCTCTAAGATTAAAGTTTTATCCTTTTGGGACATTTCTGCTACTCTAATAAGTGGGATAGACCCCACCCCACAATAACTTGCTAAGGTATTTCTAATACTTTTAAACCCATTGTCATCAGCCACTTCTTTCACAACATAATTTCCATCTTTAGCCGCATATTCAAATAAATTAACTTCTACTGTTAAAAAATTTTCATTAGTTTTGCGCTACAATTTCCATTAATCTATGAGTTAATATTCTTTTATACTATAATATCCTTATGGTATAATATAAAGTGAACTACCATCACTTATATCAGTGGATGGCTATATAGCGTTAATTATAAAATCTTGAATTTCCAATTGATTAAAAATATACCATAAATTCCATACATAGTTAGTAAAAGGAGATGCTTAAATTTGGAAAAGTTATATTATGAAAACCCATACCAAACAGAATTTACAGCTGAAATTATAAATGTAATTGAAAAAGAAAACAAGTATCATGTCGAACTGAATGAAACCTATTTTTACCCTGAAGGTGGTGGTCAACCATGTGATACTGGATTTATAAATGGAGCTACTGTAACCTATGTATATGAAAAAGATGAGAAAATATATCATGTAGTTGAAGTGAAACCTTTAAAAATTCATAGGGTTAAATGTAGCATAGATTTTGACATGCGGTTTGATTATATGCAACAGCACCTGGGTCAACATATACTATCTGCTTGTATCCACGATTTATTTAATGCAAATACCATAGGCTTTCATCTTGGAGCAAATTCTACAACAATTGATATTGATAAAACTATTAGCAGTAATGAAATTAATATTGCTGAAAAAAAAGCTAACAAAATAGTTTTAGACAATATTAACATAGAAGTACTATATCCAACTAGCTCAGAATTAAAAAAAATATTAACGAAAAAAATTCCAGTAAAAGCTGGAGAAAAAGTTAGAATAGTAAAAATCGGTGATATTGATGTAAATCCTTGTTGTGGTATACATCCGAGTTCTACTATTGAGGTGCAATTAATTAAGGTTACAAAATTAGACAAATATAAGACTGGCCTAAGAATTGAGTTTATGTGTGGGGGAAGGGCCGTTTCTGATTATGCCTTAAAACATGAAGCTATAGAAAAAATGTCTAAACTTTTATGCTGTAATAATGATACAGTTTTATCCGAAGTAGAACGGCTTTCAGGTGAACTCAATAAAGCACTCACTGAAAAAAGAGTATTAAAGGCAGCTGTTGCTGAGTATGAAGTTCAAAACATGTTAGAAACATCACCAAAAATAGAAGACATTAGGGTACTTAAATGCATTTATGATAACGTTGATTTAAAATATGCTAATATGTTAGCAACAAAATTAGTATCCGCTGCAAAGGTCATAGTTTTATTTGGAGTAAAATCTGGTGATAAAGCTAATCTTTTATTCATGTGTTCAAGGGATTTAAATATAATTAAAATGGATTCCCTTCTAAAGGATGCCATAACTCTAATTGATGGAAAAGGTGGTGGAAGTGCCTTCTCTGCACAAGGTGGAGGAAAAAATAATAATAATTTAGATTCTTCACTTGATTATGCTTATAGCAAAATTAAAGACTCTATAATCTCTAGTGCTAAAATATAAATTTTTTACTCAGTTAATTTCAATAGCAAGTAAATATTTACATAGTCAAATATTTGCTTGCTATTTTTAACTTTATTATTATAAGTCAAATGACTTACCCTATTTATCTAGAATCTTCGGTACTTTAGATGCCCTAAGTCTGTGTGCATAATGCATATCCGAACCTAGTAACGGCCTAGCATAATTTAAGAATGCTTCAGTTACATTATTGCATGTACTATTAATAAAATTAGCAGGCATTACCCTTGTCTTGCCTGCGACGAGCGCGAGTGGTGTAAGTCTATAATCTACTGAATAATGACCTGTTCTATGAATAGTAATTGAACCATCAACATTATCCCAAAGTGCAAATTGTGCAGCTTTTTCTCCTACTTCGCGAGCTTCATTCCTATCCACATCTGAAACACATCCCATAAAACTTCTTTGAGGGTATCCAAATGTGTCAGATCTAACTCTGCTGATATTTAAATTATTTCTAATGTGCTTACACAAAAGATCGCCTAATGCTCCTGATCCTGAAAGTTGTATGTTCCCATGGGCATCTGTTTCTACTCTTTCCATAAGGCTTGCAATAATTGGCACCCCTTTTTCGTCTTGAATGCCTTCTGAAACAGCTATTACACATCTTCCATATTTATCATAAACATTTTTAACATCAATCAAAAATTGATCTATTTTAAATACTTTTTCTGGTAAATATATTAAATGTGGTCCATCATCTTCATACTTTTTAGCGAGGGCCGCGGCTGCCGTTAAAAATCCTGCATGTCGCCCCATGACTACTCCTATATATATCCCTGGTAGTGCTCTATTATCAAGATTAACGCCAATAAATGCACTTGTTATATATTTGGCTGCAGATCCATATCCAGGAGTATGATCATTAACCATTAGATCATTATCTATTGTTTTTGGTATATGAATTGCCCTAAGCTCGTAACTTGCAATTTTAGCTTGCTGATTTACTATTCTAACTGCATCAGATGAATCATTTCCTCCAATATAAAAGAAATATCTTATTTCATGAGCTTTAAGCACCTTAAATATCTCCTTACAATATTCTTCATCTGGCTTGTCTCTTGTAGATAAAAGTGCTGATGATGGCGTCATAGCCACCTGTTCTAGATTATGTGTTGTCTCACGGCTTAAATCATGGAAATTTTCATTAACTATCCCATTTACTCCATTTATAGCGCCATAGACTTTTGTTACCTGTGCAAATTTTCTGGCTTCGAGCACTGCACCAACTAACGATTGGTTAATAACGGCTGTTGGTCCTCCACCTTGTGCAATTAAAACTTTTCCTTCAATTATCATATTACACACTCCTTATAATCTCATCCTTATTTTACATTACATTTTATCATATTTTTGTAATATACTCCAATGATTACAAGAACTATTTTGAAAATTTTAAATACTTCGATTTTACAGTTTAATTAAACACATAGTTTTTCTGCTGCTATTTTTACACATTTTTTCCCTAGTATATCCGAAACTACTGCTATACCATCAATATTCGCTGGTTTTAATAGTCCTACATTCTTTTCATTAATACCACCAATAGCAACTACCGGGATAGAAATACCTTTTTTTATTTCCTTCAAGCAGTTCACGGTCACTGCACTTGCATCCTCTTTAGTCGCTGTGGGGAACATCGCTCCCACTCCTACATAATCTGCTCCTTCTCTTTCTGCCTTTTGGGCTTCTTCAAGTGTTGAAGTGGAAACCCCTAATATTTTATTATCTCCTATTATGTTTCTTGCTATACCCGCCGGCATATCATTTTGCCCCAGGTGGACGCCTGCCGCATCTATCGACTGTGCAATATCAATTCTGTCATTTATTATTAGTGGAATCTTATATTTATCTGTAACAAATTTTATTTTAACTGCAATGTTGTAAAATTCTAAAGTACTTAAGCTTTTTTCTCTAAGCTGAACTACTGTAACTCCGCCTTTTATTGCTTCCTCCACCCCAGTATATATATCGTTATCAACTAATACATCTCTATCTGTAACAAGATAAAGACTGTAATTCACATTATTCCTCATTTAATTTGCTCCTTTTCATTATTATGCTTTCAGATAAACTATAAATAGCATCGAGTATTTTTACTTTTAGTGTTCCTGTGCCGCCTTTATTTTCTTCTAAGCCTTCATGAGCTATTTCTCCTGCAATACCCATAGAAACAATTCCTGCGAGCGTAGCTATTAGATTGTTATCTCCTACGCCTAAATAACAACCAATAAGTGAAGTACACATGCATCCTGTACCTGTAACCTTAGCCATTATTTTATGTCCGTTTGATGAAGTGTAAAGAATTTTTCCATCTGTTATAATGTCTACTTCCCCGGTTATAGCTACTACAGTATTAAATTTATAAGCCAAAGCACTTGCCATTTCTTTTTCCTTAGTAAGATCAGTCCCATTTTCATATACACTTACGCAAGCATCTACCCCTTTTGTTTTAGTTTCAATACCATGAAGTGTTTTTATTTCTGATAAGTTCCCTCTAATAACCGCTAATTTTACTTCACTTATAATTCTTTTAGCAGTTTCTGTTCTATAAGATGTTGCCCCTGCTCCAACAGGATCTAAGATAACAGGAATATTTAGCTCATTTGCTCTTTTCCCTGCCTGTATCATCGATTCTACACTTCTACTGTTTAAAGTCCCTATATTTATAACAAGTGATGAGGAAAGTGCGACCATTTCGCGTACTTCATTAATATCATCTGCCATAACTGGCGATGCACCAATAGCCAGTGTAATATTAGCACAATCATTAACTGTAACATAATTTGTTATATGGTGCACCAAGGGATTTTTTTCTTTCAAATTGCTTAATAATTCTACTACTTTTTTATTAATTTCCATTTAGACATCATCCTCCAACTTATTGCGTATATAAATCCTGTTATAATCATAACTGGCATTGTAGCTCCCAGTAGTAAATCTTTTTTTATAAATACATAATAAAGTACTATTCCTATAATCCAAACAAGAATTGCTCCCCAATTTATGAGCACACTCGCTTGCACTTTTGTATTTTTCTTTATTATAAAATAATCAGTGATTAAGATTGCGAATAATGGTGCAAATACTGAACCTATAGCATATAAAAAGCCCTCATAATTTCCCATAGGAAATATTACCGCTGCTAGTGTCCCAATAATAGCCATGATAATACCAACTTTTTTATCACCAAGCTTTGGCATAATGTTTAAAAAAGAAACTCCCGCTGAATACACATCTAAAAATGTAGTAGTTACTGTAGATAAAACTACTATTCCTAGAGCTGTAATACCTAAATTTGCTGCAAGCATAATTGTTGAAGGGTCTGAATTGTTTGAAACTATAACTGCCCCAAGCCCTATAATAAACATCCATGAACTTCCTAAAAAATAGCCTATGAAACTTCCAAAAGCTCCTTCCCTTTCGCTACTCGCAAATCTAGTATAGTCTGCAATTAAAGGCAACCAAGAAAGAGGCATAATTATACTAAGTTCTAAAGCTCCTCCAAATGATATTTCTCCAGTACTTGCTTTTGTGAGTAATGTTTTATCTTTAAATATAATAACTCCTAGTACCAATGTTAGTATAAAAAGCAAAGATACTGCTGTAATATTTAATTTTTTCATGCCCTTATTCCCAAAATAAAGCCACAAAATGGTGAATATTCCAATAATCAATATACATACTAAAACATTATCAAAATTCCATAGGCTTTGCGATATAAGATTTACCGAATTGGCTGCTACTTTTATCATAATTGCCGTCCAACCAATTAGCTGAAGTATATTTAAAATTGAAAATAAATAAGTGCTGTATACTCCAAAAGAAATATTGGTTGAAGTCATTGATGGAACTTTTTCCCTAGTGCCTATGATCCCCCCCAGAACTAATATTCCGGTTCCAATTAAGTGTCCGAGTATTATTACTATTATCCCCACTTTAAATCCTAAGGGCGCAATTAATCCTCCCGTAAGTATTTCGGCAGCAGAAACTGATGCTCCAAACCATAAAAATACAAAGGTCCAAAATCCTAGTTTTTCACTATCATTAATCATTTGTCATACCTGCCTTTTTATATAATTCATAAAAATGATTGGTAGGTCCTACCCCATGACCAATATCTAAGGAATGTTTTATAGCTATTGTTATATACTGCTTTGAATTTTTTATTGCCTCCTTCATGTTGAGTCCAAGTGCCAAATTTGCAGCTATAGCAGAAGATAAAGTGCATCCCGTTCCATGAGTATTTTTTGTATTTATTCGGTTAGACGTAAAATGTATAATCTCGCTTCCATCATAAAACACATCTACGGCATCTCCATGCATATGTCCACCTTTTAAAAGTATATTTTTGCATCCGAGCCTATATAATTCTTTTACTGCACTTTCCATATCCTCTATTGTTTCTATATGCTTAATATCTGAATTTACTTCTTCTAAAATTTCCTCAGCCTCTGGAACATTAGGTGTAATTAGTGATGCTAGTGGAATTAATTTTTTAATCAAAGCCGCTTTTGACTCTGGCTTTAACAGTGAATAACCGCTTTTGGAAATCATTACAGGATCGAGTACTATGTTTTTAGGCTTGTATAGTTCTAATTTTTCACTTATTGCATCAATAGTAGAAATCTTCGACACCATACCAATTTTAACTGCATCAACATCTATATCTGTAAAAATAGCATCAATTTGTGCTTTAATGATTTCGACATCAAGGTCTTGTACCGCAAAAACTCCCATAGTATTCTGTGCTGTTATGGCAGTAATAACACTCATTCCATATACGCCATTTGCACTAAAACTTTTTAAATCTGCTTGTATGCCTGCTCCTCCTGAGCTGTCAGAACCAGCTATTGTTAATACTTTTTTCATCAAAATCCCTCCTACGTTTTATCTATTTAAATCTTCTTGGTTTAAATTAGTTAGTTTTTTAAAATCTATTACTCTAAGAATAAAGTACGCAATTAAACTTCCTCCAATTGTACTTATTAAAAATGGGGTTATAAAGAACAATGCCCCAACTTTTTTACCCATCATAAGATTAGCTATTGGGAATGCTACTAATCCACCTAAAATCCCTGTACCAAATATTTCTCCTACTACTGCGTATAAATTGATTTTGGTTTTCTTGTATAAAATTCCGGCTAAAAGCGCTCCAATCATACTTCCTGGAAAGGCCAAAAAAGAACCTGTCCCTAATATATTTCTAAGTAAAGATATACAAAAGGCAATCGCTACGCCATAGCCTGGACCTAAAATCACTGCTGCAATAACGTTAATTGTATGCTGCACCGGGAAGCATTTTGATACTCCTACTGGTATAAAGATAATACTTCCCGTTATTACCCCTATAGCTATTAGAAGTGATGAAATAGTTATTTTTTTAGTATGCATTTATTGAGTCTCCTTTCTTTTATGTAAATAAAAAGGAACAAACTATAAATACCCTCGCTCAAGTTTTAATTTTGTGCAAAACAAAAAAACACAACTCCATAGGATTCGTGTTTAAATTATCATGTTATATAAAATTTATATATAATACACCAATAAACAACTTCCTACGCTGGCATTATCCAGTTCAGGTTATTAGGGTCAAAGAATTAAAGTTCTTGTTCTCAGTTGGCCTATCCAACTCCCCTGTGTTCGGTTATTCTTTTTTATCTCATATATTTAATAATAACATAACCAATTAATATAAACAAATTATTATAATGAATTGATATTATTATACATTTTTTGAATTTTTATTTAAATATAAATTTAGTATATAATTCTCATCCAAAATTCCAATTTTTTTAAAACTCGAAAAATAAAAGCTAATTCCCATTTATTAATCCCGATAGGTTTAGCTTCTATCTTTTAATAATTTTTCGTTCAATTATTCTCTCCTTACAATTTCCCGCTCATGAATAGTATCGTTTCTAATGATTCTAATATTAAACTCTTAAGGTTTAACTCGGTACGGGTAACTTTTACTTATTTAATATTTTTTAAATACTTGGCAATCTATTAAAGTGTCTTTATTAGGCCTAAAAGACGATCTTTCTTCAACTACCTATGAATTAAGTTTTTTTGTTTACGCTGATTCAGCAGTTTTAAACTAATGCTTTTAACTATATAATAATCTTTTCTTTTTTCGATGTAACCACCACACTTTCTTTTAAATTAAAATGTTTTTTTATAATATTAATCTTTGGGCCACACCCCTTCTTATTAAAGATTTTCCCTTACACTCTGATTTGAAAGCTTTCTTCTTTGTGTAATTTTAGTATACCTACTTTGCCGAACTTTGTCAATACTTATTATTAATTAATATAATAAATAATTTTTGTATTATTCTAATAATGGTTAGATCTTTAACTGTATTTATTAAAATTAATTACATAATTTTCATCTATATTTTATAACAAAGTGGGTAAACTATAAAAGCACTCGATATAAAGTGTAATTTATATACTAGAAGGGAGAATAATTATGAATAATAATAGTTTAGAAGAAACAAAAAAATTAAATAAACAATCAGAGGCTAATAAAGGTTCAAGTACTTACTCAAACGCTGGTATGACTAGTAGCACTAGTGATGCTCCAAGCACTGATATGACTAGTAGTACTAATGATGCTTCTTTAGCAGAATCAAGACAATTAAATAACCAATCAGCTTCTAATAATCTTTCTAGTGGTGGTTCAAACTCTGATATGTTAAGTATGTCTAACATGTCTAATATGTCTAGCATGTCTAACATGCCTAATACGACTAGCAGCACTAGTGATGCTTCTTTAGCAGAAACAAAAAAATTAAATAATCAATCAGCCTCAAATTCAGGCACTAGTAGTACTTCAAATGCTGCTATGTCAAGTATGTCTAATATGACTAGTAGCACCAATGATGCTTCTTTAAATGAAACAAAGAAATTAAATAATCAATCAGCAACAAATAAAGGTAATGCTAAAAAATAATTTTTAAGGGAAGCCCAAATGGGCTTCCCTTTATGTTTCAATTATCACTGTCATAACTACCTCAGTTATTATAAGTATGACACAAAATAGCTCGTATAATGACTTGTTATTTGCCTTAATTTCCGTAATTAAACATCCTCTTCTACATATGTAATATTACCATCAAAAATATAAGTCAAAGAAGTCTTTGAACCCTCTAAGGCAAGCATCATCTTTTCAATAACAACTTGTTCTTCCTTATTAGTTGTTATTGAAAGTTTACCTTCCTCATTAACTTCAGACTTCAGTTCAAAATCATATATAAAATCATTTATGACTCTTATCCACTCAGATTCGTCATCCGACACTATGTTTTCCTTCTTTACGAAATTTTTAAGTGTTTTCTCTAATTGTTTTTTCGAGTACCTCAATATATTTGCCATTCTTTTGCCTCCTAACTTTAACCCTACTAAAGTATAACACTTTTCACCAAAGATATATTATAAAAAAGGCAAAAAAATAATAGTATTGATGAACCCGTAGTTTCATCAACACTATTATAACCCATCGTATATGTAGTAGATAATTCTTATTTTATTAAGCCTCTACTGTAGGTTCAGCAACAACTGTTTCTTCAGTAACTTCTTCAACTTGTTCTTTCATTGCTATTATAGCTGCGTATACTTGATTTTCTTCATCAATGATTTTTATTTTCTTATTTAAATCAAAGTCTTTTGCTGTAATTGTATCTCCAAGTTTTTTTTCTGATACATCTATGCTTACTGAATCAGGCATTAGAGCCATGCTACCAAAAACATCTATCTCAGATTTATGAACCTGTAACTGAAGTAGATTATCTATAACTTTTTCCTCACCCTTGAAATAAATAGGTAATTGTAATTTTATTTCATGATCTTGTGAAACAAGTTGTATATCTACATGATTGATTTTTGCTGATACAGGATGTCTTTGAATTTCTTTTATAAATCCGAATTTTTTATCCTCTCCGTATTTAACCCATACTTTCGCATTAGAACCATGTTTTCCAAGTATTTTTTTTAGCTGTAATTCTTCAACTTTTATAGACATTGCTTCCTTAACGCTATCGCCATAAATTACACCTGCAATAAATCCATCTTCTTTAAATTTTTTATTTCCTGTTATTCTTTCGAATGCATTCAAAATAACTTCTTCCATAATAATTCGCTCCTCTTGGCTTATAAAGCCTTTCTGTTTATTATTTTACATACATATGTTACATATAATAATTTTCAGTTAAATTTGAGTTGAATTTTAAAACAGTCTATTTTTTTACCAACAGTACCTGAAAATTCAATATAAATAATTATAAACATTAAAACGTAACACTAGTAATTAAAACATAATTACATTATAGCACATATTAACAAGAACATAGCTATAAGTTAGCTCCTTACTAATAAAACTCTTCAATTAATGCTTTTTAACTGATATACTTGTGTATATAAATATTGATCGGAGGAATTACATTGATCCAATATAAAAAAATTCCATATATACAGCTTATCCCTATTATTATAATCACTTTTATTATTTATAGAATAATAAATAATATTGAATATATAGGTGATATATTTAGTAAAATTTATTCTTTACTTAGTTATTTTATTTGGGGTTTCGTTATAGCATATTTACTCAATCCACTTATGGTATACATTGAAAAGAAAACAAAAATAAAAAGAATTTATAGTATAAGCATAATTTATACAGTACTTCTAGGCATAATCTTCTTAATAATCACTTTGATTACTCCGAGTGTTATTAAAAGTGTTGTTGATTTATTTAATAATATTCCACATTTTGCAAATAAAACATATAATTGGTCTATTAATTTCTTGTCTGAAAATAAGCTGTTAAACAAGCTCGATGCTACTTCATACTTCAAAAGTTACCTTACTACGTTTAATAAAAATATATCTACATATTTTACCCCTGGTTTACAACTTTTAATTAATAATCTAATGGGTTTAAGTTCTTTTTTTATGAAATTAATGTCAGGAATCGTAATCTCAATTTACTATTTAATTGACAAAGAATCTATTATTTTAAATCTTGAAAAATTCATTTTTTCTTTTTTAAGTGAGACCGCAGCCATAAAAATGGTTAATTTAGGAAAAACAGTTAACACTATTTTCAACAAATATATTATAGGAAAAATAATTGACTCTATTTTTTTTGGTATTATTTCTTTCATTGGATTTTGGATATTAAAAATACCTTATGCGCTACCTTTTAGTTTAGTAATAGCGGTAACAAATATGATTCCTTACTTTGGAAATCTTATAGGAATGTTTCCTGCAGTTATAATAACCTTATTCTTTAATCCAATAAAATCTATAGAGATAGTATTACTTATTACAACCTTAAGCAATATCGATGGATGGTTCATTTCCCCAAAAATTATTGGAGATAAGGTAGGTCTTAGTCCACTACTTATAATCCTAGGAATTGTTCTCGGTGGAGGGCTTTTTGGAATAGTTGGAATGTTACTTGGAGTTCCTACAATAGCATTAATAAAAACCTTATTGGAAGATTTAATGAATGAACGAATGAAAAACAAACAAATTCACTAACTAAATACTATAGGCTTTAACCACATAGCATATGATTCCTTTATAAACGCTTTGCTTTCTATATTATGTTTTATGAGTTCATTAATCCTTCTGTTTATTCGATTATGCTATACTTATATTTAGTATGAGTCTCATAATTAATATTAGGCTCAATAAGGAGTGTATAAAATGTGTGAAAAACGAAAGGTGCTAAATGGTGAAATATATAATGCCTATGATAAAGATTTAGTACTTTTAAGAAATAAAGCTAGGCATCTTACAAAATTATATAATAATACAGAACCGGAGGAAACAATTGAGAGAATTGGTATTTTAAAAGAACTATTTGGAAAAATAGGAGATGATTTTGAAATAGAGCCTCCTTTTAATTGTGATTATGGCACTAATATTGAAATCGGGAAAAATTTCTATGCCAATTTCAATTTATTAATTTTAGATGATGGACTTGTCAAAATTGGAGATGATGTATTGTTCGCTCCTAATGTAAGTATTTATACTGCCACTCACCTAGTTGATCCTATGTTAAGGCCAAAAAAAGCTGATTATACAAAAGCTATAACTATAGGGAATAATGTATGGATTGGTGGTGGTTCCATAATAAATCCTGGTATAACTATCGGAGACAATAGTGTGATAGGATCTGGTAGCGTGGTTACAAAAGATATTCCAGCCAATGTTGTCGCTGTAGGAAATCCTTGTAAAATACTAAAAAATATTGATTAGGATTTAAATATTCACTTCATAAACTAAAAATAAACAAGGCTTATACTTTATTTATTTTTAGTTTATGAAGTGAAAAAGATATTATGAGTTAATTATATATATAATTCATATAAATAATTCTGGTTGTCTTCGATAAACGTAATCAACTTCTAATTCATGTTTATGTCTTAAATAATTTTCATCATCATAATACTTTGCGTTTGTTGGACATTTTTTAATACAAGCCCCACATTTAATGCAAATCCCATTTAATCTGGATACATCTTCAAAATCAATGGAACCCATAGGACATATATTAGCGCAAATTTTACAATCATTACAATTGCTATTTGTTTTTGGAGTAACCTTTCTAATATCAACTACGATCCCTTCTCTATTTTTAGGCATATAATGTTTCCTATAAGGCTTATTCCCATTTATAACTACAGTTTGAGTATTATCTTCATTTATTATTTTTGTATACATTTGATTGGCAAAATCACGTGCAATAACCATGTCTTCTTCATCTGGCCTATCTTTGGCTAAGATTTTAGAAAATGCATGTTCACCTATAAATGCACCCCCTCCAATAACTTTAAACCCATCTAGTTCCAATATATCATTTAATTCTAATAGTGAATCGTCATAATTTCTATTTCCATAAACAACTACAGGAATTGCGAGTGAACCATTGCCTCTAATAGAATTCAAATATTTTATTAATATATTAGGAACTCTTCCTGCATAAACTGGGACTCCTATAATAACGACATCTTGATGCGAAAAAGACACTATTTTTTCCCGAGCCCCCGGCAATGTAAAATCAATATCATTTGTAATTATTTCACTATCAATGCACTGCGTAATTTTCTTTGCTATTCCACATACTATTTTCTTAGTTGTGCCAGTGGCACTAAAATACATTGCACTAATTTTTTTATTCATACTATAACCTCCACAGTTTTTTTTAGGTAAACTTTTAAATGATCTTGCATCTATATTACCATTAATTTTCTATAAAAACCTCTTTCACATCCTGATTTTTTACTTTTGTAAGCTTTTTAGGATGAGCTTTTATTAATTTTTTTTATAAATCCCTTCCATTATAAGAGCACTCTATAAAAAATACATTTGCAAAATTATTTTCACAAATGTATCTTTTACTAAGTAAATTTTTATTTTCTTTTACTATTGGTTTTATTTGCACATATTCAGAAAATATTTGTGTACTTCTAAGTTACCCGTAAGCTCTGGATGGAAAGCTGTAGCAAGCATGTTATTTTGTTTTACTGCTACAATTTTATCATCAACTGTACATATTATTTTAACATCATTAAAAACTTCCGTAATTACTGGTCCTCGAATAAAAACTAGTGGCAACGGCTCACTTGAAATTTCACTGATCAGAACATTTCTTTTAAAACTATCCATCTGACTTCCGTATGCATTTCTTTTTACTTTTATGTCCATAACTTTAAGCTGCTCAATTGGCGATCCTTCAATATATTTAGCAAGTAGTATCATTCCAGCACAGGTTCCCCACACAGGTAATCCTGAAATGATTTTTTCTCTTAGTGGCATAAGCATTTTTGTTTCCCTTAAAAGTTTACCTATTGTTGTGCTCTCACCACCTGGTAAAATAATCCCTTGTAAGCCATTAATATCCTCAAGGTTCTTAACCTCTACTCCCTCATGTCCAAGATGGTGTATGTGGTTTATATGTTCTATAACACCACCTTGAAGTGATAAAACTCCAATTGTAAGTTTTACCATCCTCTTTCTGCAAACTTCTCTTTAATTTCACTTATTTCTAGACCACTCATTGCTTTCCCAAGGTTTTCTGAAGCTTCAGCTATAGCTTTCGGATTATTGTAATATGTAGTTGCGAGTACTATAGCTTTTGCTACCGCCTGTGGGTTTTCCGCTTTAAATATTGCTGAACCTACAAAAATACCTTCTGCTCCAAGTTGCATCATGAGTGCTGCATCAGCTGGGGTTGCTATTCCACCTGCAGCAAAATTTACTACTGGAAGTTTACCATTTTCCCATACATATTCAATTAAATTAATTGGTGCACCAAAATCTTTAGCAATTGTCATTAGTTCTTCTTTTGGAGCATTTTTCACTTTTCCAATTTCATCCATTATACATCTCATATGCCTGACAGCTTCTACTACATTTCCTGTACCTGCTTCACCTTTTGTTCTTATCATTGCAGCACCTTCTCCGATTCTTCTTAGTGCCTCTCCTAAATTTCTTGCTCCACAAACATAAGGAACCTTAAAATCCCATTTATTTATATGATACTGCTCATCTGCTGGAGTCAAAACTTCACTCTCATCAATAAAATCTACCCCTATCTCCTGAAGAATTTGAGCCTCAACAAAATGTCCTATCCTGCCTTTAGCCATTACTGGAATAGTTACAGCTGCTTTTATTTCTTTAATCATTTTAGGGTCAGACATTCTAGCCACTCCACCCTCTTTTCTAATATCTGATGGCACTCTCTCTAGTGCCATTACAGCGCAAGCGCCTGCCTTTTCTGCAATTATTGCCTGCTCTACATTCACCACATCCATAATTACTCCGCCCTTTAACATTTGAGCTAAATTTTTATTCATTTCATATCTTTCCATAATAAAACCTCCCCATATCTATTTAATAGGCAGAGTATACCATATCACCATATTATATTAACAGTGTATGGGTACACTGTTAAGTGCATCCATACACTTAATTTAAATAATAAAATATTAAAAAAGCTTTACATCAATTTGTTTTACTACTATACTTAGGACAAATAATAATTTAATAAAGTAAACAAGGGGAGCTCATTTATGAGCTGAGAAAGAGATATTATCACTGACCCTCATAACCTGATTTGGGTAATTCCAACGTAGGGAGTTTTCTACAACGATGTTTTTGTTGCAAGCTCTTTATGAGCTTGCTTTTTTTTATTTTATAAATAATATAACTACAAAGGGGATTATAATATGATGTATACAACTCAAATGGATGCTGCAAAAAAAGGTATTATAACAAAAGAAATGAAGATCGTTGCAAAAAAAGAAAATATGCCTGAAGAGATTTTAAGAGAGAAAATAGCAAGAGGCGCCGTTGTTTTGCCCGCTAATAAAAATCATAAATTACTAAATCCAGAAGGAGTCGGAGAAGGCTTAAAAACAAAAATCAATGTTAATTTAGGTATTTCAAAGGATTGCTACGATATTGATGAGGAAATGAAAAAAGTACAGTTATCCATAGATATGAAAGCTGAAGCTGTTATGGATTTAAGCTCTTTTGGTAAAACAGAAGAATTTAGGAAAAGACTTATTTCGGATTCTACTGCTATGATAGGTACTGTACCAATATATGATGCCATAGGTTTTTACGATAAAGAATTACAAGACATTACAGCCAAAGAATTTATAGATGTAGTAGAAAAACATGCAAAAGATGGAGTTGACTTTGTAACAATCCATGCTGGTTTAAATATAGCAACTGCAAACGTATTTAAAAGAAACAAGAGAATAACTCATATAGTATCAAGAGGTGGATCTCTTCTATATGCTTGGATGGAATTAAACCAAAAGGAAAATCCTTTTTATGAATATTTCGATGAAATTTTAGATATTTGCGTAAAATATGACTTAACTATAAGCCTTGGCGATGCCTGTAGACCCGGCTGCATTAATGATGCAACTGATGCTTGTCAAATCCATGAATTAATTGTTCTTGGCGAATTAACAGTAAGGGCCTGGGCAAAAAACGTGCAAGTTATCATAGAAGGACCTGGTCACATGGCAATAAATGAGATACAAGCAAATGTTTTACTCGCAAAAAAATTATGTCATGGTGCACCTTTTTATATCTTAGGACCCTTAGTTACAGATATTGCTCCTGGATATGACCATATTACTAGTGCTATAGGTGGCGCTTTGGCTGCAAGCTATGGAGCTGATTTCCTTTGCTATGTAACACCAGCAGAACATTTAAGGCTTCCAAATGTTTCCGATGTACGAGAAGGAATTATTGCTGCAAAAATTGCTGCTCACGCTGGGGATATAGCAAAAAATATACCAGGCAGCCGCACCTTAGATAATGAAATGAGCACTGCAAGGCAAAATCTTAATTGGGAGAGAATGTTTGAACTTGCTATTGATCCAGATAAAGCTAGAAGATATAGAAAAGAATCCATGCCAGAGCATGAACATAGCTGTACAATGTGTGGCAAAATGTGTTCAATGAGAACTATGAATAAAGTAATGCAAGGCACGGATCTCAATATATTAAGAGAAGATTCATAAGGGACATTCAAGTAAATCAATTTTAATATAAAAACACAGTAGATTTATAATTTATCCTACTGTGTTTTTTATAGTTATTTTTCTTTTAAAACATCCCACTCAGATCTCAGCATTCCATATAAATACATATCATACCTTTTCCCATCTCTATGAAGAAATTCTCTATAGACCCCTTCTCTTTTAAAGCCTATTTTCTCATATAGCCTTATTGCAGGTTCATTATATTCAATTACAGTAAGCTGTATTCTATGGAAATTTAGTTCCTCAAAGCCAAACTCTATAGTTAAATTAAGAGCTTCCTTTCCATAACCACATCCCCTATTTTTTTCTCCACCTATTCCTATATATATTAAAGCAGTCCCATTATTCCAAGATATATCTTCAAATCCTGTAACCCCAACAAGTCCCTTTTGTTCAATATTTTTTACACCGAAAATATAGGCAGTATTGGATTTTCTTATATCACTAACTAACTCTTTTACATCTTCCATATTTTTAGGGATTGCACTTACTATATCATAATTACGCATAAAGGATACATCGTTATACCACTTTTGAAATTCCAAAACATCTTCTTCATTTATAGACGTAAGCTTTACTTTTTCACCAACCAAAAGATTTCTCATTCTAATACCTTCCCTCTAGTTTTAATTTTAAATTGTATATACAGCACATTCAACAAAATAGACCAGCTGTGCGCTAGTCTATTCTGTTAAAGTTAACTTAGTAACCCTCATCTTCAAAGCTGTTCATCATCTCCAAAGCTATTCATCATTCAATGGTGTTAACCGCTACAAAAACTAAAGATATATTTTTTCTCTAGTTTAAAGGGATGATAAGATAATTTAGATTTCCTTAGACCTGCAATGCCTAAGTCCTGTTCCCTATTAATTATCTTAACATCACTAAAACACCTATCAACAAAAGTTTTGTTAATAAAGCTATACACTCCCTTATAATCCATATCTCCCTTTTCTATATGAATTACCGCCAAATTATCATTTAATTTTTCACCTAAACTAAAAGCTACTATTTTTCTATCTACGTAAACAGCTATACCCTTAGTATTAACAATTTGCATGTTCTCCAAAACATCCTTTATTCCCTGTAATTCGTAATAAAGCATATAATCATCTTTATTACCTTCATACCATTTTTCTGCAGCTGCTATTACATCCCTTATTACTTCTACCTCTTTAATGTCTTTAACTTCATAATTATAATTCTTTATAAATGAATTATAATGATTCTTTTTTCCATGAAGTTTCTTCCCTGAAAGCTTTATAAGCTTTTCAGCCTCATATAAATAGTCGAAATTATCTCTATCTTCCCTTATACATATACCCTTAACATCATCGTATATGTCACTTATCTCTTCCATAAACCCTTCGTCAAGATCTTTGAATAAGTATTCCATATTATTTTCTGTTTTATAATCCATTAGTGCGTCTATTATTTCTTTAAGATTTTCCTTGCTATATCCCAAAGGTTGCATAAAATAATATTTTCCCTCAAAATCCTTTTTCTTTATTATTAGAGCACCTTTATAGGTAGTAAAACAAATATCACAAGCCTCTCTCCATATATATAAAGTCGTAAAAGAATATTCACAGCTTAGAAATTTATATGGATATATAAATTTTTCAAATACATCCTTATCTTCTATTGTAAGTCTTTTAAAAATCATCATCTCAACCTTTCCCCTTAGGATAAACCATAAATATCATCATTTTTTACATTCATTCTTAATTTTATACTGTTTGTTTGTTTTTTACAAGTAGATACTTATATGAACCATAGTTACCAAATAGATACTTATCAATAAATACATGAATAGTAACTTAATATTCGTGTATTTATATTAACCACATTTCCAACTATAAATGCATTCTAACACATATATAAGTAATATATGATTTAATACTGTGGTATAATTCAATGATATAAAAATATTAGATATTTACCTTAATATAATTTTCACTGTATTAATATCCTAGGAGGTGATGCATACTTGGACAACATTTCGCTTATACTTGCTTTTTCAGCAGGATTACTTTCTTTTTTGTCCCCCTGTGTTTTACCACTTGTGCCGGCGTATATTAGTTATTTAACCGGAACAACAGTTAACGAGCTAGATAGTAAAAACGTCAGAATTACTATATTATATAAATCTTTTGGATTTGTAATTGGTTTTTCTGTTATTTTTATTTTGATGGGTGCTTCTATAACATCCCTTGGCAAGCTTTTAATTAAAAACCAAAACACCTTTAGAAGAATTGGTGGTTCTCTAATGATAGTATTCGGTCTTCACACAATGGGTTTATTAAAGATTAAATTTTTTTATAGAGAAAAAAGATTCTTTTCCTTTGATAAAGCTTCTGGCAAATTCGGCTCTATACTTATGGGGATGGCATTTGCTGCTGGTTGGACACCTTGCATAGGACCAATTTTATCATCTATCCTTATATATGCTAGTAGTTTTGAAACCATAGGAAAAGGTATCCTTTTGCTTAGCGTATATTCATTAGGTCTAGCTGTTCCTTTTATGTTAACTGCACTTGCTATAGGTAGTTTTACAAAGCACAAAAATGCTATTTCAAAATATTTGCCTATAATATCCAATATAAGTGGAATACTACTAATTGCAATGGGTGTTTTGGTTTTCACAAATAAAGTAAACATTTTAAGCCGCTACTTAAATTTTTTTAACTTTTAACGACAATCACCTTAATGTAATAATTAAACTTATTGGAGGATTAATAATTAAAAAAATAATATGGCCACTAGTTATTGTTTTAGTGTTTGGCATAAGTATTTATTCTGTAACTAATTACAATAAAAATAAAGCAGAGGAACTCGCCATAGCTGCAAAAGAAAATGCTAAGGCACAAATTGCAATCCAAAATGCAAAAGATTCTGCCGATGCAAAGATTACTGCTGCTGAAGCTACAAATGATGCGGCGAATAAAATAGCTGCACAAGATTTTAAACTTAAAGATTTAAACGGAAAAGAAGTATCCCTTAGTGATTTTAAAGGTAAAAAAGTATATCTCAACTTTTGGGCAACATGGTGTGATCCCTGCAAATCGGAAATGCCTGATATTGAAAAATTATATAATGAAACAAAAGATTCTGATTTAGTTATCCTAGCTGTAAATCTTGGTGAATCGAAAAGCCAAACAAAATCCTTTATTGATGACAATAAATACACTTTTCCCATTTTATTGGATTTAGATCAGAGTGTATCTAATCAATATAATATTATTGCAATTCCAACTTCCTTCTTTATTGATAAGGAAGGTAATATTGTGAAGATGATAAAAGGTGGTATTACCATAGACGAAATGAAAGATAATATTAATAAATTATAAGACTATCTCTTAAAATATAGAAAGCCCCTTAGAAAATTTGCAATAATTTTCTAAGGGGCTTTTACTTATCTAAACATTGATACAAAATAAAGCTATTTATATATATCGGAGAATTCTATTGATAGATTTTCTTTATAGTTTGTTTCAAATACCTCTTTGTTTTTAAGATTATTTTCTTCTTGCTTTGTATCAACTATTCTAACTGGTAGAGTTATAATAAATTCGCTTCCTTTTCCCTCGATACTTTTTGCATGTATTTCACCGCCATGCATTTCTACAAGAGACTTTACTAATGCTAGCCCTATCCCACTTCCTTCATTATGCCTTGATGTAGATTTATCAATTTGTGCAAAACGTTCAAAAATAAATTTTAACTTATCTTTAGGAATTCCTATGCCTGTATCCTTTATGGATATTTCAATAAAATCACCTTTATCAAAAATATTAACTAAAATGCTTCCATTTTTCTCAGTAAATTTTACTGCATTAGATAGTAAATTCAGCATAATTCTTTCTATTTTTTCTTCATCAAATGCAATTGTTTTTTCTTCTACATCAGTATCAAATATAAGGGTTATGCCATGATTTTTTATATACTCAGCTACAGATTGAGATATTTCCTCTACAATATAAACTATATCACCATTTTTTAGTTGAAGGCTTATGTAGTTTGCCTCTATTTTAGTTGTGTCTATTATGTTGTTTATGAGTCTTAGTAATCTTAGCGAATTCTGATTCATTATATTAATATAATATTTTATCTTTTCCTCTCCTAATTTTTTTGATCCATCAAGAGATTTTATTAACTGTATTGTACTACAAATTACATTTAGAGGAGTTCTAAGTTCATGCGACAAATTAGCAAAGAAATCCGTTCTCACCTTGTCATATGCTTCAAGTTCTTCAACCCGCACGCCAGCTTCAGCGCTTTGAACACTAAGAACTTCAACTTGATTTTTAGCTATTCCAAGCTCATGTACCAATGATAATGCTTGTTTCACCGAATGCTTTAATGTTACCAAAGTGTTTATTCTACATAATAGCTCATGCATATTAAAAGGCTTCTTTAAATAATCATTTGCACCGCACTCAAAAGATGTAACTAAGTGCTCTAGATTGCTATCTGCTGTCATAATTAACACTGGTAGCTCAAAAATAGATTGTTTCTTCCTTATAATCTCACATACTTCATATCCTAAAATATCTGGCATCATCATATCAAGTATTACTAAATCTAAATCCACATTCTCGCCTATAAGCCTCAAAGCTGACCTGCCACTATGTGCTTCTAGAACTTCAAAAGTATCATTTGACAGATAATTTTTGAGCACCTTAAGATTCACATACTCATCATCAACTATTAAAATTTTATATTTATCTTTGCTACTTGAATTTGTATTTGCATTAATAATTTTTCTAACGTGATCCATAGATATATTTTCTATATTTGGTTTTGACTCTATATGCTTTGAGTAGTTATATGATATTTCTGATGTCTCTTCATTATCTTTACTATAAAGATTTTCCTGTGGATTACTCAATAGATCTTCCTCTGTGCAAAGTGGGAGAGTAAAAATAAATTTACTCCCTTTTCCTATAACTGAAGAAACCCTTATAGTTCCACCCTGTATTTGGATAAGTTCTTTAGTTATATAAAGCCCTACCCCAGTACCGCCATATTTTTCTGGAATTCCATCCACCTGCCCATATCTATTGAAAATCTTATGAAGCTTCTGCTGTGGAATTCCTATTCCTGTGTCTGTAACATAAATCTCAATAAAAGAATTTTTTACCTTATACGATAATATTATCTCTCCTTCCAGAGTGAATTTTATAGCATTACTCAGTAAGTTATATAGAATTTGTTGTATCCTGTCTTCATCTCCAAATACATATGGTGTATTTTTATCTATTGTATTTGTGAACATAACATTTTTATTGTTAAGAGATATTTGACTGAATTTCATTACCATTTCTACCAAATTGCTTATATTAACAGGTTTTCTATGCAACACAATTTCATTATTTTTAAGCTTAGAAAATGTCATCATATCATCAACTAAATTAGATAATCTTTTAGCACTAGAATTGACCAAAAACAGATCCTCGCGAAGCTCTACATCTAAACTAGCACTTTTATTATTTACTATCCCTTCAGTTAACCCAATAATTCCATTCAATGGAGTTTTTAACTCATGCGACGTTACAGCAAGAAAATCATCTTTTAATTCATTTAAAGATTTCAGTTTAGCACTAATATTCTCAACATTCGAAAGCTCCTTTGCTTGCTTTTTTGCTAAGACGTAGTAATTGGCAACAATAAATATTAATGTTCCTAATGATATAAATGAATCAGTAATTATGATACTATACTCATACAAGATATCATTAATTCTTGTAACAAATAAAGCAAACAGACCTACCATAACTATATAGTCAGTTTCCTCGGTGTATATTGATATTCTAAAAATTTTGTACATTATATAAAATATAGATACAAGTGCAAACACTTCAAATGGTGCTATATAGTATAAATAATACTTAATTGGCATAAAAATTACAATTAGAGTGTATACCCAAGCTATATAATTCGATATCTTAACAAATTTAGGAGGCATGATTTTTTTATATGAACTATCTATAAACAAAATAATAAAAGGAATGTAAGAATAAAAGGTCCACACTTTTATTCTACCGGAAAAAAAATAATTAAAGTTAGGTAATAATGAAATCAAGAATCCTTCGCCAATAAATAATGTTCTGATGGCAATAATCACACAAATCATTGCAAAATATAATTGAGCCTTCTCCTTTCTTCTATTAATAAACACCCCCAAACTATATATAGCAGCCATGACAGTACAACCAAAAAGAAATAAACTTAAGGCTATCTTTTTCTCTCTCATAGCGGTAATTTCTCCTGATTTCCCGAGTACTAATGTATCTATATAACCATATTCATTATAAAAATTACTAACTCTAAGAACTAAATATGTTTCTCCATTTTCTACATAAAATGACCCTATAGTTGGTGTTAATTGTGGAATCATTTCATTTTTAGTTTTGCCAACTTGACCAACAGAGGTTATTAATTTATTATCAGCCCAAAGTTCATATGCGCTTTGAATAAAATCTATCTTTACTGAGTAAAGGTCCTCCTTATTATCTATAAGTACTTTCAATCTATATGTACAATATCCCTGCTTTCCAAAAATACCTGGTAGCTGTTCATACCTAATCGTTTCTGATGAATCACTTTTAAAATCCTTAGGTGAAAGTAACTTATTATCATAAAATTCCCATCCCCCATTAAGTTTTATCATACCATCCTTTTTAAAATCCCAATTTCTTAAGTCTAATACCCCTTTTACTGCCAAGGGTATATTCTTTTCTGTATGGCTAACTTTACTACTTCCATTAATTATTGTAATAAACATAACTAAAGTTATTGATAGTAAAA
>JBLHPD010000016.1:0-40201 GCA_047624165.1 Clostridium sp. | reverse complement strand
TACCGGAGACACTTATATATGTTACAAGTGTGGAGCAATTAAGAGCGGTAATTGAAATGGGCTTTGATAATATTGCCATAAATCCTTTTATGAGAGCGTGTGATATTAACCTTAATGATTATGATGTAAATATTTACTTGAAGATTTCTAATATAATCAAGGGTGAATTTGAAAGTGTATGTGAGTTTATTGAAACTAATTTATGCAATGTAAAAGGTATTATTACTGCTAATTTAGGCATAATTAATAGATTTAATAAAAAAACTACTATAATTGGAGATTATAAATTAAATGTTTTTAATAGCTATGCAGGAGATTTCTACAAAAGTTTCATTGCAGGGACTTGTATTAGTGCTGAGCTAAACCAAAAGGAAATTAAAGAAATAGCATCTAAAAGTTCTTTGCCACTGCAAATTATGGTTTACGGAAAATATGAGCTTATGGTCAGCGAATATTGTGCTATAGGAAGTGTTTTTGGTAACAAGAGTGAAAAATGCAGCTGCACCGAGAAATGTACTAAAGGATGTTATACACTTAAAGATAGAAAAGGCGAAGAATTTAGTATTAATACTGACAAGTACTGTAGAGGCTATATTTATAATAATGTACCAGTGAATTTGATTTCTAACATGACAGAAATCATAAAAAATAATATTTCATGTTTTAGATTAGATTTTATCCATGAGAATTTCGACGAAACTATTGAGGTTCTTCAGAATTATATTAAAAGAACTTGGACCACAGAATTTAAAAACTATACTAGAGGGCATTATAAAAGAGGCGTGGAATAAAGGAAAGACGGTGAAATCGTGAATACAAAATCTTTAAGAGTTTTAGAATATTATAAAATTAAAGACAAAATTAAAGAATATACACATACTACGGCTGGCAAGGATATTATAGAAAAATTAGAACCTTACACAAATATTTATGAAGCACGCGAACACTTGCAGGAAACTAATGAGGCACTACTTCTTTTATCAATAAAAGGAAGTGCTCCTTTTGAAGGAATATATGACGTCCGTGGCGATATAAGCAGGGCATCTAAAGCAGCCTCTCTTATGCCAACTGGGCTCCTGAGAATAGCTCAAATGCTTAGGTGTGCTAGATTATTCCAGAAATACGTGGGAAACAAAGGTGACGCGGAATCTTCAAGAGTTTTAGAAGATATATGTATTGGAATTGTTCCGATAAAGAAACTAGAAGATGAAATTTTTATAGCTATAATAAGTGATGAAGAAATTTCTGATAGGGCTAGTAGTTTACTTTTCAGTCTAAGGAAATCACTAAAAGAGAAGAATTCTTCCGTAAAAGAAAAGGTAAATTCACTAGTTAGATCTAATGCAAAATATCTTCAAGAAAGTCTTTATACAATAAGAGGGGATAGGTATGTAATTCCAGTTAAAATAGAACATAAGGGTAGCGTTCCTGGGATTGTGCATGATCAGAGCTCCTCTGGCGCTACGCTTTTCATTGAGCCAATGAGTTTAGTGAACTTAAACAATGAAATTAAAGAAATAATGCTAAGGGAAAAAGCTGAGGTTGAAAGAATTTTAGCTGAATTGTCCTATAAAATATACGAAAATATAAGTATTGTTTCAAATAATGCAAGCATAGTGTGGGAATTAGACTTTATTTTTGCAAAGGCAAGGTATGCAATAGAAATTAATGCAATTATTCCGAATGTTAATGAAGATGGAATAATAGATATAATTGAGGCGAGGCACCCGTTGATAGATCCGAAACTTGTAGTGCCCAGTAATATTTACTTAGGAAGAGGATTTACGTCGCTTGTAATAACAGGACCAAATACAGGTGGTAAAACAGTAACTTTAAAAACAGTAGGCTTAATCCAGCTGATGGCTATGAGCGGAATTTTAATTCCAGCAAGAGAAGGCTCCATGGTAAGTTTTTTTAACGAAATTTTCGCAGATATTGGTGATGAGCAAAGCATAGAGCAAAGCTTATCAACTTTCTCTTCTCATATGACAAATATTGTAAATATTATTGAAAAAGCAGATAAAAAAACCTTGGCTCTATTTGATGAATTAGGAGCTGGAACAGATCCTACAGAGGGGGCAGCACTTGCTGTTTCAATTCTAGAAAATTTAAGAGCGAGAGGTACAAAAGTAGTTGCAACTACACATTATAGTGAATTAAAAGGATACGCTTTAAAAACTACCGGGGTGGAAAACGCTTCAGTGGAATTTAATGTGGACACACTAAGCCCTACTTATAGGCTTATAATTGGAGTGCCAGGTAAATCTAATGCTTTTGAAATTTCTAAGAGATTAGGATTACCTGATTATATTATTAAAAATGCCAAGGAAAATATTTCGAAAGAGACCTTGGAGTTTGAGGAATTAGTTCAAAGTTTGCAAGAAAAGAGCATAAAAGCAGAAAGAGACGCTAGGATGGCAGAGGCTTTGAAACAAGAAGCTAGTAAGTTAAAAGAAAAATATCAGGAAAAACTATATAAGCTTGAAAACATTAGAGAAAATGCAATGTATGAAGCTCAAAGAGAAGCAAAACAATTTATTAGAAATGCTAAAGAAGAATCAGACGTTATTCTTAAAAACATGAGACAACTAGAAAAGATAGGATACCCCTCTGAAGCAAGACAAATGCTTGAAGAGGAAAGACTAAAAATTAAGAATAAAATAGAAAGCTTAGATAAGCATGTACAAAAAAACAATGAAGAACTAGGAGAAAAGTTAAAAATAGTAAGAGAAGGTGACGAGGTATATTTGCCATCGCTTAATCAAAAGGTTATTGTAATTTCTAAACCTAATAACAAAGGTGAAGTACAGGTTCAAGCTGGTATTATGAAGATATATGTTAAACTAGATGATTTGCGAAAGTCCAAAGTTACTGAGGAAGAAAAGAAAAAGGCAAAGATAGTTAGAAGAGAGCTGAAGCTAAATTTAAAAAGTGTATCCTCATCTATAGATTTAAGAGGTATGGATGCACAGGAGGCTACGTATACTGTCGATAAATATTTAGATGAAGCTTTTCTAGGTGGACTTAAAGAAATCACCATTATCCATGGCAAGGGAACAGGAGTTTTAAGAAACACTATTACAGATATGCTAAAAAGGCATAGTCATGCTAGAACTTACAGATTAGGAAATTATGGTGAGGGTGGTAGTGGTGTTACTGTAGTAGAACTTAAATAGCTCTAATTTAAGTAAAAAAATTAAAAATTTAAATAAATAGAGGACGGTTATGTTATGATTGTTGTAAGTGCTTGTTTATGTGGCATTAATTGTAGATATGATGGTGGGAATAATTTAGATAAAAGAGTATTTAAACTCTTAATGGAAGGAAAAGCGATTCCTGTTTGCCCAGAGCAACTAGGGGGACTAGAAACTCCTAGGGATCCAAAGGAAATTGTAAACGGGAACGGAATGGACGTTCTATCAGGAAAAGCTAGAATTCTCGGAGTAGATGAAGAAGATGTAACCACGAAGTTTATAAAAGGCGCTTATGAAACTTTAAAAATTGCAGAAGCAGTTTCCGCAAGTGTTGCTATTTTAAAAGCGCGAAGTCCTTCTTGTGGAGTTGCGCAGATATACGATGGGACTTTTAGTAGAACTAAAAAAATCGGTAATGGAGTTACGACGCAGTTACTATTATCCAAGGGTATAAAAATTTATACAGAAGAAAATTTAGACGAAATAAATTTTAATGACATCATCGCAGGTGATGATTTAACTTAGGGGGAAATAAAATGAATTATAAAGATGTTTTAAAAGAAGCTAGAGAGAATTTAAATAAAAGTTGTAGGGTTTGTCACATATGTAATGGAGTAGCTTGTGCTGGTGAAGTACCTGGAATGGGTGGAAAAGGAACTGGGGATGCCTTTAAAATTAACATAGAGGCATTAGACGCTTATAAACTTAATATGAGGACTATACATGATGCGAAAAATCCTGATACTTCGCTAGAACTATTTGGGAGAAAAATGGAGATTCCTGTATTTGCAGCTCCCGTATCAGGCACTACCTTAAATATGGGTGGTAAATTTACTGAAGAAGAGTATATATCTTGGGTTATTAACGGGTGCCTAGAGGGCGGAATTTTCCCAATGGTAGGAGATACAGCAGTAGATTCATTTTACACAACCAATCTTGATCAATTAGAAAAAAAAGGTGGAGAAGGCATAGCAATAATAAAGCCTTGGGAAAATGCAAAGGTTATAGAAAAAATTAAATTAGCAGAAAAAGCCGGAGCATTTGCTATAGGGATGGACATAGATGCTTGTGGTCTTATTACATTAGCACTTTATGGTAAACCAGTTATGCCTAAAACTGTAGAAGAAATTAAAGAAATAGTTAAATCAACGAAGCTTCCATTTATTCTTAAGGGAATAATGACAGCAGATGAAGCAAGACTTGCAGTAGAAGCAGGTGTAGCTGCAATTGTAGTGTCAAATCACGGAGGAAGAGTATTAGACCAAACTCCAGGTGTAGCTGATGTTCTGAGTGGAATCGCGCAGGAAGTTAAGGGTGAAATTATCATTTTAGCTGATGGTGGAGTTCGAAGTGGGGCAGATATATTAAAAATGATAGCTCTAGGTGCAGATGCTGTACTTATTGGTAGGCCATTTGTAACCGCATCTTTTGGAGGTAAGGCAGAGGGTGTGAAATCTTACATTGATTTCTTGAAAAGTGAATTGAAATCAGCTATGGTACTTACGGGTTGCAAAACTATAAAAAATATTGACAATAGAATTTTATTTTAAATTTAATTAATCTATATTAGAATATGAAAAAAGTCACTAAATATAGTGGCTTTTTTTGATTTGTTTTATTTCTTTTAACGGATGGGGTTGACAAAAAAAAATCATGTATTATACTAAAAATACGAATATTTTAAATATTCGTACAAAATGAGGGGGATTTTACATATGTTTAATAATATTGATGAAGTACAAGAATTTATAAAACAAAATAACATTAAATTTGTGGATTTTAAAGTGGTAACGCTACAAGGTAAATGGAACCATTTAACTATACCTATTGAAAGGTTATCAGAAAAAACCTTTTCTGATGGAATAGGATTTGACGGATCAAGCTATGGATACTCAACTATAGAGGATTCAGATATGAGATTTATTCCAGATATGACTACAGCCTTTGTTGATCCATATTGTAAGATACCAACCTTAAGTATGATTGCAAATATGTACACTCTTGGTAAAAATGAAGGAAGATTTTCTGGAGATCCAAGATTTATAGCTGAAAAAGCAGAAAAATACATGACAGAACTCGGAATTGCTGATGAGTATGTAATAGGACCAGAATTTGAATTTTATATATTTGACCATATAAATTATGAAGTTACTAATCATCATCAAGAGGTTTTTATAGATTCTAACCAAGCACCATGGAATACGAATAATAAAGATCAGAATTTTGGATATAAAGCACCTTTCCAAAAAAGTTACCATTTAGGCTTACCTTACGATCTTAATAATGACCTAAGAAGCGAAATGTGTTTAAAATTAGAAGAAATGGGCATGCCTGTGAAATATCACCATCATGAAGTTGGAGCAGCCGGGCAACTTGAAATAGAAGTTGAACTCGGAAAAATGACTAAAATGGCTGATGCTACAATGATGGCAAAATATCTAATTAAAAATGAAGCGGTAGCTCACGGAAAAACAGCTACTTTTATGCCTAAACCATTATTTGGAGAAGCCGGAAGTGGTATGCATGTTCATATGCTACTACGAAAAGATGGGAAAAACCTTTTCTTTGATAAAAATGGATATTCTCAAATGAGTGAAACTGCTCTATATTTTATTGGGGGAGTATTAAAGCATTCTAAATCATTACTTGCATTTACTAACCCGTCAACTAATTCTTATAAGAGATTAGTACCTGGGTTTGAAGCACCTGTATCAATTTGTTTTGCTACAGGAAATAGATCTGCAGTAATAAGAATTCCAGGGTATGTTAGAGATCCAGAAACTAGAAGATTCGAATTTAGACCCTCAGACGCTACTGCAAACCCATACTTAGCATATTCTGCACTTTTAATGGCTGGTCTTGATGGTATAGAAAATAAAATTAGTCCTACTAAAGAAGGTTTTGGACCATACGATGTAAACGTTTTTGATTTACCAGAGGAAGAAAGAAATAAAATTGAAACATTACCGAGATCTTTAGAGGAAGCACTTGACGAACTTAAAAAAGATTATGGATTTTTATTAAAGGGCAACGTATTTGATGAACACTTTATTAATACCTGGATTAAACTAAAAACTGAAAAGGAAATAAGTAAAGTAATGCCTGTTCCATCACCAATAGAATTTCAATTATATTATGACATTTGAATAGAAATAAAAAGAACTCCTAATTTGGAGTTCTTTTTATTTCTATTCTACAGTTATATACACAGCATCTTCTTCGCGAACAACTTTTATATATTCAACTTCTGGGTCTTCGGTTCCTTGAACATATAATCCAGTGTTTTTTAATTTTTCAACATAATCTATAATCTCTTGCGTTATTCTCTCTCCAGGGCAAAGTATGGGAATACCAGGTGGATAGGCCATTAGGAATTCCCCACTTATCATACCGGCACTCTTTTTAATTTCTACAGCAGTATTTACACTGTTGAAAGCCTCACGAGGAATTTGAACTTGCTCAGGAATACTAGGAATATCAATGAAATCAGATTTTTTTATGCCTTTGCCATAGTATTCATCGCTTACTTCTCTTAAAGCGTCTAGTAATTTTTCCATTCCTTCTTCTGTATCACCAAAAGAACCAACTGCCAATATGTTATAAAGATCGGATAATTCCATTTGTATATGATACTTGTTAGAAAGTATCATATCTAAGTCATAACCTGTTATACCTAAATCTCTACATGTAATCGTAATTTTAGTAGGATCAATAGCGAAAGCTCCAAAGCCATCTAAAACTTCTTCACCAAAACAATATAGTCCTGGAATTTTATTTACTTCACTTCTTACATAATTGCATAAATCAATAGTTTTTTCTAAAAGCTCATTACCATCCAATGCAATTTGTCGTCTTGCACAATCCAGGGATGCCATTAGTATATATGAAGGTGACGTTGTGTGCAGTAAGTTTATTAGTTGTTTAACTCTAGCAGGGTTAACAATCCTTGAGCTAACGTGCAACATTGAGCTTTGAGTTAATGAACCTATAATCTTATGAGTGCTTTGAGCGCAGATATCTGCACCAGCTTCCATTGCTGACATTGGTAATCTGCTATTAAATTTAAGATGAGGGCCATGAGCTTCATCAACTATAAGAGGGATGTTGTATTCATGCACCAAATCAGCAATTCTTTTAATATCAGTGGAAACGCCATAGTATGTTGGGTTAATTATAAGCACAGCTTTTGCATCTGGATTATCCTTTAATGTCTCTTCCACAGTTTCTGGAGAAACTCCATGTGCAACACCTATTTTTTTATCAAGTTCAGGTTGTATATAAACTGGGACAGCACCAGCAAGTATTATGCCGCCGGTTATAGATTTATGAACATTTCTAGGCACAATTATTTTATCGCCAGAGCCAACTACAGACATAATCATTGCTTGAATAGCACCAGAAGTTCCATGAACTGAGAAAAATGATGCATCAGCACCATAAGCATCGGCTGCTAACTCTTGCGCCTTTTTAATAGGTCCAGTTGGGTGGTGAAAACTATCAACAAGTTTGAACACCGTAACGTCAATTTTAAAAGGGTTATCCCCCATAAAACTTCTAAATTGTTCATCAGCACCAAGACCTTTTTTATGCCCAGGTACGTGGAAAGGTAAAGTTTCTCTGTCTACATATTCCATTAGAGCATCAAATAATGGAGTTTCATTTTGATTTAATCTATACAATTTATACACCCCTTTCAAAAGAATTTATATTAATACACACTCAAATAAATAAGGTAAGTATGTTAGTAGATTCTAGCAAGTTTAATTATTCTTGAATGCCTAATCTTTAAAATAGTTGTTTATAATATAATCATTCAGCAATTTATAATTATAAAGGATTAGATATGTAAATGCAATAATAATTCATAATAAAGACACTGAAAATATCTTTTATTTGTAATTGGTTGATTGTATAATATGAGTGAATAAAGATATATTGGGCTAACATAAAAAAAATAGCTAGAGGATAACAATTGTTACGTTCTTTAGGAATACAAGGAGGGTATTATATGATGTACAAAGAAAAGTATAAAAGTTGGATTAATTCTGAACTCATAAATTTGGAATTAAAGAAAGAACTTGAGCAGTTAGTAGATGAAAAAGAAATTGAAGATAGATTTTATAAAGATTTAGATTTTGGAACTGGGGGACTAAGAGGTGTAATTGGAGCAGGGACCAACAGGATGAATATACATACAATAGGTAAAGCTACTCAAGGACTCGCTGATTATCTAAACTTTAAATATAAAGAGGATATATCAGTTAGTATAGCTTATGATTCAAGAAATATGTCAAAGGAGTTTGCGAGAGCGGCAGCAGAAACTCTTTGCGGTAATGGGATTTTTGTGAATTTATTCGAAGAATTAACACCAACGCCAATTTTATCTTATGCAGTTCGTGAATTGCAAAGTAAAGCGGGGATTGTTATTACTGCATCACATAATCCTAAAGAGTATAATGGATATAAGGTTTATGGAGATGATGGTGGTCAAGTAACTGATGAAGTTGCAAGTGAAATTATAGCATTCGCTGCCAATATAAAAGATTTTTCTAAAGTTAAAACTATGGAGGCTAATAAAGCAAAAACAAATGGAATGCTAAAAATCATTGGAGAAAACCTCTATTTATCATATATTGAAAGGATTAAAAATTTAACTATTAGACAAGACTTAGTTAATGAATGTGCAAATGATTTAAAAATAATTTATACGCCTATTCATGGTTCAGGGAACATACCCGTGAGAAGAGTTTTAAAAGAACTAGGGTATAATAATGTTTCCGTCGTAGCGCAGCAGGAAATGCCAAATGGGAATTTCCCAACAGCTCCATATCCTAATCCAGAAGATCCAAAGGTATTTGCATTGGCACTTGATATGGCCAAAGACATTAATCCAGACATTATTTTTGGTACGGACCCTGACTGTGACCGAATTGGAGTATTAGTTAAAGATAAAGAAGGTATATACAGAGTTCTTACTGGAAATCAGACGGGTGTGTTATTAAGTAATTATATTCTAAATTCGTTAAGTGAAATTAATCAATTGCCTAAAAATGGTGTGATAATAAAAACCATTGTTACCTCGAACATGGTAGAGGATATTTCTAAAAAATATAATATTGAAGTAATAGATGTGCTCACAGGGTTTAAATATATTGGAGAAAAAATTAAAGAGTTTGAGAGAGATGGGGAAAAAGAATTTATATTTGGGTTTGAAGAAAGTTTTGGTTATTTAGCAGGAAATTTTGTTCGTGATAAAGATGCAGTTATAGCGGCAATGTTAATCTGTGAAATGACACTTTACTATAAAAATAAAGGAATAAGTCTATACGATGCACTGATGGATATTTATAAAGAATATGGATACTACGAGGAGAGTCTAGTTTCAATAGAAATGAAAGGAAAAGATGGTGCGGTAAAAATAAGCAATATATTAGAATATTTAAGGGTTTCAATGAAGGATTCAATAGACAATAACAAAATTATAAAAAAACTGGACTATAGATCTAGTTTAGAATCAGATTTGATTAACACTGGCGAGAAAATAATTAAATTACCAAAATCAAATGTACTAAAGTTTATACTAGAGGATGGTTCTTGGTTTGTAGTTAGGCCTTCTGGCACTGAGCCGAAGATGAAGATTTACTTATCGGTTAAAGGAAATTCTTTAGAAAATACATCTAAAAAAATAATTATTTTAAAAGAAAATGTTATGTCAATAGTTAATGAAGCATGCAAGAATTAAATAAAATAACTCAGTGGGAGGCATAATGTTCAATACTATGGTTGCCTATGGTTTACAAATTATCGTCAGTATACTATTATTAATAGGATATTTGATATAAATATTTAAGATTAGTAGGAAGGTGAAAGCATGGATATAAAAGCGTATTTTTCTGAAAAATTATCTGCTCTTCTTTTTTTAGAAATAAAAAAGAATAGCAAAATCAATGATTATGTTATTGCAAATGACATATACTTCCCAGTGAGAACTAATGAGATAATCAAAAAGGTAAAGAAAAAAGAAGATTTTGATAATATACCAGTTAATCTATTCATAGAAGGAATGTTCTATGTTTTGGGAGCAGATGAACACTTCAAATATTCTCAGGAGTATAAAAAAATTATAAATACTATTCCAAATTCAGTAGGATTTATTAAAGGTGTGGTCTTTAAAGAAATTCAAAATGAAAATTATGAAGAAGCATATATTATCTTAAAAGGATTATTGATTATAGAAGAAAATAGTGAAAATTACGATAAGATTTTTCTGATAGTGGATAAATTAAGATTTACTAATATTATGTTTAAGGATGAAGAATTGGAACTTATAGAAAATGCTAAAAAAATAGCACATTACAGTAATCCATATCTGTATGAAGCATTAATTCTTAATAGTGAAAGTAGACATGAATTAGCATACGATGCAATAAACAATTACATTACAAATGATGGCGAGCAAACAGCAGAGGTTATTGAGCTTAAAGATACTCTAGAAACCATAACAAGTTTTGAAAAAGCAAAAAAACTAGTAACTGATAATCCTAAAGCTGCACTCGAGATTCTAATACCATTAATGGAGCAATTAGGAGATAAACCGGACATATATTACCATAGTGCAGTAGCTTACAGAATTCTACAAAATTATGAGAAGGCTATATACTATTTAAATGAAGCACAAGCAATTGATAATAATTTGATAGAAGTAATAAATGAGTTTGGTATAAACTATGCTTGTCTTGAAAATTACGAGGTGGCTATACAATACTTTAGGAAGGCATTTGAAGTTACAAAATCTATAGAAATATGTACAAATCTGGTTATGTGTTATCTGAATGTTAAAAACTATGAGCAGGCAAGAATACATTTAGAAATTGCTAAAAAAATAGATCCTCATGATGATATTGTAATTGATTTAGAAAAGTTACTCGCTAACCATAAATAATCTGTAAAAGGAAAAATGATACATATTTTGGGTATTGATGGACATAATATTACAAGTAGAAAACTAGCTAAAATAAGATTACGATATTTGAGTATATTATTGAGGAGAGAATAACTATGAGAGTGAAAAAAGCTATAATACCAGCTGCAGGACTTGGCACAAGATTTTTACCAGCCACAAAGTCGCAACCTAAAGAGATGTTGCCAATTGTTGATAAACCAACGATACAGTACATTATAGAGGAAGCGGTTGCGTCTGGAATTGAGGAAATATTAATTATAACAGGAAGAAATAAAAGAGCAATCGAAGACCATTTTGATAAGTCCATTGAACTTGAACTACAATTAGAGCAAAATGGTAAGGATGATGTTTTAAAAATGGTTAGGGATATATCTAATATGGCCAACATTTATTATATACGTCAGAAAGAACCTAAAGGTTTAGGTCATGCCATAAGTTGTGCAAAAACTTTTGTTGGTAATGAACCTTTTGCTGTAATGCTCGGGGATGACGTGGTAGATAGTGAGGTTCCTTGCCTAAAACAACTTATAGATTGTTACTCCCAATATAAAACTTCAATTTTGGGAGTTCAAGATGTGCCATTAAGTGAAGTTTACAAGTATGGTATAGTAAATGGAACATCAATAGAAGATAGAGTTTATAAAGTTAAAGATCTTATTGAAAAGCCTAACGCAGACGAAGCACCTTCAAACATAGCAATACTTGGAAGATATATAATAACACCTAGGATATTTGATATTTTAGAAAATACAAAGCCTGGTAAGGGAGGAGAAATACAACTTACAGATGCACTAAGAACTTTAATCTCAGAAGAAGATATGTACGCTTATAATTTTAAAGGTAGAAGATATGATGTAGGTGATAAGGAAGGATTCTTAGAAGCAACTGTGGAATATGCACTTAAAAGAGAGGATCTTAAAAAAACTTTTATGGAATACCTTTTAACTATTAAAGACAATGATATGTTTAAAGAAATTTATAAGGAATGCAATAAGGGACATGAAAATAAATAACAAGTCAAAGAAGCCAATTAACTGGCTTCTTTTATTTTGTGCGAAAGATTATGAATTATATTAATAACTTGAGTATTTGTTTTTAGAGTAATAGATATATTACATAAATGATACACTTAAAATTAAAAAGATTGTATAAACACTAAAGAAATAGAAAAGATAACCGAAATAATTAGTGGGAACATGCATTTATTTATGAGAGGGTGTTTTAAATTGATAAAAAAATTTTCAGTAGTTATTTTAGCAATTAGTCTTATTATTTTGTTACCTAAATATGCTTTGGGGTTGGACAAGCCAATTGTATCTTTTGTTGGTGTTTCACAATCGCCATTAATACAAGGGGACAAAGAAAAATTTTATATAACTTCCAAAAATGCAAAGGAAGTTCAGTATAGAATATTTCTGTATGAAGAAAACCAAAACCTATGGACTGAACTTACAACGGGTTATACTGCGTTTATAGATGCACAAACTCCTTATGAATTAAGTCCAGAAAAAGTGTTTAAAATAGGCAAACACAAATTATCTGTTTGGGTTAGGGGAAAAGATTCGAGTGCAAATTATGATAGTTTTTATGTAGTTAATTTAAACTGTGTTAATAGAGATGATAGTAATAGAGTATACCTAGATGGGGATATTAAAGTTGAGAAAGATGCATATATGGTGGGTGAAGATATTGAAGTAAATGGTATTGAAAATATTAGTGGTATGCAAGGACCATATAAATATAAGTTACATATTTATAATGCCACAAAGAACCAATGGACAACTCATATTACAGATTATTCTGAGGATAAAATAGTGTGGCAACCTACAGAAGCAGGCGTATACGTCTTAGATGTTTGGGCTATGTCTGCAAATTCTACGCTTTGGAGTAAAGTTACAGAGGATTCTCATGCCAATGCTTATGAAGGCTGGAAGCTAAAAGTAATAAATGTTACTAAGACTAATACTAGTTTAACTAGTTATAATTACTCACTAGATAATATAACAGATATTCAGTATGGATTAGGACTGAAAAATGTATTAAATTCACCTTTAACAGATACATCAGGTAAGTGGTTATCTGCAGATAGAAATCAAATAAGGTTTTATGTTGATCCTTTGAATTTTACAAGTGGGCAAGGAAAGTATCAATTTCTAAAACTAAATTATACTAAAGGAATTTCTGTTAATGAAATTAATACTGTTTTACAAGGAAAAGGGAAATTAGAAAAAATGGGACAAGTATTCTCTGATTCATGCATAAAAAATGATATTAGCCCAGCGTATTTGATATCGCATGCTTTTCTGGAAACAGGGAATGGTACATCCACTTTAGCTACGGGTTATATAGTAACAAAAGTAAATGGGGAAAATGTAAAGCCAGGGGTAACATTTAATTTGTTCGGTATTGGTGCAAGTGCCGTTGATGAGGCTGAATCTATAAGACTTGGGAGTGAATGTGCATATACAAAAGGTTGGTTTAGCGTGCAGCAGGCGATTGCTGGTGGTGCTGATTATATTTCTGAGAAATATATAAATAATGCTACTTATAAACAAAATACACTATATAAAATGAGGTGGAATCCAAACACTACAGGAACCCATCAATACGCAACGGACATAGGGTGGGCAAGTAAACAAACAAAAAATATAAAAGGAATTATGGATCAATTTATAAATACTAACTTATATTTTGATGTTCCTAAGTATTTATACTAAATTTTAAACTTAACGACGTAGGAAGACTCAACAATTGATGAGCCTTCCTACGTCGTTAAGTGATTAAAGTTGTTAAATTCTTAATGAATTATAAATAAATAGTTAATAAACTCCTTTAAATTATGCAAATAGAATGATTTAGGATATAATAATATATGCTGATATATAGCATTATAAGTAAATATGTTGAATAATTTTAAAAATGATATAAAATGATTAAAGAGAGCTTCAAAGGATTTAACATAAGATAGAGGATGTGAACTTGATGAAAACTGATAAAAGAGTCTTTGTGGTGGATATTGCTTGTATCTTGGCATCATTATATATATCTTTATTATTAAAATTTGATTTTAATATTCCGAGTAAAGACATACAATTTTTTAAACTTTCAATTATTCCAGTGATAATTTTAATAATAGGTTTTAATAAAATTTTTAAATTATATCGAAATATTTGGAAATATGCTTCTATAGAAGAATTATTTTCTATAGTGTATTCAATATCACTCGCAAATATAGTGTTTGTAATTTATAGCTATTTTGTTAGTTATATTTTATTTAAAAGTGACTATTATAGATTCCCTTTTACTGTACATATTATATTTTGGATTCTATGTGTAATTACCTTAGGCGGAATTAGAATCATATATAGAATAACAGAGCAAAATAAGGGCGGAAATAAGCAATGTGACAATAATTTAAACATTCTTATTGTGGGTGCTGGTGATGCAGGTGCACTTTTAGTAAAGGAAATTAAGAAGCATAATGAACTGAACTATTATATTGTAGGTTTAATTGATGATGATGAATCTAAAAAGGGTAAAATAATCAATGATATTAGAGTAATAGGTGGTAGGGATAAGATAATTTCAATTTGTGAGGAGAATTCTGTTGAGGAAATAATTATAACTATGCCCTCTGCAGATTTTAAAACTAAAACAGAAATACTAAATATTTGTAAACAGACTAAATGTAAGTTAAAAACAATCCCTGGTATTTATGAAATTGTAGATGAAAAAGTAAACATTAGTGAGCTTCGCGATGTAAATATTGAGGATCTTTTAGGAAGAGAGCCAGTTAAATTGTGTAATGAAGATATTGATAAATATATTAAAGAAAAAACAATATTAGTTACAGGGGGTGGCGGTTCTATAGGGTCTGAGCTATGCAGGCAAATCGCAAAATTCCACCCTAAAAAACTAATAGTCATAGACATTTACGAAAATAACGCCTATGACTTACAAATGGAGCTTAATTATGAATTTCCGGAGTTAAATAAAGAGTTTATTATTGCATCTGTCAGAGATTTTGATAGATTAAAAGAAATTTTTGAAGCTAATAAACTAGACGTAGTATTTCATGCAGCAGCTCATAAACATGTGCCACTTATGGAAAATAATCCAGCTGAGGCCATTAAAAATAATGTATTAGGAACTTATAATGTGGTAAAATGTAGTCATGAAGCTGGTGTTAAAAGATTTGTTCAAATCAGTACAGATAAAGCAGTAAATCCTACAAACATAATGGGTGCTACAAAGAGATTTTGTGAACTTATAATTCAAGCTTTTGATACAATCAGTGACACGCAGTATGTGGCTGTGAGATTTGGTAATGTTCTAGGAAGTAATGGTTCAGTAATACCATTATTTAAAAAGCAGATAGCCCATGGAGGACCGGTAACAGTTATGCACCCTGATATAAATAGATTTTTCATGACAATACCAGAAGCCGCGCAATTGGTTATTCAAGCTGGAGGTATGGCAAAAGGTGGGGAAATATTTGTTTTAGATATGGGCGAACCTGTAAAAATAGTCGACTTGGCCACAGACTTAATAACTCTTTCGGGCCTTGAACCAGATGTAGACATAAAAATTGAATTTACAGGGCTCAGACCAGGAGAAAAACTTTATGAAGAGCTTCTAATGGATGAGATTGCCTTAACGTCAACTTCTCACAATAAAATTTTTGTTGAAAAGCCAATGGGAAATGATATAGATTTTATTGAGGAATCTATTGAAGAGTTTAGGAATGTAGTGAGTAGAGATAAAGAAGCAATACTTACTTTAATGCAAGAAAAAGTCCCTACTTACATAAGAAAGAGAGAATAAGCTAGTTAACACTTTGCGATTGTAGTTAGTTTAGATTGATTTAAAATATTTTTAATGATTTTTTTTCCTACATTGCAGAAAAATATAAATTAACGTATTAAATTAGACCTTTAAGGTTATAGGAGGTAACAAAATGTTTCAATTAAAAGATGAGTTATTATTAAAATTAAAAAATAAAACAGCTAAACTTGGTGTAGTAGGCCTGGGTTATGTAGGATTACCATTAGCTGTAGAGAAGGCTAAAGTAGGATATGAAGTAATAGGTTTTGATGTTCAAGATAAGAAAGTTCAAATGGTGAATGAAGGACGTAATTATATTGGTGATATTGTAGATTCAGATTTGAAAAAATTAGTAAGCGAGGGAAAACTTAAAGCTACTACGGATTTTAGCTTTGTTAAGGATGTTGATACAGTGTGTATTGCTGTCCCTACACCACTAGATTTATACAAGCAACCCGATTTATCATATGTAGTTGATTCAACTAGAAGTGTAGCAAAGTATTTACATAGAGGAATGCTCGTAGTACTCGAAAGCACGACATACCCTGGAACAACTGAAGAAGTACTAAAACCAATACTTGAGGAATCAGGTTTAAAATGTGGAATAGACTTTTTCTTAGCATTTTCTCCAGAGAGAATTGATCCAGGTAATAAAGAGTTTAACACAAAAAATACTCCCAAAGTAGTTGGGGGATGCACTAAAGACTGCACAGAAGTAGCAGGTATGCTATATAGAAGTGTGCTTGAGGGAGATATAATGGAAGTATCTTCTCCGGCAGTAGCCGAAATGGAGAAAATTCTTGAAAATACTTTTAGAAATGTAAATATAGCACTAGCTAATGAAATGGCTATTTTATGTAAAAGGATGAATATAGATATTTGGGAAGTAATTGATGCAGCTAAAACTAAACCCTATGGATTTATGCCATTCTATCCAGGCCCAGGGCTTGGCGGACACTGCATACCACTTGATCCATTCTACTTAGAATGGAAAGCAAAAGAATTTGATTACCATACAAAGTTAATAGAAGCTTCAGGTATAATTAACGATTATATGCCGGAATTTGTGCTCGAAAATGTTATGAAGCTTTTAAATGGTCAGAAAAAGGCACTAAACGGAGCAAAAGTTCTTCTTATGGGTGCGGCTTATAAGAAAGATATAGATGATATGAGAGAATCACCAACACTGAAGGTTATTGATCAATTAGAAAAGAATGGTGCCGACATAATTGTAAATGATCCGTTTATCCCAAAATTCAGTCACAAGGGTAAAGAATATATAACTGTAACTTGGGAAGACGAAATAAAGAATGCAGATATAGTAATAATAACTACTGATCATAGTGGTTATGATTACGAAAAAATTGTGGCAGAAGCTAGTTTATTATATGACACAAGAAATGCTACAAAGCATGTTGTAAATAATAGAGAAAAAATAAACAAACTGTAAGAAATAGTGATGCAGAAGCAGAACATTTTGGTATGCAAACATTGTAAACTATTTTATAATACTGCATTCCAAAATTTTAGGAGATATTACAAGGAGGAATTTAAATGAAAAAACTAAATGTTGCAATAATAGGATGCGGAAGAATATCTTACAAACATGTAGAGGCTATAACTCAAAATAAAATGGAAATTAAGCTAACCGCGGTTTGTGATGTGGTAGAAGCTAATGCTATAGCTAAAAGAGATGAGTACATAAAAGCAATAGGCGAAAACTTAGATGTTAAAGTATATACAGATTATAAGGAAATGATTGAAAACGCTGATATTGATATGGTTACTATATCTACTGAAAGTGGATATCATCCAGAAATAGCTATATATTGCATGAATAATGGAAAACATGTACTTGTTGAAAAACCAATGGCTTTGTCTACGCATGATGCAGATAGAATGATTGAATGTGCAAGAAAAAATAATGTAAAGCTTTGTGTTAGTCATCAAAACAGATTTAATGAACCAATACAAAAATTACGAACTGCAGTGGATGCAAATAGGTTGGGGAAATTAGTTAGTGGAACAGCAAGAATCCTTTGGAATAGAAATATGGGATATTACACTCAGGCACCTTGGAGAGGAACATGGAAATTAGATGGTGGAACTTTAATGAATCAGTGTATTCACAATATTGATTTATTACAATGGATGCTTGGTGGAGAAATAGATACTGTTTATGCTCAGTGTGGTACTTTCCTTCGAGATATAGAAGCAGAGGATTTTGGAGCAATTATTATAAGATTTAAAAATGGAGCTATAGGAATTGTTGAAGGTTCTGCTTGTGTATATCCTAAGAACTTAGAAGAAACATTAAGCATATTTGGTGAAACAGGTACAGTTTCCATAGGGGGTCTTGCAGTTAATTCCATAGAAACTTGGAGATTTGCGGATAATGTGGATACTGAGGAAGAGATATTAAAAGAAAAAAAGGGAGATCCAGATTCAGTATATGGCTTTGGACATACACCATTATATAAAGACATGATAGATGCTATAAATACGAATAGACAACCGCTCATAAATGGAGAAGAAGGTAAAAAAGGGATGTCTATTATACTTGCAGCTTATAAATCAAGACTTACAGGGCTTCCAGTTAAATTCCCAATGGGAGATTTTTCAACACTCGAAATGAAAAAATAATTTTAGAAATATTATATGAAAAGGGGTTGTTTTCATGAATTATGTTTCGGAAAAAAGTAAATTGGGTAAGAATGTATCAATGGGACATTTTGTGGTAATAGAGAATGATGTAGTGATAGGTGATAATTGTGTTTTAGGGAGTAATGTAGTTATACGTACGGGAACTATTATAGCAGGCAATGTTCGAATAGATGATAATACTGTAATAGGTAAAATGCCTATGAGATCCGTTAATAGTATATTCAAAGGCGAAGAAGAATTGCTTCCTGCTCAAATAAGTGAAGGCTGTCTTATAGGAGCAGGCGTGATTATTTATTGTGGATGCACAATTGGAGAAAAAACACTTATAGCTGATACTGCTGTAATAAGAGAAAATGTAACCGTAGGCTCAAAAACAATTATTGGTCGGGCAGCGACTATTGAAAATTTCTGTACAGTTGGTTCTAATTGTAAAATACAAACTAATGTGTATTTGACAGCTTACTCAGAAGTTGAAGATTATGTATTTATTGCGCCTTGTGTTACAACCTCAAATGATAATTATGCAGCCCGTTCTAAAGAGAGGTTTGGTAAATTTAAAGGTGTAACTATAAAAAAAGGTGGAAGAATTGGAGCAGGAGCTGTTATTCTGCCAGGTATTATTATACACGAAGATGGCTTTGTAGCAGCAGGTAGTGTAGTTACAAAAGACGTTGAGATAGGCAAAATTGTAGTTGGGAGTCCAGCTAAGGTCATGAGAGATGTACCAGAGGATCAACTGCTTAAAAATCAATAAAAAGAATATATATGGAGAATTCTCATAAAGGTATAGAGCTAGTGAGCTGAAAGAAAATAACTGAAAGTAAAACAATAAAAACTATGCCTAAGTTGACCAACCTGGAGCATAGTTTTTATTATTTTTACGAGATGAAGGATTTAATGATAATAAACTTAAAAACCATGAGGAAAAATCATACTTAAAAGGGGATAATTATGTATAATAATAAAAAGTTTCTTGCTATTATTCCAGCAAGAGGTGGTTCAAAGGGGATACCAAATAAGAATATCATGGCTATATGTGGTAAACCACTTATAGCTTATACAATAGAAGCGGCAAAGAAATCAAAATATATAGATGAAATAATGGTATCAACGGATAGTGATGTCATAAAGGTTATAGCACAGCAAAATGGTGCTAAGGTTCCTTTTTTAAGACCAGCAGAATTATCAAAAGATAGTACGAAATCTATAGACGTTGTTATGCATACAATAGATTTTTATAAAAATAATAATGTAATCTTTGATTATGTAATATTATTACAGCCAACATCTCCCTTAAGAACAGTTGAACATCTTGATAAAGCAATAGAAAAACTTATTGAATCAAATAAATCTTCATTAGTGAGTGTATGCGAAGTTGATGAAAATCCTATACTTATGAGAAGTATAGAAAACGAAAAGCTAAAGGAAGTCATAAGTTTTGAGGGCACAAATCTTCGGCGCCAAGATTTACCTGCTTTTTACATATTTAATGGTGCATTATATATTAATTCAAGTGACATGATAGTACAGCAAAAGAAGTTTGTTGATGAAGATACAATTCCTTATGTAATGGACAAGGAAAGTTCAATAGACATTGATACAATGCTCGATGCAAGACTTGTAGAACTGATAATAAAGGAGAGTATGTATGTTTAAGATAGGGAATAAAGTTATAGGTGTTGGAAAACCTACATTTATTATAGCGGAGGCGGGAGTTAACCATAATGGAGATATAAACATAGCGAAAAAGCTAGTGGAAAAAGCTGTATTTGCTGGAGTTGACGCTATAAAATTTCAAACATTTATTACTGAAAAATTAGTTACTGAATATGCAGAAATGGCTGATTATCAAAAGAATAACATAGGGCATACTTCCTCTCAGTTTAATATGTTAAACAAACTAGAATTATCGCAGAGTGACTTCATAGAAATACAAGAATATTGTAGGTATATGGGAATTATGTTTTTATCTACACCTTTTGATTTTGAAAGTGCTGATTTTTTATCATCTATAGGCATAGAGGCTTTTAAAATAAGTTCAGGAGATTTAACTAACATTCCCTTTTTAGAACATATAGCATTATTTAATAAACCTATAATTTTATCTTCTGGTATGGCGACACTTGCAGAAATTGAAGAAGGAATAAATGCAATTTATGCTTTAGGAAATAAAAAAGTAGCGGTGCTTCACTGTACTTCGAATTATCCAGCTAAATTACATAGCGTTAATTTAAATGCCATGAATACCATAAAAAATGCTTTTAAAACTGTGTCTGGATACTCTGATCACACTGAGGGGATAACTATACCCATAGCTGCAGTAGCTATGGGAGGAAATATAATTGAAAAGCATTTTACTATCGATAAAAATATGGAAGGCCCGGATCACAAAGCATCCCTCTGTCCTCTAGAATTAAAAGAGATGGTTGTAGCAATTAGAGATGTAGAAGTGGCACTTGGAACTGGAATCAAGAGGTATGATACTAGTGAAATAGCTACTATGAAGGCAGCAAGAAAAAGCATAGTAGCTGCTAGATATATAAAAGCAGGGGAGAGTATAAACTTAATGGACTTAGATTACAAAAGACCAGGAACTGGACTTTCACCTAAATGTTATGTGGATGTTATTGGTAAAAGAACTAACAGAGATATAAAGATGGATGAGCAAATAGCCTTAAATATGCTGGAATAAAAATGATCTAAATCATTTTATGTTTAAATAGAATAGGAAAATAACAATTGTTAATTGCGATTCCCGAGGAGCGCTACTAGGAGGATAAATATGAAAAGAAAAATAGCAGTAATAACAGGTACAAGAGCCGATTATGGCATATTTTATCATGTTCTTAAAGAAATTGAAAAACATGAATCATTGGATCTTAAACTTATTGTCTGTGGAATGCATTTATGTCCTGAATATGGAATGACTATAAATGAAATAGAAAAAGATGGATTTGTTGTATCTGATAAGTTTGAAACAATACTCGCTTCTGATACAGGGACTGCTATGGCTAAATCTATAGGACTTTCAATTATAAGCATGGCCCAATGCTTTGATCGAATAAAGCCAGATATTTTATTAATATTAGGAGATAGAGGAGAGATGCTAGCGGCAGCAACCGCAGCTATTCATATGAATATTCCTGTAGCTCATATTCATGGAGGGGAAGTAACAGGGACAGTAGATGAATCTGTTAGACACGCTATAACTAAGCTTTCTCATATCCATTTCCCCGCTAATGAGGATAGCATGCAAAGAATTATTAAATTAGGTGAGAAAGAAGAAAATATTTTTGTAGTAGGAGCGCCAGGTCTTGATTACATTAAGAGAACAAAATATTTATCAAGGATTGAAATGCTCAAAAGATTCAACTTAAAAGATGATAAGATATTTCTACTAACTCAGCATCCGGTAACTACAGAGCGTGATATGGTAGGATGGCAAATAAGAGAAACACTAGATGCGATTGTAGAACTAGGGTATCAAACTATAGTTTCATATCCTAACAGTGATAATGGGGGCCGCGAAATTATAAGGATTATTGAAGAATATAGAGCTAAATACCCATTCTTAAAGGTATTTAAAAATTTAAGTCAAGTAGAGTACCTAAGCTTTTTAGAAATAGCCGCGGTAATGATTGGAAATTCATCTTCAGGTATAATTGAAGCACCTAGCTTTAAACTACCTGTAGTAAACATAGGATCAAGGCAAGAAGGAAGACTAAGAGCATGCAATATAATAGATGTGCCTTATGGAAAAGAAGCTATAAAGATAGGTATTAATAAGGCAATAGATGACGAGAGTTTTAAAAAACAATTAGAAAACTGCACAAATCCTTATGGTGATGGCAAAGCCAGCGGGAAAATAGCGGAAATTTTAAGCAAGGTATTAGTAGATAGGAAACTTATACAAAAGAAAATAACTTACTAGTTAATAGTTTAAATTTGAGAATTGAGAGCTGAGAATTTAAAGTTGGGGTGAAATTATGGAGAAAATTGTTCTTGTAGGTGCAGGTGGTCATTGCAAGGTTATTATAGATATAATAAAAAGTAATTCTAAATATGAGATTGTGGGTGTAACAGATAAAACTTATGACCCTTATGAAAAAGAGTTTGTATTAGATATTCCTATTATAGGTGATGATAGTATTTTAAAAGAATTATATAACACAGGAGTAAAGAATGCCTTTGTATGTGTTGGAGCACTCCAAAATATTTTGGCTCGTGATAAGATATATAATAAATTAAAGGCTATAGGCTTTAATTCACCGATTCTTATTCATAAGAATGCTATGGTTTCGCCTTATGCATTTATTGCAGAAGGGACTTGTGTAATGCAGGGAGCGATAATTAATCCAGGAGCGCTCATAGGTGAAAATTGTATAGTAAACACTGGTGCTGTAATCGAGCATGATTGCAAAGTGCAAAGGAATACCCATATATCACCTAGGGCTTGTATAGCTGGAGGGGTGATTGTAGGCCGTGACACTCATGTAGGTATGGGAAGCTCTATAATTCAATCAGTACACATAGGCAACAACGTAATTATAGGGGCTGGAGCTGTGGTTATTGAAAATATAGTAGATAATGTAACTACAGTAGGAATTCCATCAAAAATTATAAAGCGAAGGTGACATTATGAAATTTCCAATTGATAATTATTGTATAGGAGAGAATTCTACAATAAAAGAAGCAATGGTGGTTATAAATAAAAATTTGACCGGAGGAGCACTAGTTGTAAATGAAAACAATGAACTCGTGGGAACTATTACTGATGGTGATATTAGACGGGCTATGCTTAAAGGTCTAAGTATATATGAGGGTATTGAGAGTACGTACTTTAAAAAATTTAAGTTTGTTACAGAAGGGCATAGTAAAAAGAAAGCGAAAGAATATATGCTAAGCAATAAGATAAGACAAGTACCTGTTATTGATAAAAATAGAAAACTTATAGATTTATATTTTCTAGATGATATAATTTCTTATGATAAAAAGGATAACATTATCTTTATTTTAGCGGGAGGCCTCGGAACCAGATTAAGGCCCTTAACCGAAACAGTACCTAAACCTATGCTAACAATTGGGGATAAACCTATATTGGAGCTTATAATAGAACAATTTAAAGAATATGGTTTTAGAAACTTTATTATTTCTCTTAATTATAAAGGAGAAATAATAGAGGAATATTTTAAAACTGGAATAGAATTCGGCGTAAACATAGAATACATTAAGGAAACTAAAAGACTGGGTACAGCAGGCTCAATAGCCTTAGCAAAAAAAAAGTTAAAGCAACCTTTTATAGTTATAAATGGAGATATACTAACCGGAATTGATTTTGATAAATTTTTAAATCATCACATGAAAAATAACTTTAATGTAACTGTAGGCGTTAGAAATTATGAAATTAATGTTCCTTATGGTGTATTAGTTACTGATAATATGATTATAGAGTCTTTAGAAGAAAAGCCTACATATAAATTTCATATAAATGGCGGAGTATATGCTCTTAATCCTGAAGTTATAAAATATATACAGGAAGGTGAAGTTTATAATATGACTGATTTAATAGAAGATGTAATTAATAATGACGATAAACCTGGTATATATGAGATAACAGAGTATTGGAAGGATATAGGACAAATTGAGGATTATACAAAGGCCAACAGGGATATTCATAAGTTTTTTAAAGTATAAAAAGGGAGTAGATGAAATGAATTGGCAAGGTAAAAAAGTTTTAATTACAGGGGCAGAAGGATTTATAGGAAGTCATTTAACTGAAAGATTAGTGGAACTTGGGGCAGATGTTACAGCCCTCGCTCAATATAATTCTTTTAATAATTGGGGATGGATTGATACATTCGATAAGAAAACTCGCGAAAGCATTAAAGTTGTTACAGGGGACATAAGAGAGTATGATGGTATGAAAAGAATTCTAAAGGGGCAAGAAGTAGTATTTCATCTAGCGGCACTTATTGCAATTCCTTATTCTTATTTATCACCTATGGCATATGTAAGAACAAATATAGAAGGCACTACTAATGTTTTAGAAGCATGTAGAGAATATGGGGTTGAAAAAATTGTGCATACCTCGACGTCTGAAACTTATGGCACAGCACTTTATGTACCAATTGATGAAAAACATCCAATGCAGGGTCAATCGCCATATTCAGCATCAAAAATAGGAGCAGACAAGATGGCAGAAAGTTACTATAAAAGTTTTAATATGCCTATAGCTACTATAAGGCCATTTAATACATATGGACCAAGACAATCAGCAAGAGCTGTAATTCCAACAATAATCTCACAGATACTCGCAGGAAAAACAGAAATCAAGCTTGGAAGTTTAACTCCAACTAGAGACTTTAATTTTGTTAAAGATACTGCCGAAGCATTTATAAAGGTAGCAGAAAGTGAGAGAACTATTGGTGAAGTTATAAATGCCGGTTCAAACTATGAGATAACCATAGGGGACACAGTTAAAAAAATAGTAAACATAATAGGCAAGGATGTAAAGATTCTTTGCGATGATGAGCGAATAAGACCGGAAAACAGTGAAGTTAACAGATTATGGGCTGATAATACCAAAATTAAAGAATTAACAGGTTGGAAGCCAAATTACACTATAGATAGTGGGCTTTGCGCAACAGTTGAATGGATAAAAAATAATATGCAATATTTTAAAACAGACATATATAACGTGTAAAAAACGAATAATGTTTAATAAAAACAGGAGGTTCATATTATGATACCATTATGTATACCAGAAATAAGAGGTAATGAATGGAAATATGTTAAAGACTGCATAGATACTAATTGGGTATCTTCAGTAGGAAGTTATGTTAATTTATTTGAAGAAAGATTTAGTGAATATGTAGGTAGTAAAAGTGCAGTAGTTACAAATAATGGTACAGCAGCTCTTCAGTTAGCGTTATTGACATTAGGAATAGGGAAAGATGATGAAGTTATAGTTCCATCTTTAACATTTATATCACCAATAAACACTTTAAAATACGTAGGTGCAAACCCTATATTTGTAGATGTATGTAGAGATACATTTGTTATGGATGCAGAAAAGATAGAAGAATTAATAACACCTAAAACAAAGGCTATAATGCCAGTACATATTTATGGTCACCCTGCAGATATGGCTCGCATAATGGAAATAGCTCAAAAACATAATTTATATGTTATAGAAGATGCTACGGAATCACTAGGATCTAAATTCAATGATAAAATGGCTGGCACACTAGGACATATAGGTTGCTATAGTTTTAATGGAAATAAACTTATAACTACTGGAGCGGGTGGGATGCTTGTAACTGATAATTTAGAGTTTGGCCTCCGGGCGAAATTTTTATCTACTCAAACAAAAGTAGTAACTGAAAACAATGCTTTTTACCATCCCGAGGTAGGATATAATTATAGAATGCCAAACCTTTTAGCAGCATTTGGGGTTGCTCAGCTTGAGAATGTTTATGAATATCTGAAAATTAAAAGAAAAAATGCAATGTATTATGTTGAACAATTAAGTGAGGTTAAAGGAATCACATTACCCATAGAAAAAGGTAATGTAGAAAATTGTTTTTGGCTATACTCAATCTTAGTTGAAGAAGAATATGGTATAACAAGGGACGCACTTATGCGAAAATTAAATGAAGAGAAAATAGAGGCAAGACCATTCTTTATGCCTATACATGATATGCCACCATATAAAGAATATAGACATGGTGACTTAAGCATTACAAAGGAATTATATGAAAAAGGTATTAACTTACCAAGCTCTGTTGGCTTGCAATTAGAAGATATTAAAAAGGTCTGTAAAGTCATTATAGAAAATCAAATTAAGAGATGAATCAATAGGAAAATTTAAGTTGCATACGTTAACTATGTGTTGTAAAATAGGAGTTGCTGTATGTGACAATAAAGGAAGTGAAATTTTGACGAAGGAGTAAAAAAATGATACAAACAACTGATATTATGAAAGATATTGAAGAACGATTTAAGTTGTTTGATATGGAGATTAGAGGATTTTATATTTGGTGGGTATCTAGGAGAAAAATATTTGAAACTATAGATATATTAAGACTAAAAGATCCAAATTGTAACGAGACAAATGTAATATCAAAACTAAAAAGATATTTTACAACTTTAAAATATATAAAAAGTATTAATATTAAAGGAAACAAATATAAGCAACTAGACATTTTGTGTTTATCAGATACGGCATCTAGAAGAGACAACGGGTTTGATCACATATTTGATTATATTGGGAAATATGATTCTTTGTCCTATGGTATTCTAGAGACGCTAAGTGGAGAAGGATACAGGACTAATAGATATACTAAGAATAGTTATAACTTATCAAATCTTTCGTTATTAAATTTACTATATCGTAGGTTTTATTATCTTTTCATTAGAAAAAGTGAATTAAAGCATATACAAGACACATTCGATCAAGTTCAATCATATATTTTAGAAAAATATAAAATTGATATACCGATTACACATATAGTATTGGAAAACACATCAGTGCTACTAAAAGGATATAAATATGCACTAAATATATTAAAAAAGGTAAAACCTAAGGTACTATATATGCAGTGTTTTTATAGTCCTAGTCATATTATTTTTATATATGCTGCAAAGATACTAAATATAAAGGTAGTTGAATTTCAGCATGGCTTAATAAGCGATAAGCACTACGGATATGTTTTAAATGATAAAATTAGAGACAGAGATCCCATACCAGATTATTTCTGTGTTTTTGGGGCTCACTTTAAAGATGTTATTATAAAAATAAATCCAAAAATCAAATTAAATATTGTTGAATATGGGTATCCGTATCTATACGAACAGCTTTTGGAGAATATTTCCAGTAAAGAAGACGTGAAATATGATTTTTTAATTACGACTCAAGGTGCTGTATATTCTCAGCAGTGGTGCTGTTTTATAAAAGAATTATTAGAATTGGATCATAATACTAGAATTTTAATAAAATTACATCCGAACGAGATTATGGAATATAAAGAATTGTATAAAGATATTATAGCAAATTCTAGAGTGAGTTTTGAGACAACTGGAACTATTTATACTTGTTTGAGAAAAAGTAAAGTACATTTATCCTGTTTTTCAACTTGTCATTATGAAGCTATGGTATGTAATATTCCAACATTTGTGGTGAAGTTTTCAGGATGGACAAACGTAGAAGAGTTAAAAGAATATCGTGTATGTTTCGTAAATTCCGCTGAAGAATTAATAAATGTTATAAATGATAATCAAACTAAAATATTATTTGAAAAATTTAGAAAAGATTACTTTAATATAGATAGCTGTGAAATGATTAAAAGTAAATTAATTAGGAGTATTAAAGATGCTAATAAATTATTTTTGAGTAAATAGTAGGATTTTATTAAAGTATTATGGAGGATTTAAGTATGGCTATAAAAGTATGTCATATTACTACAGTTCATTCATCAGCTGATGTTAGAATTTTTCACAAAGAATGTAAAACACTTGCAAAAGAAGGATATGAGGTATATTTAATAGCCACTCATGATAAGGAAGAAGAAATAGATGGAGTTCATATTATTCCACTTCCAGAGAAATGTGGTCGTTTATATAGATTTGTATTTAAAAATAGAATTGCGTTTAAAAAAGCAAGAAAAGTAAACGCTGAGGTATATCATTTTCATGATCCAGAAATGCTTTTTTTAGGTCTTAGATTAAAATTATTAGGAAAAAAAGTAATATATGATGTACATGAGGATGTACCAGCACAAATTTTGAATAAAGATTGGCTTGGTAACCTTTGTTTTAGAAGGATAGTATCTAAATTATTTAATGCTTTTGAAAAATGGATTTGTAGATATTTTGATGGTGTGGTAACAGTTACTATGGATATAGTTGAGAAATTTCATATGAATAAAAGAACTATGTTATTAAGGAACTTACCGTCTATGGCTATAATAGATGAAAGCAAGCAGTTAGCAGTAAAACGCGAAAAATTTACTATGCTTTATGCAGGAGGACTTACTGAAATAAGAGGTATTAGGGAATTGATACAAGCAGTTAATTATTTGAATGGTGAAGTAGAATTATTGATTTTAGGTAAGTGGGATGATCCTGAATATAAAAGCGAATGTGAAAAGCTAGAAGGATGGAGATATACAAAATATCTAGGCTTTAAGCCAGTAAATGAAGTTTATTCATACATGAAAAGTGTGAATTTAGGACTTTGTACACTCTATCCAACTCTTAATCATATAAAAAGTTCACCAGTAAAAGCCTTTGAATATATGGCATGTGGAATTCCAATTTTGATGTCTGATTTCCCATATTGGATGGTTGTATTTGAGAAAAGTGCTATATTTGTAAACCCTAAGAAACCTAAAGAAATTGCAGAAAAAGTGAAGGATCTAGTAAAAAACATTGAGAATACAAAGCAGATGGGAGTAAATAATAGACAGATAGTTGAAACTACGTTTTCTTGGGAAACTGAAAAAATAAATTTAATTAACTTATATAAAGACATTCTCCAAGATAATCATAAAAAAAAATAATTTAAGTATTGTTTTGGGGTTAATATTTCTAAATTTCCGTATGGGAAATAATACATGGAGTGAATAAAATGGCTAATTTTAATGTCAGATATATCAATGAAGAAGAATTTTATAAATGGGATAACTTTGTGGAAGAGTCTCCTCAAGGAACTTTATTTAGTAAAATAGAATGGTTAAACGCTGTTTGTGGTCAGTTTAAGATTTTAGTTGTTGAAGAAAACAATCAATTTATTGGGGGAATTGCTTTACCATATACACGGGGTGAGTTATATAGAAATCCTAAATTAACCCCACAATTAGGTATTTTATTACCTAAATCCTCGAGTATTGCTAAGTATTCAACAGTGATATCAAAAGAAACATCAATAATAGTATCACTTATTGAAAAACTACAGCACTGTAGGCTTTTTGATTATAACTTTAGTTACAATTTTACAAATTTTTTACCTTTTATTTGGGAAGAATATAGGACAGCTATTAGTTATACATATGTAATAGAAGATTTGCAAGATTTAGATAAAATATATTCAGGTTTCCAATATGATGTGAAATATTCAATAAATAAAGCATTGAAAAGCAATATAAAAGTAGTATCTGACCTAAGCATAGAACAATTTTATGAGATAAATAAAAAAACCTTTAAAAGACAAGGTATGGAGATGCCATACTCTTTAGAATTTTTAAGGAATATGGATGACAAGCTGAAAACAACTAACTGCCGGAAGATACTTTTCGCAGTAGATGATAATAACAATATTTTAGCAGCTAATTATATAGTGTATGACTCAAAATGTGCTTATTATCTTATTGGGGGAAGTGACCCTATATATAGAAAAAGTGGCGTGCAAACCCTATTATTATGGGAAAGTATTAAGTTTGCTGCGCAAGTTTCAAAAGAATTTGATTTTGAGGGTTCTAGTGTAAAGAACATAGAAAAATATTTTAGAAAATTTGGTGGTAAGCAAAAGATAATACATAATGTGAACAAAAGTAGTTTTATATTTAACCTAGCTTATAAATTACTGAGGAAAAATAAAAATATTATAAGAAAAGTTCTAAAGGTGTAAAGTATGATAAATTTTATAATAGATAAAGAAAATAAAGATAACCGTAAAATTTTATATACTATATTTTATATTACAAAAGATTATGATGAAGAGATAAAAGTTTCATTTAAGTCATTAGACAATAGTGTGAATATATATTATGGAATTAAACCTAAACAATCAGGAAATATATATATACCTTATGATATAAGTTGCTCTGATGAAAAAAAAATATTTTTCAATAAATACAAGAGTAAAACCTTCATGTCTTTTAAAGACAATATAGAAACACCCTTTTATATAAATGATGGCAACGTTACATTTACCTTTGATATATTAATGTTATCATTTTATTTATTATCTTGCACAGAAGAATATGAAATATCTAAGAAAGATTCAATGGAAAGATTTATTGGTGAGTATAGTTATAGAGTAGAAAAGTTAGATATACCGTTTTTTGATGTTAATTCACATATACTATATGAAGCTATCAAGTATTTCAATGAGGATTTGACGTTGAAAAAAAGGCAATTTGAAATATTCCTAAATCATGACGTGGACAATATTAACAGTAGAAACAGGTATGTACTATTACATAATTGTAAACAAATGTTATTAAATAGAAAAGTCCCTTTCATTATAAATGCTAAAACACTAATATTTGACATTCTATATAATAGACATTTACAAATTAAAAACTACATAAAAATTGAAAAACAAAAAAACGCAAAATCAGAGTTTTATTTTATTGTAGGAATGGAGCATAGACTAGGTAAAAGATATGAATTGAGTAGTATTAAAAAAGAAATAGAGTTGCTAATAAAGGACCCTCTCTTTGATATAGGGTTACATGTTAACTTTTTTTCTTATAAAGACGAGAAAAAAATTAAGGATGAAATTGTATTTATGGAAAATTTTACTAATACGAAAATAATAAGTGGCAAAAATCATTGGCTTAGATTTAATGTTCCGAGTACCTGGGAAGTGTTAAATAACTCAGGGATACTGTGTGATTCTACTTTAGGATACTCAGATATAAATGGATTTAGAGCGAGCACCACAAAAGCATTTATACCCTATAATATAGATAGTGATGCAATAATACCAATTTTTGAAGTTCCGCTAGTGATAATGGATGGTATCATTATGGAAAGACAAATTACCTTTGAGGAGAAATGGTATAGCATTAAGAAAATTATCGATGAGGTAATACTATATGGAGGAACTTCGTCTGTGTTATGGCATCAAAGAGTAATTTATGATAATGAATATAAAGTAATGTATGAGAAAATACTAGATTATGTAAATGAAAAAGGTGGAAAATTTGTGCTAGCTAAAGATTTAACTGCTAGATATAAAAAACAAAAGGAACAATTGGAGCAGTTCTTTCAGATTTTGAAAGCTGATAGTGAGGTAATTTAAATGAGTACTAAGATTAAAAATGTAGCTAAATATAGTGCCATGATTGCTATGATCCTTATTCTGAGTAAACTTATAGGCACTGTTAGAGAGTTTATAATTGCGGCTCAGTTTGGAGCAAGTATAGAATCGGATATATTTAAAACAGCAACACGTATACCTTATATATTTTATGGATGTGTAGGTGCAGCCCTTACCACCAGTTTTATACCAGCTTTTTCAAAAGTAAAGGATGATATTAAGAAAGCTAATGAATTCTTTAATAATATCTTGAATATTCTTTTTGTATTATGTTTTATTTTGGCTTTACTCGGAATAGTTTTCTCAAAAGAGCTAACACAAACAATGGCCAGTGGATTTAATAGTGAAGCAATAGCTAGAACTGTGTTTATGACAAAAATAGCTATGCCATCTATTATTTTCCTTGCGTTAAGTGGATTATATACAGGATATTTACAATCCTATGGTATATTTCTTCAACCTGCACTTACTGGAATAGTTTCAAGTATTGTGGTTATTGTGGGGATTTTAGTGTTCTACAAGTATGGTATTATTGCAGCTGTAATTGCGTTTCTTATAAGTTCGGTTGCACAAATGATGATACAGAGACCATTTATGCCAAACTATAAATATAAAATGTATATTAATTTTAAAGATGAAAATGTAAGGGCAATGCTTAAGCTTGCAATACCTACTTTGATAAGCACTGCAGTAAATCAAATAAATGTAATAGTGGCTAGTGATTATGCATCAAGACTGGGGGCAGGTAGTATATCTGTTGTAGATTACGCAAGTAAGCTAAGTACCTTAATAAGCCAAGTTTTTATTGTATCGTTAACAACAGTATTTTATCCTATGCTTACAGAGAGATTTGCACAAAATGACCACAAGGGTTTTGAAAATTTATTTGTGAAATCTGTAAATGTAGTAATTCTTATTGCAGTGCCACTTGTATTCGGACTCGCAGCATTAAGTACCCCAATAGTAAAATTAACACTGGGGCATGGAAAGTTTGATACCGCTGCAACAGTAAGTACAGCATTATGCTTGAAATATTTAGCTTTTTCAGGTTTGGGATATTCATTAATCGATATTTTAAGTAAAGTATTTTACTCTACAAGAAATACGGTAACTCCAATGATTAATGGATTTGTGTTAATAATTTTAAATATTATATTAATAGTATTATTAGCACCTAAATATGGAGTTGTTGGTCTGGCTCTTGCAAGTACCATTTCGGTAACTATTATGGCAATAATTATGGCTGTAGAACTCAAATTTAAGTTTAAGAATATTAAATTTAGAAAAATTGAAACGGTATTTATTAAATCGCTAATAGCTGGTATTTTTATGATGATAGTAGTAACAATATCTAACAAAGGTGTAAATATAATTATTCCTAGAGATAGTAATGTTTTATTAGCAGCAAAAATACTTATAGTCACTGTAATAGGGGCTATATGTTATACTCTTTCCCTTGCAATTTTGAAGGTTAAGGAGTTGGAGTTTATATTATCTTTTAAAGCACTTAAAAAAAGATAATACGTAACTAGTGCATCACTGAAGTGATGATTTAAAATAAGAAAGAGGATGATATTTTTGAAAAAATTTCCTTTAAAGTATAAAGTCTATATACTACTTGTGATAGTTTTTGTAGCAATGTCATATGCATATAGATTTAAATTAGTACAAGAAGCTAAAATAATGGATGAAAAAGATTTAACCAAAGGTAAATATGTAGTGAGTGTATGGTTAAAAACCTCACCTGAGGCAGAGGCTAGAATAAATATGATAGAAAAATATAATGAAGAAAATAAAGATAATATCTATATAGCTTTTAGAATGGAAAATGATGACTACTTTAATTTATTAAGAACTGCATTAGCTTCAACGGATAAACCTGATATTTTTCAATATGGATATTATGAATTATATAGATACGAGAGCTTAATGGATATGGAACAATTTGGATTAGATATTGATAAAATTGGTAAAGAAAATTTGTTGTATTATGAGAAAAAACCAATGGGAGTAAAAATATTAGGTAATAATGTTAAATTTGTATGGAACAAAGAAATGTTGAAAGGGGCTGGAATAGATCCAGAATCACAACCTAAAACATTTGATGAAGTTCTAGATTATGCTATAAAAATCAAAAAAGCTTATCCCAATGTTACACCTTTTGAATTTCCTGCTTATACTTATGGAGAACTCAAAACTTCTATTGGTGAAATGAGTGTAAATAAAGGAAGTATTTATACAACTTTTTGGGATTATAAAAATGGAAAGTATAATTTTGACTATTCAAAGGATATTTTAAATATTTATAATAAGATGTATTCATTAGGTTTATTAGATAAAGATTTTATGAATAATAACAGATTGGACTTAAGAAGAGATTTTTCGGAGCAAAAGACTGCTATGATCATCAGTACTTTTGAAGACAAGAACTATTTTGATAATATTATGCCTCTTAAATTTTCTATTGGTATATCTGAACTACCGAAGATAGATATAAAAGATTCACAAAATTATTATTTTACAGAGAATTCTACTGCTCTTGTAGTAAATAAAAATGTAGACAATGCAGATAAGAACAAAGAAGCTATAAAAAAAGTTTTTGATTTGTTTTTAGATAAAGAAATAAATAACCAATTGTTAGCTTCTAAAAAAGCACTTCCTATTTTCATGGAAAACGCTATTCAAAAGCAAGATATATATAAAGAATATAACAATAAGACTAATTTTAAAAATGAGCTATTTGATGCTAGTATTTCCATAAATTATGATCAAGGAGTAACAAAACAATTATTCTATGATGCTATTAATGGTAATCAAAAGGTAGACGATGTTATAAAGAAACTCAACAAGAATTTTGAAGGATATACCAAAACTATGGTAGATAATTATTCTTTAGATGTTAATAAATTTATGGAGAAATAATTGTGATTAAGAAGTAAGGAGAAATTATGAATATTAAAAATTTTTTAAAGAAAAATTATATACTTTTATGTAGCATGATTATAGTAGCTATAGTTGTTTTTATGTTTTTAGTAAAAAAAATTGGTATAAAAGATTCTGGAATGGCGTCAATTGCGACTGTAATGCTAATGCTCGCATTATATTATGCATTTTATGATATGAAAAAATCTATATTTTTATTTATTTTGTGTTTGCCAATATTCGTTACGGCTAGAAAGATTGTTTATTTCGATATATTATTTATAAAAGTATCATACGAAAGTATTTACATTACTATAATGTTTATATTAAATATAAAGAAAATCGGTAAACTTGTTAAAGAAAAATTGTGTAATAAAGAATCACTTAGTAGCAAATTTTTAATTATGATTCTAATTTTTGTTATATTAGCAATTAATAGCAATATATTCTCAGAACATATAATGACAAGCTTAAGCAGCACATTTATATCTGTTTTAGTACCTATTATGTTTATGTTAATCACTTTAGTTAATTTTAAAAATGTGGATATAAAAAACATTTACTATGCACTGATATTAAGTTTAGATTTAACATGCTTTTATGGATTTACACAAGTATTTATGAACCATTTGTCATTAGGAGAAATTAGGATTCATAGAAATCTTATAACTTTTGGATATCATAATGTAAATATATTTGCAGGTATATTACTTCTAGTTGTACCATTAGTTTTAGAATTAATTTTATATAGAAAACTTAATAAAAAAGAAAAAATATTTGTATATGGTTCTTTACTTATATATATGGTGTCACTAGCTATTACATTTAGTAGAGGCGCGTGGATTTCATTTCTTATAGTGACTTTTATTATGTTAATAAGTCAAAAATATAAGAAAATAGTATATTTTTTAGGAATAGCATTTTTACTTTCATCAAGGTGGCTCGTTATATTTATACTACATAGAGGGGAAATAAATGCTGCTTTTTTCAAAAATGAATCAATGATGGCAAGATTACAAGCAATTGTTGCAAGTATCAAAATCGTAATTAAATATCCATTTGGTGCAGGTGGTGCGACTTTCGCGGAATTATATAAAAAATTTGCTATGGATGCATACTTAACCTTTCCACAATCATTTAGAATAAAAGCACCTATTGCAAATTATGCTATGGAAAACGCACATAATTTGTGGCTTCAAATTGCGGTGGAGTTTGGATTTGTATGTTCTATTTTATTCTTTATTATAATTATAAATAGAATAAAGGTTATTTTTCAAAATTACAATGAAAATAGAGGCGTCTTTACTTCAATTATAATATACATGATCTATTCTGTGCTAACAGGAATTGAATTTGATCATAAAGGTGTAATTACAGGAACATTAATTATATGGTTGATATTTACAATTGTAGAACTTAAAAATAAAGAAGGCAGTTTAATTGAGAAAATTAATGTGGATGATATATAAAAAATAAGATGGTATATTGGATTTTTGTCTATACTACTTACATAGATCCAATATGAGAGGAGCATAATTTAATGTATGTCATGATCATATCACGTGGATATCCAACAAATAAATATAAGATGAACGGTATATTCGAATTTGACCAAGCTAAAGCTCTTGCTAAAGCAGGTTGCAAAGTGGTTTTTGCTGCAGTTGATGTCAGGTCCATAAGACGGTGGCGTAAATGGGGTGTGCAGCGGCATGAAGTAGATGGCGTTAATGTTTATGTAATAAACATTCCAGGGGGTAGACTACCGGAAGCGATTTTGCACAAAGTGACCAGTATAGGTCTGAGTATTCTGTATAAACTTATATTAAAAGAATTGGGAAAGCCAGATATGTTACATGCACATTTTACTGATATAGGTTATGCAGCTTTGACACTGAAGCAACAAATAAATGTGCCTCTTGTCATAACTGAACACTCATCGCTTATAATGAAGCCTGTAATAGAGAAACGACTATTTAACATTGCAAAATCAACATATGTACAGGCAGATGTTGTTATTGGAGTAAGTCCAACATTAGTAAATGTCATAAAGGAAAAATTTAATATAAAAGCGCTTTATGTTCCTAATATTGTCGATACAGACTTATTTACGTATACAATAGCAGGGAAAAGTAAAACATTTAACTTTGTGTCAATCGGAAATTTGGTGTATGGTAAAAGGATGGATTTGACTATTGAAGCATTTTCTATAGCTTTTTGTGATTTTTCAGATGTTACATTGACCATATTTGGAGAAGGTATTGAAAGATCTAAAATGGAAAGCCTTATAAAAAAGTACCACTTAGAGGACAGAATTGTGCTTATGGGTGTGTGTGCGAGAACAGTTATAAAAGAGAAACTAAAGAAAAGTGATTGTTTTGTCTTAGCTTCACGTGCTGAAACCTTTGGTGTGGCTTATATTGAAGCATTAGCATCAGGTGTTCCCGTCATAGCTACTAAGTGTGGTGGTCCAGAGGTATTTGTTAATGAAAAGAATGGACGTATGATTCCAGTGGATGATCTTCGCGCCCTAGTAAATGTGATGAAGTATATGTACAAAAACAGCATTGAATTTGATAGGCGTGAGATATCTACAGAGATAAAACAAAATTTTTCCCCTGAATGTGTTTCCCAGAAATTAGTGGAAGTCTACACAGAGGTTATTGGAAAAACTTAAAAAGCAAAAATTAACTTTTTTATATTAATAATATTAATCGTAAATAAGTGAGGAGCGGATTTTATGAAAATATTAACAGTTATTGGAGCAAGACCGCAGTTTATAAAAGCTGCAGCAGTGTCAAATATTATAGGACGGCAACATGAAGAAATTTTAGTTCATACTGGTCAGCATTACGATGAAAATATGTCGAGAGTGTTTTTCGAAGAGCTTAGAATTCCAAAACCTAAATATAATTTGGGAGTAGGTTCAGGTGGACATGGAAAACAAACTGGTGCTATGCTTATAGAGCTTGAAGAAATTTATTTAAAAGAAAAACCGGATATGGTTTTAGTTTATGGAGATACAAATTCAACATTGGCAGGAGCTTTATGTGCAAGCAAGTTATTGATTCCTGTAGCTCATGTTGAGGCTGGACTTAGAAGTTTTAATATGACTATGCCTGAGGAACAAAATAGAATACTAACAGATCACCTATCAAAATATTTATTTGTACCAACACCATCGGCGATTGTAAATTTAAAAAATGAAGGATTAACTAATGGAGTGTACAATGTAGGTGATGTAATGTATGATGCTACAATTAACTTTACTGAGTTATCTAAAGAAAAATCTTCTATTATGGATGACCTAAATTTGAATCATGAAGAATTCATTTTAACAACAATACATAGAGCAGAAAATACTAATGATATTAATAGGCTAAAAAACATCATTGATGCGCTGAATGAAAGTGGAGAAAAAATAGTATTACCATTGCATCCCAGAACAAAAAAGTATATGGATGATTATAAATTTAAATTTGAAGATCACATAAAAATAATTGAACCAGTAGGATATTTGGATATGATTAGTCTTGAACAGCATTGTAAAAAGATATTAACTGATAGTGGCGGAGTTCAAAAAGAAGCATTCTTTATGAAGAAGCCTTGTGTAACAATGAGAGATGAGACTGAATGGGTAGAAACAGTTGAAAATGGCTGGAACATAGTTGTAGGAACTGATAAGAAAAAAATATTAGATGGTATAGTTAGTTTTAAGCCTGTAAAAAATCAAGAAAATATCTTCGGTGATGGTCATGCAGCAGAGAAAATACTAGATATTATAAACAAGTAGTGGAGAGGTGAAAACATGAGAATTTTATTTTTAACTCAATATTGTCCACCTGAGGTGGGTGCTCCTCAAAATAGAATATTTGAGTTTGCAAAAGGGTTAAAGCAATTGGGCCACGAAGTTACTATATTAACGGCATTACCAAATTATCCAAAAGGCGAAATATTTGATGGATACAAAGGTAAAAAGGTAGTTTTAGAAGAAATTGAAGGAATAAAAATAGTAAGAACCAGTATTTATGCTACAAAATCTAAAAGTTTTACTAAGCGATTAAGAAATTATTTATCGTTTACTTTTTCTTCGGTGTTTCAAGGGTATAAATATATAGAAAAGCAAGATTTTATTATCACAGAATCGCCTCCACTATTTTTAGGATGGTCAGGATATATATTGGCTAAACTTAAGAAAGCTAAATTTATTTTCAATATATCCGATTTATGGCCTGAATCGGCTGTGAAGCTCGGAGTGTTAAATAATAAGTTATTTATAAAGTTGTCTGTATGGCTTGAAGAGTTCTGCTATAGGAAAGCTTCCGCAGTTACATGTCAAACTCAAGGAATTGTTGATGATATTGTTGGTAGGGGTTTTGACAAAAACAAAGTACATCTAATAACTAATGGTGTAAATATCGAACTATTTAAAAAGGAAAAGCGAGATGAAGACTTTAGACGTGAAATCGGAATAGAAGATAAATTTTCGTTATGCTATGCAGGTATACACGGAATTGCCCAAGGCTTAAAAGTTATAATTAATGCTGCGGAAATAGTAAAAGATATAAAAGATATTCAATTTGTATTTGTAGGTGATGGACCAGAAAAGCAAGACCTTATAAATATGGTGAAAGAAAAGAAGTTGAAAAATGTAACTTTTGTGCCATTGCAACCTAAGATTAATATGCCTAAAATAGTTGCTTCTATGGATGCTGCTATTATACCACTCAGAAAATTACAGTTATTTGAGGGCGCTCTACCTTCTAAAATGTTTGAAACATTATGTTCTGAGGTTCCTATTATCATGGCAGTAAAGGGTGAAGCTGAAAGGTTAATTAACAATGCACAGGGTGGAATAGTAGTAGAACCAGAAAATTCGCAGGAAATTGCAGAAGCAGTAATTAAGCTATATAAAGATAAAGAACTTAGAGAAAAATTAGGTGAAAATGGAAGACGATATGTTAAAGAAAATTATAATAGAGATACTATTACAAGGAAACTTGAAAAAATATTAATGGAATTACAGGAAAAACATTAATTCTTAGTAGGTATTAGAGAGGTGATAAGAGTGAAGACTAAAGGTGGACTCCTTTATTATTTTATGTGTATATATGTAGTAATAATGCCACTAATTCAAGAAGGAACTAAGTATAAAGATGTACCTATTACAGATATTATGTTAGGAATATTAATAATTTCGTATATTTTGGGTATATTTTTTCGCAGGGATATAAGAAAGCGTTTTATCAGTGGAATTATTGACTTTTTTACAAATAAATTGAGCATTTTAATTGCAATTCTATTTGGAATAATGCTTGTATCAACAGTGTATGCAGCAGATAAGTCATTAGCTTTAAAAGAAAGTCTTAGATTTTTAACATATTTATTTATTTATTTTATAATTAAGTATGAATTTAATACTAAAGAAGCTATAACAACATTACTTAAATGTTATATTTTTACTTCTTTACTTTTAAGCATTTTCGGAATCATCCAGCATTTTACAACATGGGGCCTTGATGAAAAATTTAATGTGGCATATTCAACAGGATATACGGTACTTAAAATTGCTGCTACAATGTATAATCCTAA
>JBLHPD010000015.1:0-41269 GCA_047624165.1 Clostridium sp. | reverse complement strand
TTTAGAAATTAAAGCATACGAAAAAAATTTTAACATGAATAATGTAGACAAGCCATTAAGGTTTGTAAAATTTATAAAGAAGAAAAACGATAAAAAATATTCGCAAATTTTACTAATTTCAACATCTTTTGAAATTCCTTTAAAGGTATTATATAAGATAATTAGTGCAAGGTGGGATATAGAAAATAGTGTATTTAATAACTTGAAAACCTATTGTGCCTTAGATAGATGTTTTGTTCATAATATAAACGCAATAGAGGCCATATTATATTTAATGATAATAGCATCAAATCTAATGCAATTATTTATAAATAGAAGACTTAAAAGTTTTATAAAATCACAGAAAGAAGTAGTCAGGCTGATAATCAAAGAGCTATATTTATTAAGGGAAAATAGACAGTTAATTTTTAATACTACTTAATATACAGACAATAAAGTAGGCAAGGGCATTTTGGGGTAATGGGGAGGGGGAAAGTCTGTTCATTTGTAAGTGGTTTATGTTAATTTGTAGAATTAAATGACAAATTATTCAATTAATGATGTAAATGAAATTGAATTTAGTGGACGAGCTAAAGTGCTTGATAAACTGATAATGATAGATTCGCCAAATGAAAGATATATATTAAACATAGAACCGCAAGGGTATCTAGATTACAAAATGCCAGCTAGAATGCTAAGATATAAATCTGACATATGGGAGTATACCATAGAAAAAGGAATGGGAATACCATCTATAAAACAAGTTGTAATTTATTTTTATAAGGAACATGATAATAAACAATATATATTAGAAGATAGTTGGAATGGAGAAGAAACATTAAAGTTTTCATATAAAGCTATAAAGATATGGGAAATGGAAAAAGACCCTGTTATAAAAAAGAAACTAATAGGACTATATCCATTAATACCATTAATGGGAAGAAATCATAATGAAACAGATGATGAATTAATGGAAGAGACGGTTACTACAATTAAGACAGTAGAAAATGAAGCATTGCAGGCTGATTTATTAGCGGTAACATCAATACTTGCAGGAGAAAGGCTTACTAGCGGATTAGTAAAAAAATATATTAGGAGGGATATGCTTATGAGTTCACCACTATTTAATGAATGGGTAGAAGAAGAACGAAAAGAGGCAGCTCAAAAGGCAACTGAAAAGGCACAGATAGAGACAACAAGAAAGAATATACTTGCTTTATTATCTGAGAAATTTGATTTTGTTCCAAAGAACCTTATAGAAAGTATTATGGTAATAGATGATATTGCCGTTCTTGACTGGCTTGTTAAGAAAATAATCAAGGTAGAAACAATAGAAAATTTTGAACACTTAATAGAAGAGGCTATGAGGAAAAAATAAGAAAATTGCAAATGTTTTACTGAACACTTTCAGAAGGAAATCAAAGCTTCTAACTAATTTAAATTGTATAGTTAAAGACCCATTGCACATTATTATTATGCAGTGTTTTTTTTATAAACAAAGCCTATTAAATAAAGACACGTATATTTTTGTCTATTATTTAGTATGAAAATGGTAAAATCGAATATACAGAATCAATAGGAGGAGTGAACTTATATGAAGAGAATACCATATGGCATTTCTAATTTTCAAATTTTAAGAGAAGAAGACTATTTATATGTAGATAAAACTTCTTATATAGATATATTAGAAAAATATGCACCGTATCAATTTTTTATAAGACCTAGAAGGTTTGGTAAAAGCTTATTTATATCAATGCTTGAGAATTATTACGATATAAATAAAAAGGATAAATTTGAAAAGCTATTTGGTAATTTATATATAGGTAAGAATCCAACTGAAGAGAAAAATAATTTTCTTGTTTGGAAAATCAGTTTTGCAGGAGTAGATGCAGGTCATGGCGAAGAAGATTTAAGAAAAAGTTTTGATTTTAAGGTTAGATTCTCAGCTAAAGAATTTATATTTAGATACCAGAGTATATTAGGGGAAACTAAGTTGCCATTTGAAGAATTAACTGCAGAAATGGTAGTAGAACATATAAATATGCTTTGTAAAATGAATAATAAGCAGGTGTTTGTTCTTATAGATGAATATGATAACTTTGCTAACGAATTAATCACTGGAGGAAAGCAAAATATTTATAAAAGTATTTTACGACCTGGTGAGGGTTTTCTGAAAGCTTTTTATATAGCATTAAAGCGTGCTACAACTGATACTTTTCAAAGGTTGTACATTACGGGTGTAAGTCCTATAATGCTAGAAGACCTAGCCAATGACTTTAACATGATTAGAAACTATACTTTAGATGGAAAACTTAATAGTATGCTTGGCTTTTCAAATGATGAACTTTCATGCATTATGGATAAAGTTGATTTGGCCAATTACGAGTATAGTGAAAAGATATGTAAAGATATGAGTGAGTATTATGGTGGATATAAATTTAACCAAAACTGTGAATCAGTTTGTAATCCAGTTATGATTATGTATTTTCTTGATGGTTATTTAACATATAGTAGGTATCCAGAACAAATGATAGATAGTAATGTTAAAACAGACTATGGTAAAGTTAATCAATTAGCTTATAATTTTAATAATACAGAAGTACTAGATGAAATAATGTCTACTGGTGAAACATCAACAATTCTTGCGGATAGATTTAATATTCAAACTATGTACAGTGAAAAAGAAAACTTCAAATCACTGCTATTTTATCTTGGAATGCTTACTATAAAAGAAGAAGGTCCCCTTGGAACTGTATTGAAAATACCCAATTATGTTATAAAAACAATTTACTGGGAACGATATTTTCAAAAGGTAAATGAAGATTATAATATTGAAATTCAAAATATTAGAATTGCAGTAAATGAAATGAGAATGCATGGTAATATTGAACCCTTAATAGAAATTGTAAAAGGTATATTAGAAGATTTATCAAATAGAGAGCTTGTGCATTTGGATGAGAAAAATGTAAAGATGATGATTCTTACATTGATAGGTGTAGATAGTACTTATTTTATAAAAAGTGAAGATGAAAACAATAATGGTTATGTTGATTTAATGCTGAAACGAAAAATTCAACTTAAAGATATAACTAAATTTCAATGGATTATAGAATTAAAATATATAAAAGAGAGTGATAGGAATACTTTAGAAAAAGTAAAAGAGCAAGGACTAAAGCAACTTCAGATGTATGGGGACAGTAAAATGGTTCAAGATGAGCTAGAAAAAGAGGGATTAAAGAAAGTATTAATCATTGTTGTAGGAAAAAAAGATATTTATACTGTAAACTTAAGCTAGTAATGAGTTAAGATACTTGGTTTATACTGACGAAGACATATATATATAAATTAGAGTATTTTTTAATAAATATTTATATATTGTAAAATGAAAGGTGATGTGGAATGTTTGATACAGTAGTTTACACTTCATAATAAATAGTAGAATACTAATTTAGTGCAATATTTCTAAAGCTTTTGTTATTAATAAAAAGTAACATAGGTTCTTAGCAGCAGTTTCGCTCCACTATTGAACTAACCTATAAAATTCAACAAGGGAGAAGAAAAAATAAAATGGCATCCGGCATTTGCAGCAGCAATACAACTAGAGTTTAAAGAATATAAAGAACATCTGGACTATAAAATAGAACATCAGTTAACCGATGAACCGTTAAGAATAGATGTAGTAGTTATAAAGAAATTAGATGATATAGAAATAGATAAAACCATAGGAAAAATATTTAGAAAATATAATGTAGTTGAGAATAAATCACCAACAGATTATTTTTCTATAGATGATTATTATAAGGTCAAATCATATGCATATTTATATAAAGTCTTATCAGAAAAAACAAACGCAATAGATATAGAAGAAATAACTATAAGTATAGTAGTTAGTAAATATCCACAAAAGCTAATAAAATATCTGAAAGAGAAGCAAAAAATAAATACAAGAAAAATAGAAAATGGAATATATTATATAGAAAACACAGATAATAGTGAATAATAAAGACTTAAATAAAAAAGAAGCAGAGTATTTAAAATTGTTACAAATAAAACAAGAAGACAATGAGTTAATTGAAAAATGGGTAACTGAATATATGAAAAACATAAAAGATCCTTTGTATGCAACAATAATGAATGTGTTAACAGAGAACAATCCCAATAGTATAGTGGAGGTGTATAAGAATATGGGTGTAGCACAAATAAGTGAAGATAATAGAGAGTTTTTATTGAAAGCGATGAAGAAATTGGAGTTAGATAAAATACTTAAAGAAGAAGGAAGAGAAGAAGGCGCAACAGACAAAGCATTGAGAGTAGCAGAAAAAATGCTAAAAAGGGGGAATAGTATAGAAGACATAGTTGAAATAACAGAGCTTCCAATAGAAAAAATAATAGAAATAAAAAATAAAATGGTGAAGTAGAATTTAGCAACATGGATTATATCTATGTTGGGGGTATATTCAAATTTAAATAAAAAACTACTGAAATAATATATGTTTCGGTAGTTTTTTTTGTCGTTAAGGTCACGTTTCATGATATTAATAGAATATTCACTGTAATGATTAGGTAAGTAGTGCATAAGGTAAGAAAAGAGGATATAATATAACTATAAGGAAGTGGTATATATGGGATATGGTATGAATAGTAAATTAAGTGATGGATTTTTGATGTCACCTAAAATAGATTTTGTTTTTAAGCTACTCTTTGGAGATGAAAAAAATAAGGATATTCTTATAGGTTTTTTAAGCGCAGTGCTAAAAATGTCGCAGGAAGATTTTGTAGGAATAGAAATAGTAAATAGTGAGTTACTAAGAGAATTTAAAGAAGATAGAAAAGGAATTCTGGATGTTAGGGCAAAAACAAGATCAGGTAAGCAAATTGACATAGAAATACAAATTGTACCTACTGATTATATGCCAGAAAGAACATTATTTTATTGGTCAAAATTATATAATGGACAAATAAAATCAGGAGAAACCTATGACAAACTAAAAAAATGTATAACTATAAATATAGTGGATTTTGTGTGTATTCCTCTAAAAAAACTTCATACTAGTTTTCATGTAATCGAAGATGAGACAGGATATAGATTGACAGATGTACTAGAAGTACATTTTTTAGAATTGCCAAAATTATTTAAAGAAGATATAGAAAAAGATGAAAATGATCCAATAGTAGAATGGATGGAATTCTTAGATGGTAAATCGAAAGGGGTTATGGAAATGCTTGCAAAGAAGAATGTAAATATAAAGAAAGCCTATGACCTTCTACAGGTTATAAGTCAGGATGATAATGCAAGAATGGCTTATGAAGCAAGAGAAACAGAAATCCGAGATCAAATGACGAGAATGAAATCAGCAGAAGAAAGAGGTAAAACAGAAGGTAAAACAGAAGGTAAAATAGAAGGTAAAATAGAAGATGCAACAAATCTATTAAAACTGGGAGTTAGTATAGATATAATAATTAAAGCTACAGGTCTTCCTGAAGAAAAGGTTATACAAATAAAGAAGGAGCTAGAAAATTAGCAAACAGTGGTAAGTAGCAAGGCGACCTGAAGGGTATCAAAGATCCAGCACTTTCGCTCCACTATTAAAGAAACCCATAAAATTCAACAGTTTAAACAGTTTTTGAAAGTAGTCGTAAATCCCGATAAAATGCTTGATATATAGTTTGTTTCCTATTAAAATAATTATAGGGAAATGAGGTATAAAATGGGGAAAAAGTATTTAGAAAAACTAGTGAAATATATGAAGGAAGTTTATAAAATAGAGAGGGGTATTAGTAAGTTAAGCGATAAAAGAAGAAATCCAATTTATAGCACTGGGCAAGTAGTATTGCCGGTGCTTTTTGGTTTCATCATTAGAATTCAAAGTTTCAATGAATTAAATAATAGAATTAAGAGTAATGATTTTAGAAGACTCGTTTCTAGAAAGACAAGGTTTCCGCTTATAGATACAATTAGAGATACATTAAAGGTCATAAATATAAAAGGAATTGAAGATATTAATGTAGGAATAATAAAAAAATCTGTGGGAAATAAAGTATTTAGAAAGGGAACTATAGATGGTTACAATGTGGCTGCTATAGATGGAACTAAAATATTTGGAAGTAATAAAAAGAGTTGTGAAGAATGTTTGGTTACAGTAAAAGGGAAAAGAATCCAATACTCACATAGTGCAGTTTTCATTTCCAATACTGCCTAATATATAAACAATTGAGTAGGCAGGGGGAAGTCTAATCATTTGTAAGGGCATATGTTAATTTGTAAAGTAAATTAACAAGTTATTCAATTATTGATTTAAATTAAATTGAATTTAGTGGACGAGCTAAAGTGCTTGAGTTTGAGTAAACATATAAAATAGATAAAAATAATTTAAAAAGAATAAATAAAAATATTTTTTGATAATATTTTATATATGTAGAAAAAAAACAAGAAAACTGTTGATATATAAGCCTCTACGCCAATTGCCCTATAGGATAAATTAATCCTATAGGGCAATTCTCATTTAGGGTTCATTTAGGGAGAAAAGAGCGTCCGGACATAGTTTTTATTAGAATAGATAAAATTGAATTGAACGCTTTTAAACTTGCTAATTTAATTCGAGAGATAAACCCGGTTTCAAAAATAATCTTCACAAGTAGTCAGGCCCAATATGCGGTAGAAGCTTTTGAATGTGAGGTAGATGGGTTTTTACTGATACCTTTTCACGATGAAAAAATTAGAAATCTTATGATTAGAATTTTAAAAAGATAAAAATGCTTCTTATAGTCAATGTTTTAAATAAATAAAACAAAAATGGGGGAAAAAAATGATAAATAAGAAAATGTATATGAGATTATCAAAGTTTGCAATAGTTACAATGATTGCATCTTCACTTAATGTAGCTGTATATGCAAAAGATGGTGATCTGTGGAAAGCTAATTCTAATTTAGGAGGAATAGATAATGTATTACTTCATAATCACCCAGCTATCTTTGATTTGATAAAAAATACGAGTACATATGGGTATGAAATATCAAATAAATTGTATAATGCAGATCAAGTAAATAAGCTATTTATTGCGAATCCTACTGAAACAAGAGCGGAAATACAATCATCTGTATTGTCAACTCTTATATCAACAGCATCTGTCCCAGTAACAACAGCAAATGTTAGCACATCAAATGAATTAAATATCGCATTGGCTAATAATAGTATTACTACCATCAACCTAACAGCCAGCTTTGCAGCTAGTCCTACTGTAATTCGACCTCTTACTATGAATTTTGGTGCATACACTTTAACTGGGAACTTATCATTTAACTATACCGGAGCAGGAACATCTATCCTAACTGGTGATGCAGGAAATAGAATTACAGGTAATTTAACAGTAAATACACCTAAGGCATCTTTCAAAAATGGCGTTAAGGTTAGTGGAGAAGTTAGCGTGGTAAACGTAGAAATTGGTACTTGGACAGAGTCAGCAGATGGAAACAATGTGTACATTTATGATCAGGACGGAGCAGTAATAACTGTAACTGGAGACCCTAGCTCTGTAACAATAGTTACAAGTGCAAGTGGAAGCCTGACATTAACCGTAAATCCAGGAGCTACGGTAACCAGAATCAACAGTAATGCTCATGCTGACATTGTAGTTGCAGCAGGCGCAACGGTAACTAATATAACAGCTGCAGCAGGTTCTAGTGGTACAAGCATTACCAACAATGGAACTATAGGAACTATAACAGCAGATGTTCCAATAAACTTAGTGGCCAATGTGGCTCCTGGAACTGTAACTGGAGCATCAGGTAATGTAATTGTTTCTGGCACTAGTGGTAGTAGCGTAGTTGTGGTAACACCGGTGGTAAATCCTCCATATTATCCGCCGTACAATCCACCTACGAATGTAGTGGTTAGTACTATTAGCGTTACACCATTAACAATGACCTTAACAGTAGGCGGGGCAACAGGAACGGTAGAAGCAAATGTTGAACCTTCAAATGCAACAAATAAAAGTGTTACATGGTCATCAAGCAACACAAACGTTGCAACTGTTGTGGGTGGTGTAATAACACCTAAAGCAGCAGGAACAGCAAATATCATAGTAACATCAATTGCAGATGGAACCAAAACTGCAACATGTGAGGTTACTGTGAAAGCGGCAGCAACATTGTTGTTGTTGAGCCAGATGACAACATCAACAGTAGCAGGTGTTGGAGACAAAATAGCATTTACAGGGTTAGCAGATGGAGATGTAGTCAAGATATATGATGAAGTAGCAGGCGGAAATGAAGTTGCAGGTGCATTAGGGAGCACAACATCAGGAGCTGCGGAATTCACATTCACATCAGATTTGGGAACAGGGGCAAAAGATGTCTGGGTTACAATTACAAGCATAGGTAAAACAGAAAGTGCAAGAGTAAAAGTAACAATGGCAGCAGAGCCAGCAGAATCATTAACAGCAATAAGTGCTACAGAAGGAGCAGCACAAGGAACAACTATTGTATCAATTAATGAGACAGTAGGAGATGGTAATAGTTTAGTATTCAAGGTTGGAGATACAAATGTAATAGGGTTAACTGTAGAATATACAGTAACTGGTAGTACACCGTTTGAATCTGGTATTACTGAAATACCAGTAGTAGCTAATCAATACGTTACTGTATATGAAATTAATGAATCAAACCAAGTAGTAAGATATGTAAGTGAAAGGATTGTAACAGCGCAAATTCAATATTTTAAGTTTGAAACTGGAACAATTAAAGGTTATGACATAGCTGGCGGTCCAAATGTTGTCATTCCATCCATGATAGGGGGAGTTGCGGTAACGAAAATCGGAAATAGTGCGTTCGTGGGAAAAGATATTACCAGCGTGAGCATCCCAAACAGCGTGACTAGTATTGCTATTCAGGTGTTCTATGCTTGCACCAAATTGGAACAAATCATTGTAGATGGTAACAATGCAATATATTCAGATAGTGATGGTGTACTGTTCAGTAAAGACAAAAAAACTCTTTTAACGTATCCCGATGGCAAAATAGGAAATTATACTATAACAGAAGGCGTGACTAGTATTGATAATATAGCGTTCGGTGGTTGGAATAAATTAGAAAACATTATGGTGGACGAGAAAAATACACACTTTTCCAGCGATGGTGGTGTACTGTTCACTATAGACAAAAAAACTCTTTTACGGTGTCCAAATCTAAAAATAGGAAGTTATACTATACCAAACAGCGTTGAAAGTATTGGCTATGGTGCCTTCTTTGGTTGCCGTGGATTGACCAATGTAATTATACAAGAGGGCGTGGTTAGTATTGGTGTTGCAGCGTTCAATGGTTGTCGTGGACTTACCGAAGTGGCTATCCCAGCCAGCGTGACTGATATTAGCTACTATGCGTTCTACAATTGCGATGGATTGGAGCGAATCATTGTAGATGGTGAAAATAAGACCTATAGCAGCGATGACGGGGTATTGTTCACTAAAGACAAATATACTCTTTTACTATTTCCGTATGGCAAAAAAGGGAGTTATATCATACCAGACGGTGTGAAGACTATTGGCTATAGGGCGTTCTTCTTAAGCAGTAGAGAATTGACTAGCATTACCATCCCAAACACCGTGACAAGTATTGATCAATATGCGTTCGAGTCTCGCCAATTGCTATCAGCATACTTTTATGGAAATGCACCGAATTTTAATGGAGCTTATTTAAGCTTTACCGTTTACTATATTAGTGATAAAGAGGGATTTAATGATATTACTAACAAAGAAACATTTGTGCCAGTCACAGCAATAAATGACATAAGTGGCACCCCAAAAGCGGGTGTAGAATTAACAACAGGAACACTTATACCAACAGGTGCAGTTGCAGCAGCAACTTATCAGTGGCAAATATGTGCTACGGAAAATGGAGCATATGAAAATATTACTGGTGCAACAACAAACAAATATACACCAGTTTTAGAGGATGTAGGCAAGTTCATCAAAGTCGTAGCAATAGGAACAGGCGGCTACCATGGAACAGTGACAAGTGTGGCAGTAGCAGTAGCGCCAATAGCACCAGTACCAGTAGTACCAGTAGTACCAACAGCAAAAGTATCAGCAGTATCATTTACAGATGCAGATACAGATACAGATCAAATGGGTGGAACATTAACATGGACTGCACCATCAGATGTATCAAATGTGACAAGTTATGTAGTTTATGCATCAATAAATGGAACTACAAAAGGTTCAAAAATAGGAACAGATGTGCCAGTTGGAACAAATCAATTAGTAATAGCAGATAATACAACATTCTCCAAATATATTATAGTTGTGGCAAAGAATGCAGTTGGTGAAGCAATATCAGATAACTATGCTAGTACTACTGTAGTAGATGTAGTATCGGTAACGGTGGTAACTGCACCTGTTGTTAATGCAGCTAATGTTGCTAGTGTAACAGTAACTGGAAACACAACAAATACTACTGATGTTGGAACAATAATTGTAAAATTATCAGATGGAACAAATTCTGTAACAGGAACAGTTTATAAAGCTACTGGTAGTACCGAATTTACTGTAACTGGTATCGATGCATCTGCACTTAATGATGGAGTAGCACTTACAGTTACTGCTAGTTTGACTAATGCAGAAGGAGTTATTTCAAATGTATATACAGGAACATCATTTGTTAAAGATGTTGTTGTTGCAAAAGTTGATCTTGTTGGCTTAGCAGCTAGCGCATATCAATCTGGTGAACTAGTTGATGGTGAAGTAGTAAGCATTATTTTTAGTGAGATTCTTGATATTACTGCTAAAGCGGATCTTATTACCGAACTTGAATCCGTATTTAATTCTGTAAAAGGTTCCAGCGGATGGGCTCATGCATCTTATAAATCAAAGGTAAATGGTTCAATTATAATTGATGATACATTAGGTGTAAGTACAGTAACTATAAAAGCGGCAAATGGTGTAGCTATTAATATTACATCATTAGGTACTTCTGGTGTGTTTACAATTACAGCAGCAAATGCTACAGATGTAGCTGGTAATGTACCTTCAGCAGATTTAACAGTACCTTTAATTAATGAATAAGTATAGCAGCACTTTCGCTCCACTATTAAAGAAGCCCATAAAATTCAACAGTTTAAACAGTTTTTGAAAGTAGTCGTAAATTCCGATAAAATGCTTGATATATAGTTTGTTTCCTATTAAAACAATTATAGTGAAATGAGGTATAAAATGGGGATAAAATATTTAGAAAAACTAGTGAAATATATGAAGGAAGTTTATAAAATAGAGAGAGGTGAAAAAAGAAAAGATAATAGAAAAGATAATAGAAAGAAAAGTAATGAAGTTACAAATTAAGAGGAGAAATTGGAGTCTGCAATTTTGCAGACTCCTCTAAAGTAATTGCAGTTGTTCAAGTTAAAAAAAATTAGCAAACAGAAACTTCCAGTTTATGTAATGGGGTCGTGTCAGACGCCCATAGCCATCAACCTAAGAATTGAAATATATTCCCAATGGTGATGGCTATCTTTATTTGAAAAATGGAAGTTGTAATATGGGTAAAAATACAATTTATTCAAGAATATTAATAAATATCTCGAATTATAGGTTCACTAAATAAACCTTTAATTATTTTTTGTATATATTTACATATATTAAAATGATAACAAGTATTAACTTACCATTTTTACCAAGTCATCTTCTGATATTTCAGTGTCTTTTAATATGAATGCTAGTGTTTTTCTACCTTCTCTTTTACATTTCAAACCTGATCTATAGTTTTAGATTTACTTACCCCAGGGCTTTCCGTAAAAGATACCGTTTTGTATTTTATCTTTTGTAGTGCCCCAACCCTAGGTATATTTATACTGTTCCCAATAGAAACAAACACCATTGAGAATACTAAAAATTTACTTAAATTTTTTCTTATATTTGATTTCACTTCTCCCATTCCTCCTTTACCTATTTATCATCAATTCCATAATAATTTCTTGAAAAATAGAAGTATTATTCTTAACGTAAGCATTAGGAATTGTTACAAGTAAAGCAAAATCAGAATTTACTTTACTTAAAGTTATTTCATAAGAATTAAAATCTGGCTTGGAGTCTTCTACTTTTACCACTGAAACTACATCGCACCCCTCAATACGTATTTCATTTAATAAACTAGTTTCATACTCCATTTCTATAGTTGAATAACTTATATCTTTTTTAATATCTAATCTGAATACTTTATTTGTAACCTCATATAGTTTAGATGTACATGCCATATCAAAAATTGCTTCATTAATTGCCATATTTATTTCCGGGGTCATTGGATCTCCTGGTTCTTCCTCTTTTAATTCAACAATTACATCAAAGTTGGCACTATCTATTAAATCTGGATAAGCATCTAAACTAAGATTAGGTATATTTAAATTTACACTCGATTCACTTATTTTATTTTCTATAGTTATTTTGTATACACGTATACGTGTATCTTGTGTTTCTAATTTCTCTACACTTAGTGGTCTACTGCCGTTAAATTTCAAAGAACTTTTTATTGCGTCTTCATACTCTAGAGTATCCCCCAGATTTGTAATAACCTTTTGAGTTTCTAATTGATAAACAGTTTCACTTATCTTAAATAATCTTGATGTTTTTTCTAATGCACCTATAAGAGAATCCAATTCAATAGTCCCTTCAGGGATTGCAATTTCATCCTTAGTATAACTATAAGTAACCTTTTTGTCTCCTATAACAAAGTTTCCAATAGGATCATCTGTTCCAAGATAAGTATATCCATCAATAACTTTTACACTTCTTTCATAAAGTTCCTCCTTGGCTCCTGTTACAGTGACATTCTTAGCTATCTCTTCTTTTGTACTTTCGTCAATGTAACTAATAGTTACTGTTCCCTCGCTTTTTATCGGGTCTACCTTAAAATATCTAACTATTATAGTTTGATTTATTCCAGTAAATATTACGGCTGTCCCCATACTTATATCAAAAAAATTATAACCTTCAAAAGGTATATCTAATTTTGGAATTTCTTCCCCAACTTTTCCGGAATATACAACATCCTTCCCTATACTTGACTCTGTATCCTTATCAATATATTTAACAGTCACACTAGACTCAGTCATCTCTTCATTTTCTAATGCTATCAATTTGTTCTTAACTTTAGTATATATTTCTGGTATAGTATTTTCAACATTAGTATTAAAAATATCATTCACTTCATAAGCATTATATTTATCATTCGATATCTCATACTTATATTCATCTAAATTTCTTATCATATCAAATACAGTTTCCCTTTTATTTAATAGAATGTTTCCAATACCCCCCAGATTAACATCTGAACTATTATAGATATCTCCATCTTTTGCAAATACACTCATACTCATACTAGACAAAATTACCACAGTTGATAGCACCTTTGCTATAGTCTTAAATGATTTATTATTTTTCATATTCTTCATCCTCCTAATTATTATTTCAATCCCAATATCGTTGTTGTTATCTCTAAATCTTTAGTTGTCTCTAAATTATCACTTTTATATAAATTTTTAATATTTAATCTTATATCACTACTAATTGGTACACCCAGTAATATAATATTATATACATTGTATCTATTGTCTAAAGACTCAATTTTTTCTATAGATAAAGGCTTAACTCCATCTACGGTTAGAGTTGATAAAAGTTGCTCTTCATACACTAACTCTTTATTATCACTTCCTATATTTGCTAATACATTTATACTATACGACTTATCTGACTCACTTCTAATCACTAAACTTTCTTCCAATTTAACTAAATCATTTCTTAATTCTGTTGTATCTATAACCACCTCTTTTATTATACTCACCAAATGAATATCACCTAAAATGGAAGTATTAGAGTCTAGACACACATTATTAATTAATATCGCAGTTGAAGTGGGAGTTATACTCTCTTCCATATTAACTCTGAATGTATTATAATTTAAATCGTATATATCCGATATGTCATATACACTTACGGGTTCTAATCCCCCTACAGTAATATTATTTAAAATTCTGTCATAATATACTAATCTAGAATTTCCTATCTCAATATTCTTAGGAATTTTAATTGAAAAGGCTCTCTCATTTAATTTATTAACAGTAACTAAATTCTTAAACTCTTCAATTAAAATATCAATTTTCAATTCATTATCCGTTGGTATTACTAACTCTTTAACTATAGATATTGACTTAGTTTTGGAGCTATTATTTCCCATATATACTCCCATAATACTAATAGCGATAGGACTTTCATTTATATCGTTTTCCATTATAATTCTATATCTTACTCTTGAGTCTGAACTATTTTTAATTTTAATTATAGACTCTGGATTAGAATTACCTAAAGTTAAACTGTTTAATATCTGTGATTGAAATGATAATTCTAAATTAGAAGCTAATACAGTTTCTGGAACATCTAAATCAAATGTTTTACTATTAAATCTTGATAAATTCATACTTTCTATTAATGTATTTATTCCTGCATCAGTTGCTGAATAATCATAGAATGATGTTGAATCTCCCCCTCTACCTGCTCCTCCCCCACTGTTAACTGGTACCTCTGTATCAGATTCCTTTTCTACAGGTTCATCTACAATTTCTTCATTCTTTATAACTACTCCGTTGAATGTTTTTACTGTAATTTCTTTAATTTTTGATTTCAGTACAGGTAAAGAAGTTAAATTACTAATCCAATTATCTTTTGTTGTTTGTATGTATATATCTCCTTTATTTTCAATCACTGAACTAATTATAGTACTCTCATTTTTAATATCATTCGCATAGGTTAAAGCATAACAATTTTCACCTATTAATACTGAAAATTCTGGAACATCATAATCTTGAGCCATCACAGGAATAGAGATTATTCCCAATGAAAGTGTCAGTGCCAATATCTTTTTAAATCTATTCATTACATTACCCCCTTACTACTTTAAACCCAATATCTTTATTTTACAATTAAAATTGTATTTATTTTCTACTGAATTGCTTAAATACAGTCCAATTATTCCTAACTCTACACTACTTCCTTCTAACTTATTTTTAGACTAATTGTGTAAACAATGTAATTATAATAACTTAAATTAACTACAGATAATGGATTTAATCCATTTATAGACAGAGTATCTAATAACTGAAAGCACTTTCGCTCCACTATTAAAGAAGCCCATAAAATTCAACAGTTTAAACAGTTTTTGAAAGTAGTCGTAAATTCCGATAAAATGCTTGATATATAGTTTGTTTCCTATTAAAACAATTATAGTGAAATGAGGTATAAAATGGGGATAAAGTATTTAGAAAAACTATTGAAATATATGAAGGAAGTTTATAAAAGAGTGTACTCGGAAAACAATAACTGACAATTTTCTAATTTAAGAAATAATAGTATTTATTTGGAATAAATATTATATCTAAATTAATAGTAGGCATGACAAAAAGGCTTTTTTATACGCTATTTCAAAAAAGCCGTAGGCTGGTTATTGAGTTAAAACTGATTATAAATTAAGCAGCTATTTTCTTGAAAATGGGAAATATATCAGCAAGGGTTACCACTTTTTCCTTAGCCCAAGCATCTATAAAGCAGCAAAATGCACCAAGGAATACTCTTGTTATTTTGCGACCAACGGAATAGATAATCGCTTTTTCAGCATGGAAATCATTGTTTATTCTATCCCAACACCTTTCAGTAGTTGAACGTCTTTTATACAGAGATTTCCATTGCTTTGAACCTCTTGTTATTGAAGTGAAGTATCTCGGGTTATCTAATGTTTTAGTATAATATGTTTTCTTGCTTTTAATAGGGCATTTTTCACAATGGTCACATTGAACTGGGAATAACCATTTACGCCTGTATTCTTTACGAATAATTCCCCAATTACGAAGCTGATGTCCACAAATTTTACCGTGAGGAATACCCTTATCATCAAGTTCAACAAAATCGCTGCCTGATGAAGGTTTTGAAGAACGTGAATTTAAATCAATAATAGGATTTATTCCATAATGCATGCATAAAAGATAAAAAGCATTAGTATCATATGCTGAATCTAAGACTACAGAATGAAATTTAATTTCGGGGTATAAATCTACAAGTTCTTTAAGTTCATAAACACCGGTAACAGAATCATGCCGTGCTGCACTAACAAATTTAATATGGATAGGTAGGCTGTAAAAACTATCACAGGCAGTGAATCCGTGATAAGTTTGACCATAGTAATAGTGTTCATTAAAGCTATCCCAACCCCAGCTAGCACTGGGATCGGTGAACTTTAGATAACACTCGCAACGCTTTCCAGGTTCAAGTTTGCAATCACAAACTTTTTTACTGTAAGGAGAAGCTTGCGTAGGCATACAGGTTCCGTCACCAGCAATATTTAGTTTAGAAGGATCGCCCAAAATACCCATTGATAAAGAAGGAATAACAAATAATTCTTTAAGTATGTTGTTCATTTTAGATTCACTTCTATCAAGGAGTTTTGAATTATCATATTTTAAGATCCTTTTAACTAAACGTTCAACTACACCAGATTTGGAGTTGTTCATCTTTTGGTTTTTCTTTTGCTTTTTAGTTGGTTTACGTTTAACTTTACGCAGTTTGGATTTATATAGGAGCTTATCCTTATGAATCAGCCTATCCATAAAATCATAAAAAGTACCTACACCAGGTATTCGGTCAACATGTATGCCTTCGGCTTTAGAGGAGGAGTAGCATGCGGGTATAAAGCCAGATAAAATTGCGTAGAAAGGGTCTGAACGTAATGTTTTTACCCAAGATGATATGCTAGTTTCTTTACAATAAGCCATGATAATAAGTGATCTGAGTAATGCTACCGCATCTTTGGGCGGAGCCCCTTGATTAGATCTAGAGTAAGTACTTTCTATTAGAGGTACAATTCCGGTTAGGTCTGTAGACCAGATTTTAGTTGGTTGTGAACTACGCTCAAACAAAGTGATTTGTTGATTGGTTTGAATATAGAATTTTCCTAAAAATGTTTCAACAAAAGATTGATATTGGGAATGAGAAACTTTAACAGTTAACATAAAAACACTCCTCGCGAATGAAATAATGTAAAAAATATACATATTAAATTTTGCGAATTTTTACTAACTGTCAAGTCTTATTTCGAAATGTTTAAATAAAATAAATAGATAATGCTACGAATAGCTTGAATTATATAAGCTATACGTACAATATATAGCACGAAGAAATTCTGAGGTGAAGTTGATTTTTGAGCAAAAATGAATCAAGAGTTAGCAATGCCTTAAGAGTTTCCGAGAGTGCACAATATAATATAAAGAGGTGATTAATCATGAAAACTGTTCCTATTACTAGTGCTAGGCAAGATATATTTAATATAATAGAACAAACTATTGCAAATTCTGAGCCTATCCAGCAGTTTCGCTTTAGGATTGTGTGGAGGAGTTATAATTTCAACTGCCTTTTTATTTTTATTTAATAGATAAGAGGAATATAGATGTAATGTTACAATAATAACTTTATGAAAAATATGTTAAAACGATATATTTTTATGTATAATTATAATATGTTATTATATATATTTTTAAAATATAAATTTAAGATGAAGAGAAGGATTATAATAGTGAATATAAGAAAAATAGGAAAAAAAATCAGCTCAAATTGGAGAATAATATTTATCATAGTCTTAATTGGTTGTATACTTTTAGCAATTAGAATGATGTACTCACCAGCGTCATATGTGGTTAATAACGGCAAGGCGGATTTATCAAAGGTTGATTTTAATAAGAATAAATTGGTGAAGTTAAATGGAAAATGGGAGTTCTATTGGGATAGATTATTGACGCCTGAAGACTTTACTTCTGAGCATAAACCACAAATGGATAGATTTATGAAAGTTCCAGGAAGTTGGAATGATAAAGCGGAGGAAGCAAAGAGTTATCCAGAACAAGGAGTTGCCACATATCGAGTGTTTATAAAATATCCGTCTACTATTAAGGATCCTGCAATTAACATTAAAGGTGTATGTAGAGCCTATAAGCTTTATGCTAATGGACAGCTTATTGAAGAAATTGGAAAGGTTTCAAAAAAAAATTACTATTTTGAACCTGGATATAAACCCATTATTGTAGATTTGCCAAAGGACAAGCAGGAACTGGAATTAATTATTCAGGTGTCTAATTTAGATTACGTTAGAGGCGGACTTCGTGAAGGTCTAATATTTGGGTTAAGGCAGGACTTAGAGCATGAAAAAATGATCCTTCTTGTAATACAGATGATATTTATTGGTAGTGCTTTTATATTTGGCGTTTATTACTTTATGCTCTTTTTTTTACAAAGAGAAAATAGGACAGCCTTTCTTTTTAGCCTTCTTTGTTTTTTCACAGCTGTTCGTGCATTAATAGTGGGTGAAGTACCACTATTAATTTTCTTTCCTAATATATCAATAGATGTGGGGCTTTATATTAATTTTATTACCATGTTTAACTCCATGCCTATTCTTATCTTATTTGTTTTAAGTATTTATCCTTTGGATTATAAAAGGAAGAGCTTAATTTTAATTTTGGTTCCTAATATTTTTTTTGACACACTACTATTTACATCTACTGGATTTATGGCGTTATTCTATAAATACGTTTATATAGTGATGTTCATTCAAATAATTTACATTTTAGTTATTATCATAAAGGTAGTTCTGAAAAAACGTGAAAATACTATAGTAATGTTTATAGCAATTAGCATTCATGCATTAACTATCATTGAAGATATCTTTTGGCATTCGGGGGTCGGTGGCATTGACATATCTTATATGTTTTTATATGGGAATCTTACGATTATTATTGCTATGTCTTTTATTCAAGCAAGACTTCAGGCGAGTGCCCATAAAAAGCTTGTTTTATATAATGAAAGGTTAGTTGAGGCAGATATGCTTAAGGACAAGATAATGGCAACAGAAATGTCTTTTTTACAAGCACAGATTAAGCCACATTTTCTATACAATGCTTTAAGCGCTATTGCCAATGTATGTGAAAAGGATGGAGAAAAGGCTAGCAAATTAATTATAGACTTAGCAATCTACTTAAGAAATAGTTTAGAATTTAACAATTTAGATAAAATGGTGACAATAGAAAAAGAATTGGAGTTTGTAAATACGTATTTTAATATTGAGCAAGCACGTTTTGGTGAAAAGATACAGCTTGTACCAGATATCGAAATACCTTTAGATTGTCAAATTCCCATTCTCATCCTTCAACCCTTAGTTGAAAATTCAGTAAGGCATGGTATTTCTAAAAGAAAGCAAGGGGGAGTGGTTTATCTTAGATTAAAACAGGCAAAGGCCGGTATATATATTGAGATTGAAGATAATGGTGTTGGAATTAATGCTGAAAAACTTCCGATGCTTTTAAGTGGAAATAGAAGTGATAAAAGCGTTGGACTCCTAAATATACACCATAGGTTACTTAGATTATATGGTAGAGGTCTTGAGATCAGTAGCATAGAGGGACAGGGCACCTGCGTGAAAATAATGATACCAGAAGGGGGAAGAAATTAATGATAAGAATAGCTGCGGTAGACGATGAGAGGCATGTCCTTGAACGATTTGAAAGAATGGTAGTAAAAAATAAGGAACTTGAGTTATGCGGCCTTTTTGAAAGTGGAGAAGAATTATTAGCCTATTTAAAAGAACATCCGCTGGATGCAGTTTTCTTAGATATTGAAATGCCTGATATTAATGGTCTTAAGTTGTGTGAACAGGTATTAGACTACAATGAAAATATAGATATCGTTTTTGTAACTGCCTTTAACCAATATGCGGTGGAGGCTTTTGAATTACAGGCAATAGATTATATTATGAAACCTTTCACGGAAGAAAGGTTTCATAAAACAGTAAGACGATTATTGAAAACCAAAAGGACGGACCTGGCACCTAGGAAACCTTTTATTCAATGTTTTGGTGATTTTGAAGTGTTCTTAGATGGAAAAGCAATGGAGTGGAAAAACTCTAAAGCAAAGGAAATATTAGCTTTTTTAGTACATAAGGAGGGCGTTCCGGTAAATTGGGAAAAGATATCGGATGCAGTTTGGTCCGAATATAATGCAAAAAAAGCCCAAACAAACTTTCATGCAAATACCTATTTACTACGCAGACGGTTGGCAGAAGCAGGTATATCTAAGATATTAGAAAGTAGTCGTGGAAATTACAGAATTGTAACTGAGGAGTTTAACTGTGATCTTTATGAATTTGAAAAAATAGTTAAAGGAAACCATATTAAAAGAAAGGAAGATTATCTTCTGATTAAGAAGCTTAGTAATAAAGGATACATGGAAGGAAATGGGTATAATTGGTCATATCCAAAAGCAGCAGAGATTGAAGAAATATGTAGAATAGATATAAATAATTTTAAAAAGAATAAATAAAAATATTTTTATATATGTAGAAAAAAACAGGGAAACTGTTGGTATATAAGCTTTTATAACCATTGACCTATAGGATAAATTAATCCTATAGGTCAATTATCATTTAGGGTTCATTTAGGGTTAATGGTTATTATAGAAATAGAATGGTTGGTTACAGTAAAAGGGAAAAGAAATCACTACTCACATAGTGCAGTTTTCATTTCCACAGTAGGAAGGAAACCAAGACTTGTATTAGATTTTGAACTATACAAAGCAGGAGTGGATAGTATATGAAAAAAGTTTTTACATTGTATAAAATAATTAGTGTAATTTTTTTATGGAAAAAATTCCACATTAAGTATATAATAATATTTACATATGGTAATAAAATACTTGGAAGCAATGAACTGTATTTAAAATATAGGGGGAGTAAAAATGATAAATAAGAAAATATACATAAGATTGTCAAAATTTGCAATAGCTACAATGATTGCATCTTCATTTAATGTAGCAGTATACGCAAAAGATGGGGATTTGTGGAAAGCTAATTCGAATTTAGGAGGAATAGATAATGTATTACTTCATAATCGCTCAGCTGTTTTTGATTTGCTAAGGAATACGAGCACATATGGGTATGAAGTATCAAATAAATTGTACAATGCAGACCAAGTAAATAAGTTATTTATTGAGAATCCTACTGAAACAATAGCAACAATACAAGCATTTGTTTTGACAACACTTACATCAATATCACCAGCAGTAACAGCATTAAATAGTGCAGATGATAAAGATTCAATGCAAACTGCAATTGAGACGTTCCTGAGTTTAACAAACTATAATGAATTGGTGGATGGCAGAAAAACATCAGTAGCATTAGACATGTTTGACAACAGACCTACAGGTGGATTTACTACAATTGATAATGCAAAATTAATGTTTAACGAAATAGTACATTCAAGAATAGTAATACAAAATTCATTGAATATTATGAATGGAAATGTTGAACCTACAGATATTACATTTCTTACTATGGTTATTGAGGATCTAAATAATGTAACAACATATACTAAGCAAACGGGATTAAATATTTCATTTATAAAATTGAATTTAGAGAATATAGTTGATGGTTACAATCTTCAATTGACAACTAATCAAAAACAAGAAGTTTGTCATAGCGTTTGGAGTGGTGGGCCTTATACAAGTTTTACAAATGTGATTCTAAAAATACAAGAGGTAGCAGAACAATATCAATCAGTAATCTAAACAAACTAGCAGTAAGGGTCTGAATTTCAGTCATCCTTGTACCTGGTGGGAAAAATAAATAATTATCAAATGTGGCGATAGCCACGGGAAAAAACTACTGAAATATATAGTCTTCTATATATTTCAGTAGTTTTTTCGTCGTGAATAAAATTAGTTTCATGTTATTTTTAAGACATAGGTAAAAGCCAGGTATGTCTACTTACTGGATTGGTGAGTCACTTACTGAAACATATTGAAAAACAGTAGTATTTCCTGTATTTGTAACTCCATCTGGTAAAGTTATAGTACCTGTAAATAAATAGTTACCAGCAGAAGTACCATCATAAGCAGGTTCACCACCATCAAATATAACTTTTGCATTTATTTTTGTATGATTAGCTAAATCAACAGGTACTTCAGTAGGAAATGGAATATCATTTAAAGCTGTTCCGGTAACTACAGTTATATCCTTTGGTGTAGCAATCAGAATAACATCTTTAGGTTCTAGACTTCCGCTCAATAGCCAATAAGCATTTGATTTAGTGTTTAAAATAGCTACTTCTGTATCTAATTGTTTTTGCGTAATTGCTGTTATCTCGATTTCCGTAGCATTTCTAAGTTCATTCCATAAATCGGTATAAATTGCTACCCCATTTGGGAATTTAGCTAATTCAATTTCATCTGCTCCATTCATTAAGCCTCTTGCATTAACTATGGCTAGATAGCTTTGGTTTTTATCTAGGTCTACTCCGGATGCAACTGAAACCCTAGTGTACCCATTTACATTATTAGTATTAGTGTAACCAACAGGTAAACTTGCCGTGCATTTAAATTCGTAAGTTCCAGGTGTATTACCATCATATATAGGATTTCCACTATCAAATGTAATTGAGGCATTTATTGTTGTTTCATCATCTAACTCAAGTTCCGTTGTAGTAGGTAGATTTATATTTTCTAAAGGTGTTCCCTTATCTACAGTCATAGAGTCATAAATATGTACATATTTAAGATTCTTAAAAGTTGAAACTACTGGAACATCACCTTTTGATGTAAGGATAGTTTTTACAACGTCCTGTACTGTTTCAACTGTTGCGCCAGGATTTTTATTAAATTGCTCATTTACATCTGCTGCATTATATAGTTTATTATCTACTTCATAGGTATATGTATTTAAATGTCTTATCAAATCAAAAATAGCTGATCTATTATGAAGCAGGACGTTGCCCATACTTCCTAATTTCGTATTATCTGATTTGTATATATCCCCATCTATTGCATAAGTGACTCTGCTCACAGAAACTGAAATTATTGCCACTATTGCAACAGTCAATAACCTACTACATAATTTTTTATTTATCATTTGTAATCCCCCTTGTAACTTTATATTGTTTTATATTAACATATATTTCTACAAAGTTACTTAAAATCCTTTATTTGAAAATGATAATTATTTTTAAACCTTTATATAATTTATTAATGGAGTACACAGTAGAAAAGAATATGAAAAACTTGATATATAGATTGTTTTCTAATATAATAATTATAGGGAAATGAGGTATAAATTGGGCATATAATACTTGAAGAAACTGGGCAAATACATGAAGAAAATTTATAACTCATAAATAATATATTAAGGAGTTAGAAGAAATGAAAAAAGTGATAAAAAAAGCAATGATTATACTTATATTCTTTTTATGTTTAAATGCTTTAAATTTATATGAAAATAAAATATATGCCACTAAAAGTAAAGAAACTTTGTCAATAAATCAAGTTGTATTGGCAGGGGTGCAGGATTTATATCCCCTTAAAAATGGAGAAGTCTTGTTAGATAAAAGGGTTTTATCTGCTGATAAAGTAGAACTGTTTACTAAAAATGAAGAAATATATTATAAAAAAATATTGCAAAATATTGATGGTAATTGGGTAGAATTAGAAAGTAATGTAGCGCAGGTTAAATATACAGGGCTAAAAATTGACGAGAACCTAAGTTTAAATCATCCTGTGGAAAAAGCATTAGAGGATAAATTACAAGCGAATGGACTTAATTTAAATCAACTTCCTTCTAAATTAGACTATTCTAATTTAGGTTATTTTCCACCTATAGGAAATCAACAGGAAAATAGTTGTGTTGCATGGTCATCAGGGTATTATCTTAGAACTTTTCAGCAGGCAAAAGATATTGGATGGGTTGTAGGAAATAATTCAAAGCATATTTTTAGTCCTAGCTTTTTATACAATCAAATTAATGGCGGCGTTGATGAAGGGGCAACTCTTGTTGATGCAGGAGATTTATTAAAAAATGAAGGAGCTGCTACGCTCTATGACTTTCCATATGTAGCAAAGGATTACTTAACACAACCAAGCAGTGAAGTAATTCAAAAATCTGAACCAAACAAAATAAGAGATTGGTATGTGCTGTATACCAATAACGATTCTTCATATTATATAATACAAAAAACAAAAGAATATTTGAATACAGGAGATTTGCCAATAGTAGGTATAAATGTTGGATTTAAGTGGATGAACCCTCTTATTATGTCGGATGGGACTAGTATAGTTACGACAGAAAATTATACATTAGGGGGACATGCAGTTGTAGTAGTGGGTTATGATGATAATTTAGCTACTCCGGAAGGTAATGGTGCTTTTAAAATCATCAATTCTTATGGAACGAATTGGGGACAACAGGGATATACCTATATGACCTATGCAGCCTTTGCAAAAGCAACACTCCAAGGGTTTGTGTTTACGGATCTTGAAAATGGTGAGATTGTAGATGAAATGGGGATGGTAACTCCAAATTTAGTATCAGAAGATACGTTAAAGTTTACTTGGAGCAACGTAATCAATGCTACTGGATATAAGGTTTTCGATGAGAACTTTAATCTTATTACTAATGCGACCAGTGGGGAATACACAGAAAAATTACAAACACAAACTTATGTTAAGAGATATTTTCAAGCCTTTAATGGTATATCTGTTTCTAATGTGGTATCAGCAGAAATTGATTTAAGTAAAGTAGTGAAAGAAAATGTAGAGGTAGATGTACAAGATACTGTAGACTTTCAAATGAACTTTACTGGAAGTGGAAGATATGACCTAAAAATAAAAGATGAAAATGACACAATCATTAAAGAAATAGTAAACAATCGAGGATCGGAAGGACTCAATATATACACATGGAATGGTGAAGATGTATCAGGGCGTATAGTACCCGAAGGCAACTACAGATTAGAAGTTATCCCATATAAGGGTCAACAACCTAATGATTCTACAATTATTGACTTTGTAAAGAAATCAAAGCTGGTAACTGCAGATGCAGAAAAGTATGAATTTAATGGCAATACTTATAAAGTAGATGTCAATGTAAAAGCAGAAGAAAACGGTAAAGTAACTGTATATTTTGTAAAAGGGGGTACGGAGGAAGTTCTAATAAAAGACAGTGTCATAAGTGCAGGAGAGACAAAAACCTTTAGTGTAAGTAATACTAGTACTATTAATTTAAATGACGAAGATATAAGTATAAAATTGGTTGTAAATTAGTATTTATTATAAAAATTTTATATGGAAAGATTTTGTATTACCATAAAATTTGAAACCATTAAAAAGGATAAATTAAAATAAACTGTTATTAATTCTTGTCACTTTTGCCACTTGCCACGTGGGTGGCACCACTCTGAATCGACACAGAAAAATTTGTAAAAGGTATTTTAAATTACATTAAAATGTTATAATATAAAAAGAATGGTAATAAAGGAATAATACTGATAACAATATTTGTAGAATACTATGAAATTTTTACGAATATTTAACAGAAAAATTTAGGGGGACTATAAAAATGATAAGTAAAAAAATATTCATGGGATTGTCAAAGTTTGCAATAGTTGCAATAATTGCATCATCACTGAGCATGACTGTTTATGCAAAAGATGGAGATGTATGGAAAGAAAATTCAAACTTGGGAGGAATAGGTGATATATTACTTCATAATCATACAATCATTTTTGACTTGATTAAGAATACGAGCACATATGAGTATGAAGTATCAAATGAATTGTATAGTGTAGACCAAGTAAATAAGATATTTATTGAAAATCCTACTAAGACAACGAAAACGATACAAGAATCTGTATTATTAATCCTTGAATCAACAGCACCTGTTCCAATAGATACAACGGGCTTAGTAGTTTCTACTGTAAGTGTTATAAATGTAACAACAGTAACAGAAGGAACAGTGCCTGAATTGCCCACTACCATAAATGTGACATTAAGTGATGGAACAACTAAAGCCGTAGAAATAACTTGGAATGCAGTAGCAACAGAGGCAGCAACATATGCAACTGCTGGAATAGTTACTGTTAACGGAACACTTGCTGATTATAATAATTATGAAATAAGCGCTAGTGTAACTGTTAGTAAAGTTCAAGTACCTGTTATATCAGCAGCTATAAACCTTGGTGAAGCTGGTAACTATGCGATTTTGGCTAAAACAGGAGTCTCTACCGTACCCCAATCTGTTATTACTGGAGATATAGGAGTTAGCCCAAATTCTGCGACGGCCCTTACTGGATTTGATTTGGTAATGGATGCTACTAATGTATTTTCAACTTCCACTCAAGTTACTGGAGAGTTATATGCTTCTGATTATGCACTTGCAACTCCTAGTAATCTTACGACAGCTATAAGTAACATGCAAACAGCGTACACGGATGCTGCTGGAAGAACTGTGGATTTCACAGAACTGTATACTGGAGATATTAGTGGACGAACACTTACAGCTGGTGTTTATAAGTGGGGCACAGGCGTTTTAATAAATTCTGATGTAACTCTTAATGGTGGAACAAATGATGTTTTTATATTCCAAATAGATAAAGGAATTACCCAAGGTAGTGACACTAATATTATCTTAACGGGTGGAGTACAAGCCAAGAACATTTTCTGGCAATCAGCAGAAACCGTTTCTATTGGAACATGTGCACATTTTGAGGGAATAGTGATGAGTATGACTGATATTACGCTGGGGACTAATGCATCGATAAATGGTCGACTGCTTGCACAGACTGCTGTAACTTTGGATAAGAGCACAGTTTTAGCTCCAAAGTAATAAATTACATGGAAGCAATGAACTATATTCTTAATTGGTCACTTTGAATATGAGGAGCTGACAGTGAATCCACTCCATTTTTATAGGATATTCTATAATTATGGAGTTTTATTATGTCCTTATAAAAAACGAATCAATTAACAGTCGTTTAAATAATTAAACTTTATGAAATTCATACGCCATAGGTATAAAGAATACTGATTTTTTAACGATAATAAAATAATGTTCAATATATTAATCAATAAATTTTAAGAATAAAAAATGCTTATAAACTAAGAGGTAACTTAAGTTTGTTTAAAAGTGTAGAGTCGGTCATAAATTAAAGAAACGGGGTGGAAGTAAATTGTTCAACAGTATTGTTAATTTTAATTGGAAAAATATCTTCAAAAAAGTTTCTATTGGTATTCCATTAGTTATGTTACTTATGACTTCAATGGTATACGCAGCTGATAATACTCAGGTTTTATCAAGTCAAAATATAAGTACTAGTAAAACTTCATGGAATATAAGTTTTTGGAGTGCATATGACAAGACATCAGTTAACAGTGGTACTTTATATTTGGTCCAAGATAGCACAGGAGCAAAGCTTAGTTGTACTTATACTTTTAAAGATGATACTACTGTAGTTATGAATTCGGATAATAGACTTAAAATGGACGGGGTATATTCAGTTATAGTAACTAGTGGTGTGAAATCCGCTATTACAGGAGAATACCTTAGTGTTCCCGCGAAAAAAACCTATACTGTAACTCAAAACTTAGTAATTGATACAGTTTTAGCTAGTGATGATATTTCTGTACTTCAAAACAACGAACCTGTGCTTCCAAGCACTGTTGATGTTTTATATAAAGATGGTTCTATAGGAAAAGAATCTGTTACTTGGGGCTCGATAAATACAAGTACTGCGGGACTAAAAAAAGTAACAGGTAGAATTGTCGGATTATCTACAAGAACATCAATTAATGTTAATGTAATAGAAGTAGAATATGTTAAAGATGTTACATTGGAATATTATTCTCTTTTGGGTATATATACAGTAAATGTTAAGGCAGACAGCAATGTAGCTAGAATGTCTCTTAATAGTGTTGATATGTACTATGATGGGGATAATAGTTTTAAATTATCTACACTGCTTACAAAGGGCTCAACTGTAACATTTAATGCATACGATGCTGCAAAGAAGCTACTTGGATCAAAAAAATATGTAGTTCAGCAATAATAAATTATACTAGTGAGGAGGAATCATTAAAATGTTAAGTATTTTTAAGAAAAAAATAATCAATATAAAACTATTTGCCATGGTTTTTTTATTTAGTGCGTTATTTATAGTGACAACAGTGAATGCTGCTGTACCTTATACCTATATAGCAGACTCAACTACAACAAACAGTGGAACCATAACGACTACAATAAACACAGTAAACATAGCATTCGATTATGATATTAGTGCATATGGAACAGGGGAAATCGCACTATATCAGACGACAGCTATTGGAGGTATCATTGAAAAAACTCCTAGTACGGCACTAAAAGCACTTACAATAGACAGTAAATCAATAGTCGGAAAAGTTTTAATCATAAAAATCTCAAATTTGGACTCTAGCATTATGAATTATGCAATAAAAATAGAAAAAGATGCATTAGTATTTAGGAATTATACACCTTTAATGGATTTTATATTGCCTTTTGCTTCAACGGATTTTGCAAGTGGATTTCAATCCATATTTATGAATAATACAGCGGCTAACATAAATGAAAATATTTTTAATTATAATGCTCCAAGAGATATAAGTATTTATGTGCCTAAAAAATATATAACATCAATTGAGACTATACATAAAAAAGATGGATTGATTATGCCAACTACTACATCAGTTACAACTGTATACCCAAAATTAACTAATATTGATGTTGTCACTGATGCAGCTGTAAAAAGATTAAAAGTTTCAATTATTCCTTACAATGGTATGGCACTGAACGAAAGGGAACTTTTACCAAGTGCAAGTTTTAGTGGATTTACAACTGGACAAGCAGGTCTTGATATTGACACAGGTTTAGAATATACAATTAGTATAATGGCTTATGATGTCAACGGAAAGCTCTTAGAAAATTTTAGTAAAACGCAAAAATTAGCGGATGTGACGGGTGAGATTGTCTCTGACTACGTAGCGAAAACAAGTACGAGTTCAGACAAGGCAATTACACTATATGATTTGATGAAAACACCAGCCACACTTACATCAATGCTAACAGCCTACACTGATAATTTAGATTGGATTAAAGTGGTTTATCCTAATACAAATGATACTAGGGTTATATCAAATAGTCTGGGTCAAGATGATGCAACAAACCTTCTTGCTAAGGCGTTAAGCGATATTAATGTTCAATATATAAGGTTTTTAAGTGCATTCACTATTAAACCAAATCAAGATGTGGAATTAGTAAGGCCATCAGGAACTGTTGGAAACATTGTTTTAGATGGAGCTGGATCGACAATTACTGGAAATCTTATAATCGGTAGCGGTGATACTAACATTTATGAATTAAGAAATATAACTATAGATGGAAATCTTACTGTAAATGTTTCGGGTAATGGGGATTGTATATTATCATCAGATGTAAAGATTACAGGAGCTAAGGTAATCAATAAGGAAAAGCGTTGTGTAGTTACAGACGTTGTTTCAATGGATGATAAATCGTTATACAAAATAGGTGAGACTATAAAAATAGGAGTTAAATTTAGTGAATCTGTTTCAGTGGTGGGCGAGCCTATTTTAATGCTAAATATCGGTACTGCTAATTATAATTCTAGTAGTAGTACAGAAGATGAAATTGTTTTTGATTATATAATAAATGAAAATGATGTTTATTCAGAAAATATAATTACAAGATATATTGATTTAGCAACTAATAAGGCTGACATACAAGCTACAGAAGGTGCGACTAAGATAACAGCAAATTATACAGGCGCAGCTGGAAGAATAATATATTCATCTATTTCTAAGTCAAGTATAGAAAGAGATGCTATAAGGCCAAGTATATCTTCTATTTATGTAGATACTACAAAAACACCAAATATTGTATGGTGTATAGCAAGTGAATTATTAGATAAATCCTCCACGGAAGCAACATATAATTGGTTAATAAGAACTAAAAATGATTTCGGAGTATATATTGATTCTACACCGCAAGAGGTTGTTTTACAGGGAGATAATAAAACGGTAATGATTGTAATGCCTAATCCGGTACCCAATGGGTTTCTGGATAATAGTGGTTATATTACTTCTGAAAATTACACCCAAGGTGTATTTATGAAAAATGCAGTGACAGATCAAGCAGGAAATGCTTCAAATGACTTGGTTATCAAAGACACTGGTTCATTTGGAACAGCATGGAACGAGAGCATTGTAGGAATAGATTCTACTAAAAAATATCAAGTGATTGTTGGAACAGGTGATAGTGCTACAGCAAAATATGTTATGGCGAATGGCATGTTATCTCCTTATAGAGCATCATTAGGAGTTTTATCTGGAACAAAAATAATAGGATTAAAAAATGGAGAAACATACAAAGTGGCATATGTAACAGCAGCTGAATTAGTAGCTACAGTGGCACAAGGAGAATTTGCTAACACAACGAAAATAACAGCTACAGCAGCAATATCGAATTATTTGAGATATAAGGTTTCAAGTACATTTGTTGCAACACCAAATGTTGGAGATGTAGTAACAGGAACGAGTGAATTGAAATCTGGAGAAGATATAATCGGAGTAGATTTAATAACTAATAAATATGTAGCTGTGTATGAGCTAGATGAAAGTAATAAAGTAGTTTCATTTAAATTAATACAATTAACAGCTTCAGAAATAAAATCAGGAGCAGCAATACAAGCAGCAAAGATAAGAGTAGAAAAAATTGGAATAGTTACCGTTGGAGATGCAATTTCAGTATTAGCTAAAGCACAAGCATTAGTGGATACTGGATATACAGTGTCCGTTAGTGGAGCAGATGATGTATGTATAAGTAGAGACGGTGTAGCAACAGCAGCAGGGCAAGGAATAATTAGCTTTACTGTAACTGAAACTGAGATGCCTTCAAATACAGCTGATACAGAAGCACTAAAAATTGAGGTAATAGCAATAAATGCAGGAGCACTTGAGGAAGTAGCTAAAATAACAGTAGCAAATATTGGACCAGTTACCGTTGGAGATATTGATTCAGTATTAGCTAAAGCAAAAGCATTAGTGGATGGTGCTTATACAGTATCAGTAAAAGCAGTAGATGCTACATGCATAACGATAGATGGAAAAGCGGTAGTAGCGGGGTCAGGTCAAATAGTCTTTACTGTAGTTAAAACTTCAGCACTAAAAAATACAGCTGATACTGAGGCACTAAATATCAATGTATTAGCAATAAATGCAGGTGCGGTAATAGAGCTTGGTAAAGTTACTGATGAAGTAGTAACAACAGTACCTTCGGGAACAACTAATGACCAAACTAGTATCGAAGCAGCAATGTTAGTATTAGCAAATGCAGCAGTTGATTCAGCGAATTACACAGTAACAATTGAAACTGGCTCAACTTATGACACAGCAACAAATGCATGGAGTGGTAAATTTGTTGTGACAAATATAACTACAGGTGCAAATACAAAGACAGATACAGGTGTTAGAAATATCACAGTAGTTATCACCCCTGGGGTGTAAAAATTCCCATAGAAGGACAGCTGTGGATCTGACCTTCTCTTTCTATAATGAAGATTCGTTTGTTTACCCAAATAACATAGCCAAGACAATAATTAGGAGGAATGAAAATTATGAAAAAGAAATTATGTGTGGGATTATCAAAATTTGTAATAGCTGTAACAATTGCAGCTTCCGTTAGTGTGCCTGTTTATGCAGCAGATGGTGACATATACAACAAAGCTAATGAGAACTTAGGAAGTATAGGTAACATATTACTTCACCATAAGTCAGAACTTTTTACTATGATTCGTAGTATGAATACATACAGGTATGAGGTAGGCGGTAAAATGTATGATGCAAGTATGGTAAATGTCAAATTTAATAGTCTTCCTGGTGCAGCAATAGGAACAGTAAATTCAAGAATAAAAGCAGACCTTACAGCAATCGGGGATGCTCCAGGAGATGGTACAGTTGAGTTTGCGGTTAAGTCAATTGATTAGTACTATAACAAAGTGTTAAACGTACATAAAATCACTCTTAGGGATTTCTTCTTGAGGGTGATTTTTTTGATTTCTTAAAGTATAAAAAAGAAAAGTGTGTCAAGAATTAATATGGTGTTTCCATTGTAATTAAAAGCTAATAATAGTATAATTAATTTTGAAATTAATTAGCAATGGAGGGAATTTATGAGTATCACAAAAACAAACAAAATTAAAATTAGTTTAGTTGTAATAATTGGGTTAGCTGTAATAGCGAGTGGTGTATTTTTAATGACAAGGAATAATAATTTATCAGTTAAACCACCCAAAGAGCCTAATATAATAGTTAAGCATGAGGATATGAACAACGAGTTAAAAAATGAAAAACAAGTAGCAAGTGGTGAGGTTTATTTAAAGTCGGATGTTGTTGTGGCTAATATTACTTTGAAAGAAGATATAACAAAAGATCAGGCTAAAGTACTAGCTGATAAATATGCCCAAGAGTTAAAAAGTCAATACAAAGACATGCCTGTAATTGTTGATGTGAAACAAGGAGACAAAGATATAGTAAAAGACCTTATTCCTGTAAAAGAAGATCAATTAGCCGCAGAGACTGGAACATTACTTGGGATAGAATATGTAACTGCTGATTTTAAAGAGTTGTTAGCAAAAGATGTCACTAAAGTATTACTTAATGAAAAACAACTAGATAAGAACTCATATGAGATTGCAGATGGACAATTAAGAATATTAAATGCAAATAAAGATTCTAAAATAAAAGTTATTTTAGGGAAGAAAACTTATAATGTTGTATTTATAAAAAAATAAAAGACTAGTATAAAATAGTAACCGCTATATGATATTAATATCATATAGCGGTTTTTTTTATTATATAGGAAACAGCTTGCGTAAGTGGCTGGCACTACTTTATTTATTTGTTGGAATAGTAAATGTTACATAATTACTACCCGTATTTGTTGAGTATCTTTTTATTAACGTCAATGTATTTGTTGGGTTGTCTATACCTATGAAAGTTTCAGCAGTACAGGAATTGCCAACAAGATATAGCTCTTTTGGAATATTTGTTATGATATTAGGGTATGTCTCGCCTAATTCATTATTGCTATCTATAGCAGAATCGAATCTATTTATAGATATTCCAGTGCTTGTTGCAGACACTTTTGATAACAGTTTATATGTATAAGTAACCTTATATACTTCTGCTGGAATGGTTGTAGAAGATTGGTTTCTTTCACTTGTAAGTTCAACACTATTTATTGTTAATTCATATGTTCCCCAGACACTATCATGTACTGTAACTGTTTCTCCTGTTTTGTGAGGTGATACAACGGATACATTAGCAGTTGCAGTAACGTTTGTAATCCCATCAATTGCATTTATTGTGGTATTTGTATACGAAGTTAATAAATTAGTAGCACCACTAAATGGAGTAATTATTAATAACCCATTACTTCCAACAGCGTTTCCTATTCCACATTTCCATGTAATACTTTGAGCTAAAGATGAGTTTGTAATATCACTTCCATATTGATCTAATATCTGATAGGTTGCATGTCCAATCTGAGTTGTAGTAGTACCAATTATAGTATTAGTAATTTCTAGTTCAGAAGAAATTATATTAATTTTAGCTATTTTATGCTCAGAAATAGTTATATTTGATGTCCCAATACTCGCAGTATCATTTTTCACATTAACTGTATAACTACCAATTTGTAAATCTGATGAACTAGTGATGGTAGCTTCTGTGTTAGCAGTATTCCAGGTAGTTGCTACAGTTATTGGAGTTGTCCCTTTTAAGACTGAAAAATTAATTTTTGAAGTATCTGCTGGCGATTGGTTAAATACTACTTTTAAGCTATTAACACCAATAGCACTAACTGAAGCAACTGTTCCTGGAGCAGTACATTTTGGTGTAAGGGCTGTCTTTATAGATGCATGTATTATAAATGCTGTTGCACCAGGATTCTTATTAAATTGTTCATTTACCTGTGATGCAGAGTATAACTTATTATCTACTTCATATCCATATGTATTTATGTTTTTTATCAGATTGAAAATAGCTGATTTATTATGAAGTAGTATGTCACCTATACCTCCTAAGTTACTATTATCTGTGTTGTATATGTCGCCATCTTTAGCATAAACAGTTCCACTAATAGAAATTGCAATCATTACTGATATTGCAAATTTTGACAAGCCCATATATAATTTTTTATTTGTCATGTATATTCCCCCTCGTACACTTTAAAATGATATTTTATACTACTATAAAGTTCTATTAAAGTTTATAAATACCTTTTTATTATTATATCTTATAAGGTACATTCAAGTAAATAACAAGTCAGTATACTAGTCTATTTCAACAAATATAATATCTTTGGATGAATGCTATTGACTAATTATGTACAAGGTGTACAATTTAATATATATTGTAAAATATTATACAAATTCATTAGTTAAATATATATCACGATAATTTAGTTTTGCAATTATTAAACTTTAAGAATGAGTGAGATATAAAAAAAAATAAAGTATATAAACGAGGGAGAGTTATTAAATGAATAATATTAAAAAGGTAATAGCGGTTAGTTTAATGATGACACAGCTTGGTACAATGCCTGTTATGGCAAGTCAATTTAAATTTAAAAATTTATCAACAGCATTTAAAATTGTAATGGATAAAAAGATTGAGACTATAAAGCCAATAGTTTTTATGAAGGTAGTAGAAGTTAAAAGTAATGTAGATGCTTTTAATCAAGCGGCTAAATATCAAGTAAATGCGGATATTGAAGAGGTTAAGACTACAATGGGTAAGCTAATCATGATAAATAGTGAAATGGATACAATAATTCAAAATTCAAGTATATATACTTCTGACACTAGAATATTGGAATTAGACATTAAGAAAACTGGAAGTAATTTAAATTATATTAACGAAATAAAAACTTTAACAATAAATAAAATTAGTCCTTTATTAATTCAACAACGTTTAATAGATGATGCAGACTATACACATATTTTAATAATAATGCCTAAAAGTTTAGATACTTCTTACCTTGAGGTAGCTATAAAAGGAGTATATCTAGAAGCAGATAATACGATTAAAAGAGATATGAAATTTGATCTAATTTCAAAATATAAAATTGTTACAGAAACTACAGTTCCAGCAGTATCTACAGAAATGGTAGTACCTACAGAAACGGTAGTACCTACAGAGATTCCAGAAACAACAGTATCTACAGATACTGCAGAAGCTACAGTGCCAGTAGTATCTACAGATATTGAAGAAACTACAGTGCCAGTAGTATCTACAGATACTGAAGAAATTACAGTGCCAGCAGTATCTACAGATACTGAAGAAACTACAGTGCCAGTGGTATCTACAGAAGCTACAGAAGCTGCAGTGCCAGTAGTATCTACAGAAAAATAATAAAGAGCTCACAAAGCATGGGATAAAATAAAAATAGGCCTGGTACAGATTCAATTGAACTAGGCTTATTTTGATTTATAGTGTGTTTACAAAATATAAAAATAAGAAGGGTGTTGCGACTATGGGAAAATCAAAAAAATATCTATATTCCACAATAATATTAATTTCATTATGTATAACTACAAATGTATCCGCACTAGGAGTAACTAATAATATTAGTGATACATTGAAAAAATATACATTAAGTGATAGTATTTTTTTCGAAAATAAGAATGATGATGTAAATATACAATTTAATAAACCCAATACAAGTAGCGATACATTTATTGGGTTACACAAAATTAATAACCAATGGACGTTAACAGGTAAAAAGGAAATTAATACAACCAAAGGTAGCAATTTTATGTTTAATTATAGTGTGAATTTTGAAACTGATCCATCTAAATCAGTAATAGAGACAATTAAATCAGCATTAGATACAGATAATGATGAAGATTCTGATGTGTACAATTATGTAGATAGTGATAGTGATAGTGATGGATTAACTGACTATCAAGAAATTCATAAATATTTTTCTGATCCTTATAGTAATGATACTGATGGTGACGGAATACTTGATAATGACTTAAATGAAAGAACAGAAAATACCTATGTAATCAAAACCACAATGAGAATAAAGAAACCTTACAATAGTGATGTAATGAAAAATGATAATTATCAAGATGCTAAATTAGTAGGAGAAACTTCAGATTATGGTATATTCAACATAACATTATATCCATATAATACAAATGATGTAGATTCAAATTTTAACTGGAAAGAATATGCTGAAAGTTCGGAACTTCAGCAATATTTAAAACCTACAATAACTGCTAATTGGGATAATGAATTAAGGACAACTATAATTTCAGATTTAAATCATCAGGGTATTGATATAGAAAATTCTATGTATAATGGAGCTAAAATTACGGATAAGCAAATTGTAGAAAAAGTATCAAATTATATCCTTAATAATACGCAAACATTAGAAGAATTTACTATTTACTATGCATCTTTTCCCTATGGAGAACCTATAATAGAAGCAGAATTAGAAGACGCATTCCAAAGCGGCAAAGGGAATCAATATTGGTCTATGCAGCAACAATTTGACCATGAATTGTATGGTAAGCAAATGTACATGAATAAGCAACATGGTTCATGCACATCATCAGCAGTATTATGGGAAACTGTATTTAGAGCTATAGGTATTCCTTGTAGAATAGTCCAAACAATACCTATTATAGACAGTAATGATTCCAGTCAAATAGATTTATTAAGTAATATTAGTGATACAGATATTCTTGCTAAAGTAAGAAAAGGTACAACTGGAATAGGAGAATTTGCTTCTCATACTTACAATGAAGTCTATGTAGGGAATAGATGGGTAAGATTAAACTATAACAAAATAAATCAGAATATTATTGATGAAAATTATTTTGGTGCTATGATACATTATAATACAATTAATGATATATCTGATACCGATTTAACTGTATGGGGAAAAAGATATGGCTTAGGGTTAAAGGATTCATTTTCATATGGTAATCCTTATGAAACAACAAGTATTAGTTCTGTAAATGGTATCCACTCTAAAGTTGTTATTAAATAGTAGATTTGTATTAACAAATTGAGCTAAAAAAAACAGCACCTTATGAATTAACAAAAGGTGCTGTTTTTCTATTTTTTAATGAGAGGGTTAAAAATAAAACCAAATTTACCATCAACATAAACCATTGCCAGGCCCTCATTAAAATTATCTGCAACATCAAATTGAGGCTTAATAGCGATTTCCCCCGTTTTACTAACAAATCCATATTTACCATCAACTCTAAACATGGCCATGCTTTCACTAAAAGCATCTATCCAATCAAATTGAGGTTCACAAACAATTTTACCAGTGGTATTAATAAATCCATATTTACTATCAACTTTTACCATAGCGAGGCCGTCATTAAAAGTACTTACTGAGTCAAATTGTGGCGTGCAAAGGACTTTTCCTGTTTTATCAATAAATCCCCATTTACCATTATAATAAAGTTTTGCGAAACCTTCCTTAAAATAATCTATTCCACCATCATATACTACAGACAAACCATCATCGGAGGTATAAGTATTATCAAAATCATTTTTAATAACTAATTCTCCATTTTTGCCGGTATATTCAGATTTACTAGTAACTGTGCCTATTCCTAAAGAGTCATTTAAATTACCTACAACATCAATATCGTAATCACTAGTGATTTCACTAGTTTTATCTTTAATTGAAAATTTATCTCGAAGTTCATTCAAATTAAATACCCAGTCAAATTGAGGTTCAGAAACGATTTTACCAGTAGTATCAATAAATCCAAATTTACCATCAACATAAACCCTAGCTATTCCATCACTAAAATCATATATTTTATCAAATTGTGGCTTACAAATAATTTTACCAGTTTTATCAATAAGTCCATATTTACTATCAACATAAACTTTGGCTATTCCATCACTAAAATCATATATTTTATCAAATTGTGGCTTACAAATAATTTTACCGGTTTTGTCTATAAATCCATATTTACTATCAACATAAATCTTAGATATTCCATCACTAAAATCATATGCCTTATCAAATTCAGGTTTAATAACTATTTCACCAGTTTTATTAATAAATCCATATTTACCACAAGTCCTAAATATGGCTAAACCTTCACTAAAAGAATGTACCATATTAAATTGAGGTTTAATTGCATATTCAAACTCTGGTGGAGTGGTTGTTTTGGCAAAAGCTTCTATTCTAAATGTATTTATTAATATTATACTTAACAAAAATATAAGAAAACTAATCTTTAAAGATTTTTTTCTCATTTTAATCCCCCTTTGAATATATTTTATTAGTGTGCTCTTCTTTATAATAATTCTAACATACTCACAGATTTAACTCAATCAAATGCTATTCTTCTGTTAAACCACTTTCATGGAACTCCTTTACAAAGTTCGCAGTTTTTTTATTTATTTTTTCTTTTAAGAAAAGTCCCAAAAGTAAAGAAGCAATAAAATAGATAGCGAGTATTAACATATCCTTAATTAGCACCACCGGTATAATTCCTGCGGTTGCTTCTCTCATTCCTCCTATGGCATAGGTAAATGGCATCATAGGATTTAGATATTGAAAGAAATCGCCTAATAATTCTATTGGGAATGTTCCTCCAGAACCAGAAACTTGTAGTACCATCGCTACCATGGTGAGAGCTATACCACCATGGCCAAAAACAGATACTAGTGTATATATGATGGTAACAAACACAATACTTACATACACCCCAACTAGTACAAATATAATAGGGGATACTGTATAAGTCTTTAGAAAGAATAAGTTGCCAGCCATAGTGACAATTGCTTGCATAATTGCAATATTTGCAAAAAGAAAATATCTTCCCAGAAATTTTTCATTTGAATTTATAGGTGTACCATCATCAAAGTCTCTAACATGAACTGACAACAATGAAACCAGTATATAGCTACCGACCCAAATAGCAAGGGTAGTATAAAATGGTGCCATCGCCGAGCCATAATTAGGAATTGGATAGATTCTGTTTTCTATTAATTCTATAGGGTCTGATAGAAAGTCACTTTTCTTTTTACCATCTTCTTTTAACGTCTTTATAAGCTCATCAAGTTTTTCATCATCAGTAAGAAATCTTAATTTTTCTGCATTTGAATGCATATCTTCTTGAATCTTCGGAAACTTGTCCTTTATTCTCTTTAAGCTGTCTACGCTTGAGTCAATTTGGTTATTGGTTTGATCAAGTATGCTATTAAATAGTGGCATATTACCTTGTATATTCTGTAACAGATCGCCTACATTGGTTGTTATATTACTGGTATTGTTCATTGCATCCTCAATTACTGGGTCAGTATCTGCATTGAAATTATCAATTGTATTACTCATCAATCCTGAAGTTTTATTGGCGGCTTTTATTGCAGCATTTATATCGTTAGTTAAAACCTCATTACCAGTATCTAGGGTGCTAATCATAGAATTAATGTTGGTTTGCTCCGTTACCATTTCAGTCCTAACTTTTGAAAGACTATTATTAAAAGTGCCAATAACACTACTAGTTATGAAATTGTCTATTGACTTATTAAAACTTAAAATATTGTCGATTTTATGTATTCCTTCACTATATGCATTTTGAGCTTTAACTAAAGGTCCCCGAATTAAAGCATTAGTTGAAGGCTGGGAGTCTTGAAATTGAATTAAAGAGGATTCAGCAATATCTGTTGTGTTTTTTATAAGGGCAAGGTCAGCCCTTATAACTGGAGATACGGTTTTAAGTGAGTCTTTTGCATCGTCCATATATTCATTGCTTGTTTTAGTAATATCCAAAGTATTGTCTAATGCATCAGATATAACAGGAATATCATTTTGAATATGTTTCATAAATTTCTGAAATGTTACAGATCCTTCATAAACATTATCTATGGACTTTCCAATTTCAGGCATCTTATTATCTATGTCAATAATTTTATCAATAAGGCTTTCAAGTTCAGGTTTATTTTCCTCTAGATTATCTCCAAGTTTGTTAAGAGAAGTGAAAATTGCTGCGCTAGCTGTATCCATAAAAGTTTTGGTTATTTCGGTCTGTAGAGCAGTTGCACCCTTTCCAGTGATTTTTGGTGCTATAGCATTTATTTTTTCATTAACAGTATATATTAGTTTTGGTTTTGTTGGGGTATTAAGAGTTCCAATAGAAAGGAGATCCTTTGAAAAATCCTTAGAAATAGTTAAACTAGCATAATATTTACCTATTTTTATACCTTCCTGGGCTTCTATATCATTAACAAAGGTCCAACCAATAGAGTCGTTAGTTTTTAAATTTTCGACTACATCATTTCCAATATTAACTCTAGGTTCCTTTGGATCTGAATCAGTATCTAAAGGTTCACAGCCAGCATCCAAATTGACAACTGCAATTAAAATTCCTTTAGTATTTACATATGGGTCCCAGCCTGCTTGAATATTAAACCATGCATAAAGTGCTGGTAAGCAGGATACTCCAAGTACAATAATTAGTGTTATATAGTTGGAGAATATATTTTTCATGTCTCTTTTATAAATTTTTGAAACAATTTTCATATCTACTTTACAAGTTTTTAAAATATTCTTCATAAATCTCCACAACCTTACATATATATTTTGCTAGATAGCTGACCCCCACTTATAGAAGTAGAAGATTTCCTTCTAAAATGTCGTTGAAAATAAATGCTATTTATCTGCAAAGCCGCTTTCCTTAAAGAGTTTTGCAGAGTGCTCGGTAATTTTACTCATTCTTTCTTGTAGTAAAAGTCCTGAAAGTAAAGAAACAATAAAAAATTTTCCTAGTGTTAACACATCTGTAATTAATGCCGCTGGTAAAATTCCTGCGATGGCTTCCCTCATTCCTCCTATAGCATAATTATATGGTAGCATAGGATATATATATTGAGAGAACGTGCCGAGCATTTCTATTGGAAATGTTCCTCCTGAGGCTGAAATTTGTAGTACCATCACTACCACAAGCAAAGCTTTGCCTATATTCCCCATAATACATACGGTGGCATACATAATAGTAATAAATACAATACTTACATATAGTCCAAACAGTACAAGTATGACAGGAGAGACTGCATAAGTTCTCAGTAAAAACAAGTTACCGGACATAGTTACTAAAACTTGCATAGCTCCAATGCTTATAAAGGTAAAATACCTCCCCAAAAATTTTTCCTTTGCATTTATAGGTATGGTGTTTTTATAGTCTTTAACATCAACGGATAGGAATGAAAACATTATAAGTGCACCTACCCAAATAGCAAGTGTAGTATAAAATGCGGACATAGCTGAACCATAATTAGGTATAGGATATATTGTATTTTCCACTAAATCTATAGGGCTTGAC
>JBLHPD010000014.1:0-41802 GCA_047624165.1 Clostridium sp. | reverse complement strand
TCAGTACTATAGATGATGATAATAAGTTAATATATAAAAAGATTAAGCCTAAGCATGTATTTTATGTAAATGATTTTAAAATAGCTGGATGCGAAGAAAATAAGTGCAGTATTGAAGAGTGTCAAAATTTCTTAGAGCTTCCTGGCAAAGAATTATTGACTCAACATAAAATAATTGAAAAAATTGACGCGTTAGAAACCAAGGTGCCTGAACAACTACAAACTGGAGTTATAAGAGTAGGAATAAATATGTATAAGGGCATACCATCAAGAGTTTATCAAACGGAGGATGAAGAACTCAAGAATACTATAATGTGCATTTGTGGACCGAATAGGAGCGGTAAAACAACATATATAGCCAATATAGTTAGGGATGTAATGGAGAATGGTAGAAGTGTAATTTTACCAGACTTTTGTGGTAAATGTGAGTTATCAGATGCACTAGCAAAGGTTATACCTGCGGATAAAATTATAAATATTGATTGTAATGACCTCGCAAATGTACAGGGATTTGGATTCAATGAGATAGTACCTCATAATGAAAGTATGGAGGCTAGGTATATTTGTGCTAAGAAAAAGGCAGCTAAACTAAAAGAGCTCATTAACTTAGTAAACTCAGGTGAATCAGATTTAGAGGGGAGAATGGAAAGATATTTAGAGTTTGCAGCGCTCATAGTATTCGTGTGTGATGGAATGGTCAATGATGTATTTAAGATTTTAAAGGATCATATATTAAGACATAAATATATAGATAGTATCCCAACTGAACTTGAGCCAAATATGGAGGAATATGTTGAGGAGCTATTGGAAATAGATGAACTTGGAAAAGCCAAAGAAAATCTAGGAGAAGTAATAGGAACTAAAATGGGAAGTATTTCTGCAATCTTAAGCAGGATCCATAGACTTAAAGAAAATTCCTATATTGAAAAAATGCTTAAAAAAGATTGTAAGGTTAATATAAATTTAATTGAAGCTATGCAAGGTGGAAAATTAATCTGTATAAGGATGAGCACAGATATGTTTGGGACCAATGCTGAGAAAGATATATTCGTGTGTTATTGGATGGTTAAAATGTGGGCTGCTCTACAAAAAAGATTTAATGATGTAGAAACAGAAAATCTAACCCAGGCGGTAATTTTGATTGATGAATTATATCAAGTAAAGAATTGTGAAATATACCTAACCAGTATACTTAGTCAAATAGCTAGACATAGGATTAAAATAATTTTGAGTTGTCACCACTTAGCGCAAATTCCAGTAATTCAAAATGAAATGAAGTCTGCTCTATGTAGTTATACGTTTATGGCTGGTAGTAATAAGAAGAATTTTAATGCTATGAAAGAAGAATTTACTGACAAAGGATACGAGCTTGAAGATTTATTACATTTAAAGAGACATAACGCTCTTAATTTATTAGCATATGAGGAGGGTTACTGGGCGGGAATAACTAAGTTACCACCACCAATTAAGGATATAGTATAAAACTATATCCTACATTTGTAAAAATAATATAATATTTTTACAAATGTGACAAAATGTATTATACTTGGGATATAAAATATAGGGGGGCTAATTCAATGAAAAATATTTTACAATACTTACCGGGGTTTAGAACAAATAAGAAATGGAAGAAGGTAATAGCATCAATATACTATGTGTTATGTTTATTAATGTTAACAAGTGGGATAGGCGTATTTTTAACAACTATTTCTCTTCCATTTATAATTTTTAGTATTAAAGACGTTACAAAACAAAGAAATAAGAAAGTCATATTAACACTCATCGGTGCTATACTAATATTCGGTATAGGGTCGAAACTTAATGGAACAACTCCTGAAGATAAAACAGTAACTGCAGCAAAAGAAGTTGTAGCTCCTGTAGTTAAAGAAAAAACTCCAGAAGAACTCAAAATTGAGGCTGATGCAAAAATAAAGGCTGATGCTGAGGCAAAGGTACTAGCAGCACAAAAAATCAAAGATGATGCAGCTGCTAAAATTATAGCAGATAAGAAAGCCATAGCAGATAAAAAGATAGCAGATGCAAAAGCAATAGTAGATAAAAAAGCGGCAGCAGCAAAAGCTGTAGCAGATGCCCAAATCGCTAAAAAGGCAGCATATCAAACATGGGTTGATGCTCAATTCAGTGTATGGGATGGGTCACACACCTATCTGGTAGATTTAATTAAAAAAAATTTAAACGATGATAAAAGCTTTAAACATGTAGAAACAACGTATAAAGATATGGGTACTTACTTAATAGTTAAAATGACTTATAGAGCATCAAATGCTTTTGGTGCAACAATATTGCAGAATGTAACTGCCAAAGCAGATTATAAAACCAATGAAATTACTGTAACTTCGCAAAATGATTAAAAATAAATTAGCATAGAAAAAGGATGTAGCCTAAGACTATATCCTTATTTTTTATGTTATTTGATAAAATAGAATGTTAATTTTAAGGCTATTCAAAAATGTGTAGGTAATGTTACAAGAGGTATAATCATTCAGTGCTATATGTAGTGCCTCAAGGCTCTCAATCTATCATTAAACTGCATGTTTACCACTCCAATCAATACACATAATTAATTAGTATATCACGGGGTAATTGGTATAATTTAAAATGGCTCGTTCCGCAGACAAGATGAATATCATACGGATATAAAATAATATAATATGAAATATCTTACAAATAGTAATTAAAAACACGAACAAATGTTCTTGTATTAACAAAGGCCAAGTGCTAATATTAATAACACAAACAATATTTATTGGAGATAAAAACAATAATGGGGGCTATAAAATGAAAAAAAATAGATTTTTCACTTTAAAAAGTAAAGACAAAGTGATTACTTTAGGGTATTGTACATATATGAATTTCAAATGGAATTGTGTAAGGATAGATGGGCATACTATATTAACTATTAATAGAAATTATAGCCTCGAGGATAAACGTAAAATAATTAATGAAGTAGTGGGCCAAGTATCTTGAATTTATATAGGTGTTTCCCACACTTTTCCCACATAAGTTTTAGAAAACACCAGAATGTTATAAAATGGTATAGTGCATAAAGTGTTGGGATAACTAAATTGTAGTAAAATATAGAAAGTTATAAAAAGCAATTTTTCGAATCTGTAGGCCGTGGGTTCGACTCCCTCTGGGCGCACCATAAAACCCTTACAAACAATAAGTTTGTAAGGGTTTTATTTTCGCCCAAAAATACTTTTGACCTCTTTGTTTACCCTTATAAGATTCTGTAAAAATAATGAGCATATAAAAATGTAGAAAAATATGTTAATAAAACTTTACAAATAGCATCAAAAGGTGTAATATTACACATAATATATAGAAACGTATTGGAGGTTATCATTATGACTAAAGAAGAATTTATAAAAAGAGTGAATGAAAAGGCTAAACTAATCAGGAATGAATGTGGTTACACTCAAGATAAAATGGCTGAGATACTAGGAATGTCGAAGAAAACACTTATACAAATAGAAAAGGGAAGGGCTTCACTTGGATGGACCGCTGCTGTTGCTTTGTGTACTATTTTCAGAGACAGTGAGATTTTAGAAATAACCTTTGGTGGTCAACCCCAAGACATAATTTTATCAATTGCCTATGATGGATATGTTAAAAGCTATATACCAACTATGGGCGGAAAAATTTGGTGGAAAGATATAAAAGAAAATGGAAATCTTAAGATTCAACAAAATATAATATCAAAGCATTACCGTATTTTAGATGATAAAGGAAAAAGAATAACATTTTCATTTGACTATGAGTATATGGAGAAGAGATTAGAAGAGGTTAATGGTACAAAGTAAATTTAGCGTAAAGTGAATTTTATAGGGGGATGGAAACTATGATACATTTTTTAAAAGCTTATATTAAGTCAATGCGAATTTATTATGCTTTTATAACAGGAATTGCTGGATGGGTAGGGGTTTCGTACTATGAGTATACAATAAAAAATAGTTACGTAGCACTGCAAGGGGACTCCTTAATTTTCAAAAAGATTCTTCTACTGTCTTTGCTTTTTCTAAGCTGGGGGATAAATCAAATTGTTAATGACTATCTGGGGCTTAAAGAAGACAGAATCAATGCTCCTAACCGGCCTATGGTTACAGGTGAGCTTAATCCTAAGAAAGCAATAATAACTTCTTTTATTTTACTCTCTATTTCTATGATTCTAATAGCTATATTTTTAGAACCTATAGCTATTATTCCGGCACTACTGGCAGTAATTCTAAATATTATATACGAATATGCAAAGGGCTATGGAATTTTAGGTAATATAGTCTTTGGAATAATGATCACCATGTGCTGCGTCGTTGGATATATGGCAATGGGTCCCATGGGTTCTTCTCAAATAACATCCGATGCTGCGGCATTACTGATACTTTTGGTTGTGATGAATGGACTAATGACCTTCTATACATTCTTTAAGGATTATAAAGGGGACTTGGCTGAGAATAAGAAAACTCTCGTAGTGAAATATGGTGTTGAAAAGTCAAGGAAAATAGCACTAGTATCATCAATTATCCCTGGAGTTATTTTTGCTTTTGCATATTATTTTGGAATAATTAGTTTTGACTTAAATAACATCTTTTTATTCTTGGCTGCGCTTACATTGTTTATGCATATATGGACAGGTGTTTTATATTATAAATATCCATATGGTGATCGAACATACTATTCTTTATCGGTAAATTTTAAAGCCTGTGCTTGTGGGCAATCGGCCTTAATTGCTTTAATGAATCCTATTCTTGGTATGATGTTATTTATTCTTACATACATTTTTGTAGGATTTCTCTTTGATTTATATTCTGATAGTAAGGGCTAAGGAGGAAATGTATGAAAGTATTTGAATTGAGATCCATGCAGCCCATGGCTATCTTATTCATCAATTTCTTATTCCACATATAAATAACCGAAATGATATATTCGCTGTAGACCCAAACACTAAAATTGGAACCAAGTTTCTAGAGCGGACGATTAATGGTATAAGGGAACTCTGTGGAGAGGATTTTCCTATACTTGTGAAGGTAAGTGGTGGTGATGATTATTTACAAAGATTCAGTGAAGCTCAATTTATTAATCTTATTGTGTTTTTAAATAAAATGAAAGTGGATGCTATAGAAGTAAGTTATGGCACCATGGATTATGCACTAAATATTATTAGGGGACACATTCCGGTAGATATAATTCTAAGTCATAATCCAGTTTATAAAGTTGACAATAGATATATGAAAAAGCTTTGGAAGGCATTTATTTATCCACTCATAAAACTTAAAATAAAGGAGTTTAAGCCTTTATATAATATTGAATATACAAGATTAGCCAAGCAGTATACTAAAATACCTATAATCTGTGTAGGGGGAATTAGAAAGGGTGAAGAAATTCAAGCACTTATCAGCAGACAGAACATGGAGTTTGTGAGTCTGTGTCGGCCATTTATATGTGAACCTGACTTTGTACAAAAATTGGAACAAAATCTTAACTACAGTTCTACAAAATGTTATGGGAGGGTATGAGGATGACTTTAGAAGAAAGAGTTATTAAAGTGGTTAAAATAAATTTAGAAAACGAATTTGAAGTATCTTTGGAAAGTAACTTAACTCAGTATTTAGAGGTAGATTCTTTTAGTAAATTAATGATATTATGTGGCCTTGAGGAGGAGTTTTCCCTAAATATTGATGAATCAGAGTTTGAGGATATTGAGCTAGTATCAGATATAGTTGACAAGATGAGAAAAAAATATCCTCAGATTGAAGGTGAGTAAACATGAGTTTTGATAAGTTTTATGAAAGATATAAGCTAGATAAGAATATAGTAGAAAAGATCGGTTTCAATCCATACTATCGTGAGCTTAAATCAGCACTTAGTGACCCAATTTCAATTGAAGGTGAAGAATTTATAAACCTAGCTTCAAATAACTATCTTGGGCTTGCGGATGATGAAAGGGTTAAAGAAGCTGCCTGCAAAGCTATTAAAAGTTATGGTACTTCCCTTTGTGGAACTCCAATTGCTACAGGCTATATTGATTTATTCAAAAATGTAGAAGAAAAGCTTTCTGCTTTTATAGGCCTTGAATCATTAGTTTTATTACCATCTTGTTATCAGGCTAACAATGGGCTTTTTTCAACTATTGCAGGAAAGGAGGATTTAATTATAGTAGACCATTATGCACATTCTTCTCTTATTGAAGGTATAAAGGCAGTAGGTTGCAGGATAAGACCATTCCGTCACAATAATATGGAACATCTTGAGCAAATACTTAAGCAAAATTCGAAATACCGCCAGTCTTTTATTGTAACGGAATCAGTATTTTCTACGGATGGAACTATTGCACCTTTTAAAGAAATAGTAGCACTGGCTTCAAAGTATAACGCGCTACCTATAATTGATGATTCACATGGACTAGGGGTTATAGGCAAAAGCGGAAGGGGAATCCTAGAGGAGGCTTCCATAGATAATTATAGAGGGATTTATACTGCCTCGCTAGGCAAGGCTTTTGCTAACTCTGGTGGAATAATAGCTGGACCTAGGAGCATAACCCAATATCTTAGATATTATTGCCCTCACCTTGTTTATTCCACTGCGTTGCCTCCATCATCACTTGGAGGTATTGAAAAAGTAATTGATATAATAGAAAAGGATTTTGATAATATAAGTAAAAGAATGTGGAACTATAGAAATACTATAAGTAATTGTTTGGCTTCAAATGGTTTTAAGGTGGCGGAAGGTAAAGCCCCTATAACTTCAATAGTTACGACAAGTGATGAAGCTACTATCTATTTAGCAAAGAGGTTTTATGAAAATAAAATATTAACAACACCTTTTATTGCTCCTTCTGTTCCTTTAAATCAGGGAAGGGTAAGACTTATAGCTGGAGCTAATTTAAAGGAGGAATCCATTGAAAAGGTATTGAAGGTCATCAAAAATATAGGTATGGAGATATGAAATACTTTTTTATAATGAATCCGGGATCAAAGTCTGGAAAGAGTAAAAAGCTATTTAAAAAAATATTCGGGATTCTAGAGGAGAAAAAACTGAATTACCAATATGAAATAACTGAAAAACTCAGTGATGCCGGCGCAATGTCAGTGAATGCAAACAAATGCGGATACGACATAATAGTTGCTGTAGGCGGTGATGGAACTATAAATCAAGTTATTAATGGGTTTTATGATGAAAATGGCAGGCGAATATCAAAAGCTAAAATGGGGGTAATATATACTGGTACAAGCCCTGACTTTTGTAAAAGTTATGGTATACCTCTTAAAATCGAAGAAGGGATAAACTTGATTACTTCCGGGGTAAGTGTTAATAAAGTAAGGCCCGGAAGGATTACTATGGCGAGAAGGTACGTAAAGGATTTAGAAAACAAAAGTATAGATGATTTGCTGGACTTTGAAACTCGCTATTTTGCATGTTGCGCAAATATAGGCCTTGGGGCAGCGGTAGCCCGCAGCGCTAATAGTGGTATAAGAGGAATTTTTGGAGATTATATTGGCACCTTTATCTCACTTATTAAAACTTTACTATTTTATAAACCGATAGATATGATGATTTCCACTGATGGTGAATTAAAAATAATACCTCGGGTTCACAATATATCTATAGGAAAGACTTACTATATAGCTTCTGGAATAAAAGTTAGGAATAATATTAAAACAGAAGATAACATGTTATATAGCCTTGTTATAAAAAAGCTGACTGTGCTAAAGTCTTTTGATGTGATAAGAAGTATATACAGCGGAAAGACAATTAATAATGGAGAAAATATTTCATTAAATTACTGTGAAACTGTAGATATATATGGTAATAATTTAAATAACGAAATAGAGTTTGATGGAGACCCTGCTGGATTTTTACCTTGTAGAATAAGCTCTGCAATTGATACTTTAGATTTGATTTGTGAGGGTTACTATGAGTAGAGAAAAAGATTTAATAAAAATAATAGATGGAGTTATGCCGAGATCTATTTCTCAGGTTAATGCTCTTTTTGAATCAGATTCGGAAATCCTCCAGCTTGGAGATGAATTTGTAAATCAAAAGATGCTTCATACTATAGATGAATTCTCAAGCGAAGATATGCTCCGTGAGAATGATCCTTATACATTAGGCTGGAATCTTGCGGTAGGGGCTATAAGTGATATATATGCTACAGGGGGTAGACCTCTGTTTTATTCTCACAGCCTTACTATAAAGGATGACTGGACCCAGGAATATGTGAGATTATTATCAGAAGGCATTGCTACAGTTTTAAAAGAGTCTGGAGTTTGCTTTCTCGGAGGAGATTTTGGAAAGTCTAAGTCTTGGAGGTATACTGCCTCTGTAATCGGTAATTTGAAAGGTGAACCTCTTTTAAGAAGCAAAGCCCAAATTGGTGATGGAATTTATATTACAGGTACCGTAGGTGGAGGAAATCTTGAAGCATTTCTAAAACTTTATTCTGAGAAAAAGCTTGTAGGAAGGCTACTAAAAACTTTTAAAAATAGATTTAAGCTTCGAATAAAGGAATCTGAGCTAATAAAGACATTTGCCAATGCCTGCATAGATACCAGTGACGGAGTGTTTAATAGCATAAACTCTATATCTGAAATTAGCGGAACTGGCTATAAGCTGAGGGATTTGCCATATATTAGAGCTGGATCCATTGCAGCAACTGTTTTTTCAATTCCTAAAAGTCTTCTTTTTCTTTGCGAATGTGGTGAGTATGAACTACTTTTTACTGTAGCCAAGCTAAAAGAAGCTGAATTTATGGAGGAGGCGTCAAAGCATGGACTACAGTTCTATAAAATAGGGTCCATAAAAAATTCTTCAATAAAAGTATTAGAGGAGAATAATAAAGTTATTGATCTTAGCTTATTAAACATAAGTGCAAGAGACTACGAGGATATTAAAGATTACATTAAGGACATTATCAGTTTTTTAAGCAATAAATAATGATTGCGGAGGGGGTTTTATTTTATGGAAAAACGTGTAGTTATAACGGGAATCGGTCCTATAACAGCAGGGGGAATAGGAACAAACGATTTTTTTAAAAGTGTGTTTGAAAGGGAAATTGTTATTAATAAAATACCACGGGAATTTGAAGAGAATTACTCTTTTAAATCTAAGTTTTATGTTCCTGCACCTGATTTTTCCGTGACAGAGTTTGGATTACCAAAAGCTATTGAAGGTGCTATGGAAAGAATATCTGAATTTTCTGTGGCAGGCACTAAGCTAGCATTAGAGGATGCAGGTCTTTCTGTGGTCAAGGGGTCTAGATATTTTACAGTTGAAAATATAGGTAACTGCGACATAATTATCGGAGTAGGAATGAGTAGCCTTCAAACGGCATTTCACTCTTATGCTTCTCATTTATTTAATGGAGATAAGGAACTTTTTAAGCAGCACAATATAAATCCACGCTTTAATAGAATGGTTATACCAATGCTTATGCCAAATTCAGCGGCCGCATGGATATCTATAATTTTTGGTATTAAAGGGTCTAGCTCTACAGTAAATGCTGCTTGTGCCTCTGGAACTACGGCCATTGGTGAGGCCTTTAGGAGGATAAAAGATGGCTATTGTACAACTTCAATCACCGGTGGAGTTGAATGTCTTGAAGAAGAAAAAGGAGCAATAATGAGAGGGTTTGATATGCTTTCTACCCTTACAAGAGCTGAGGATGGGCATCCGATGCCGTTTTCTAAAAACAGAAGCGGATTTTTATTTAATGAGGGAGCGGGATGTATTTTAGTACTTGAGGAAATGGAAGCTGCAAAAAACAGAGGAGCAGATATATATGCTGAAATTCGAGGCTATGAAAGTAATAGTGATGGATATAATATCGTGCAGATGGATAAATCGGGGGAAGCTATTTCAACACTACTTCAAAAACTAGTAAAAGGAAGAGAAATTCAATATCTTAACGCACATGGCACTGGTACAGTCTTAAATGATGGTATAGAAGCAGCAGTGATTAATAAAACATTTGGAGATAAGCAGCCCTATATCAATTCAAGTAAAGGAATTTTAGGTCATAGCATTGGTGCCAGTGGCGCTCTAGAAGCCGCTATTACGGCTTTTTCCATAAAAAACTCAAAAATTCATGGCAATTTGTTAATGGATCCTATTGATAACTTGAATCTTGTGAAAGAATCAACTAAGGTAAATATTGAATTTGCGCTATCTACCTCATATGGCTTTGGCGGACATAACAGTGGATTATTATTTAAAAAGGTAGAGATATAAATGGATAGAATATTAATAACTGGAGGTACAGGTTTTATTGGTAGTCATGTAGTAAGATATTTTTGCGAAAATAAAGTTATTGTAGGATGCCTTGTACGAACGGGAAGTAGTCACAAAAATATAGAAGGGCTTCCTGTAAAGTTTGAATATGGTGATATAAAGGATTTGGAGAGTCTTATCAATTTATTTAAAAATTACGATTGTATAATTCACCTTGCTGGATATGCCTTTGATTGGGGAAGTTACGAGATGTTTTATAATACAAATGTTGAAGGAACCATGAATGTACTCAAGGCTTGTACTAAAAATGGGATAAAAAATGTTATTATTACAGCATCAGTTTCTGTTTATGGTGAAGAAAATAATAATACTATAAAAAGTGAACTCTCACCTTATAACTCACATTATGATTATTTCATAGATAAATTTTTTCCTTGTAAGCTTAACTATTACAGAGATACAAAAGCTTTGGCAAAACAAAAGGCAATTGAATACGCAAAAGGTAATGGTTTAAATTTAACGGTACTTGAACCGGCTTGGGTTTATGGTGAAAGAGAGTTTAATACTGGCTTTTTTGAATATCTGAAGACTGTAAAAAGTGGTCTTCCTATTTTGCCTGGATCTAAAAAAAATAAGTTTCATGTAATTTATGCTGGCGACCTTGCAAGAGCCTATTACCTTGCCTTTGAGAAAAAACTTCAGGGCATAAATGATATTATAATAGGAAATGAGACTGGTGAATTAATGGATAAAATATATGGTCTCTTTTGTGAAAAGGCTGGTATGAAAAAGCCTTTTAATGGATCTAAATTTATATTTTATCCCTTTGGTTTTATTTTAGAGCTAATTTATACAATATTTAGAGTGAAGAAGCCCCCTCTAATGACTCGTGGAAGGGTAAATATGTTTTATGATAATATTGAGTACTCTACGAAAAAAGCAGAGAGACTTCTTGGGTTTACACAGGAAATGGGTCTTTACGAAGGTATAGAAAAAACTGTGAATTGGTACAAGAAGAAAAATTTACTTTGAAGGGAGAGGTTAATTGTGAAGACAAAAAATATTACGGGGTATAGAAAGAAGTTATTTATTTTATGGCTTGAAATATCCATATTTATTCATTATGTACCTGAAGTAATAAAAGGAAAATTATCTTTAAGAAACTTTATTAAGCTCTTAAAGAGGCTTTCTTATTTTCTATCTAAACTAAAGCATAACAAGTTTGTAAAGATAGGAGATAATACGCGAATTGATTTATACTGTCCTGGATTTCCGTCAAAAGCTTTTTACACTGCATGCGATAAGTTTAATTTCTTTGAAGGAAAGATACCTTGTACTACAGTACTGCTTTCAATAACCTCTGCCTGTAATTCTAAATGCATGCACTGTTATCAGAAGCTTGATGTTGGTAAAGATGTAGATATTAACACACTTGTTAAAGCAGTAGTGAAGTTGCAAGATATGGGCATTGCTTTTTTTAATATAGAAGGTGGCGAACCTTTTATGGCATATGAGCGGCTTATTAAAATATGTACGAGCATTGATAATCGGTCTGAAATCTGGATTAACTCTACTGGCCATGGAATTACCTTAGAGAGACTTAAGGAGCTTAAAAATCTCAATGTAACTGCTATAATGTTTTCACTTCATAGTCCGGAGCCACAAAAAATGAATGACTTTATGGGAAATAACAGTGCATGGGATACTATGGAAAAAGCAGTAGCTCTATGCCATGAAGGTGGAATATCACCAGCTTTTAACTGCTGTCTTCTAAAAGAGGATTTTTACAATGGTAATTTTGAAAAAATAATGGATACGGCAAAGAAATTTGGGGCTTCTCTAATTCAGATTATAAAGCCTAAGCCTGCAGGAGGCTGGTTAGAATGTGGCATTGAAGAGTTTAAAGATGAAGATATTAGAAGGGTAGTGGAGCTGACTAATAAATATAATTTGGAGGGGAAATATAAAGACTACCCCGTGATTTCTGCTCAAATAGTTGAGGAGAGTAAGAATCAATTTGGATGCACATCAGGAGGAACTGATAGATTTTATATTAATGCAAAAGGGGATCTTCAGCCCTGTGAATTCCTTAATATTTCATTTGGAAACATTGTTACTGATGATTTTGATGTCATGTATAATAAAATGAGAAATTGTTTTAATGTAGCTTGCGATTGCTGGCTTTGCGAGAAATATTCTGGAGAAGTATTAAAGATTTATAATGAGTATAGTCTAAAATCACTACCGCTTCCCGATGATCTATCGGAAAAAATATACAATAACTGGGATAGGGGGAATCCTACAGAACTTTATGATAAAATTGAAAACATGAAGTAAATAAATTGATACGTCACCTCATAAAAGAGATGGCGTTTCAAATTCACCTAAGACATCTTTCATTATACTAATAAATTCCTGAGAAGCTCTAGAAAGGTATCTTTTTTTTATGTAGCAGATTACTAAAGTTCTAGTAGTTTCTAAATTTTTCATTTGAAAATAAGTAGGAGCGATGGATGTCTGTGGGGATAAGGCTATGCTATCAGGAATAAAAGCAATACCCATGCCTGTTGAGACTAAAGCTTGAGTGGCCTCAATGCTTCCACTTTCAAGTATTACTTTAGGACTGAATCCGGCTTGTTTGCAAAGATCAATAGCAATTTGGTGCAATTTTTGATGCTGCTTTAATAAAATAAAGGGTTCATCTCGCAGTTCATGAAGAGAAATTTCAGGATATGTATGCGACTTTTCAGCAACATACGGCTGGTCATGATGCTTAGTTAGTGCTTTTTTACAAGCAGGATGCTGCATAGGGAGGGCTAGAAGGATCTTTTCCATAAATATAGGTTCATAGGAGAAAAAATTCTCTTTTATGGGTAAAGTCATTATTGAAATATCTGTGAGTCCTTTAATAGCTAGATTCTCTAGTTTAACAGAATTACCTTCTAGTAAAACTACGTCAATGCCAGGATATTTCTCATGGAACAGTGGAAGAACTTTTGGGATTACATAAGTACTTCTAGAAGCGGTAAGTCCTATGGTGAGGCGACCTTTTTTTAAATTTGATATATCTTCCATCTGATTTGTTAGTTGATCTTTTAAATTTAAAATGTTTTTGGCTGTTTCAGCGTATAGCTCTCCTGCGTATGTAAGTCTTAGTGGACTAGTAGATCTATCGAATAATTGTACGCCTAATTGCCCCTCTAATTTTTGAATATATTGGCTTAGAGAGGGTTGCGCTATATATAGTTTTTGAGCAGCTTTCGAAAAACTTTTTTCTTCTGCTACTTTTAACATATATTGAAGCTTACGAAAATCCATAGTTCACTCCTAACTTATTTATATAGCATATAGGCTAATGACTATATGTTTTATTAATATTATAGTATTTGGTATGCTGCAAGTTAAATGATACAATATAATAGAATGTAAAACAATGGTAAATATATGGAAATAAGAAAGCATAGGATGGTTGTAAACATGATGGAATTAATTATAACTGTATTAATTGGGTTCAGTGGTGGAATAATAGCATTGAAATTAAAGGTACCTGCGGGTGCAATGATAGGGTCTATGATACTGGTAGCAGTGTATAGTGTAATAACAGGGAATGCATTTCTACCTCAGGATGCAAGAGTAATTACCCAGATTGCAGCGGGGGCGTTTATTGGATCAGGAATTAAAAAAAATGATGTTTTGGGACTTAGAAAAATGATGAAACCTGCAATATTAATGGTGACGCTTATGATGACTCTGGATTTACTAATGGGATATATAATGTATAAGGCAACGGGAATTAGCCTAGTAACATGTCTTTTTGCTAGTGCCCCAGGTGGAATTGTAGATATGTCACTTATTAGCCAGGAATTAGGCGCGGATTCTTCCAAAGTAGCAATATTGCAATTAATAAGACTTATGAGTGTAATGCTTCTATTTCCAACAATGATGAAATTTATTGCTAATAGATATGATGCTCCTAAAAAGGGTAATAATAATTGTATTAGTGAGTCTACTAAAGATCACATGAGTCAGAAACAAAAGAGAATTAATTTAATGATAACAATATGTGTTGCTTTAGTAGCCGGATTTATAGGATATATTTCAAAAATACCAGCAGGAGCAATGACTTTCGCAATGCTATCAGTTGGGGCATTGAATGTATTTTTTAATAAAGGGTACATGCCAATAAACATGAAGCGTGCAACCCAAGTATTTGCGGGAATACTTATAGGGCAAAGAATGATGTATTCAGATTTAATAGCACTTAAAAGTGTAATACTTCCAGCTTTTATACTTTTGGTAGGTATTATTGTAGTGAACATTTGTATTGGATTTTTAATAACTAAAGTAAGTGGACTAGAGTTAATTACATCCCTACTCGCAAGTGCACCTGGGGGATTATCAGATATGGCTATCATTGCTAAGGATCTGGGCGGAGATGGACCAAAGGTTGCTTTACTTCAGCTTGTAAGATATGTTACTATAATTGCAATTTTTCCCATTATAATTAAATTTATTATTTCATAAATAATAAATTATGTAGCAACGACTTTTCACTAAATTAGGTTGACATGGATTAGAATATGTAGTAATATGATTAAAAGAATAAATAAGAATTCACCTTTAATTTGGTCCGGGAGACTGAGAAGGAGTAGATGTTTTATATTGTTATTACTACGCCTTCTCATAATAGAGATGGCGTTTTTTATTAAAAAAATAAATCTAATATTTTAAAAGTACTGTAGTACCTTTAAATTTGGTCCGGAGAGGCTGAGAAGGAGTGGAAGTAATATGTTAAAAGGAAGACACTTAATTGATCCAATGGATTTCACAATACTAGAACTAGAGGAGATTTTTGATTATGCAGATGAAATAATTAAATGTCCTGAAAATTTCTCTCATAAATGTGATGGAAAAATTTTGGCAACATTATTTTATGAACCAAGTACTCGGACAAGATTAAGCTTTGAAGCGGCAATGTTAAGACTGGGAGGTCAGGTATTAGGTTTTTCTGAGGCAAAATCAAGTTCTGCTTCAAAAGGTGAAAGTGTAGCAGATACCATAAGGACAGTAGAATGTTATGCAGATATTGCAGCAATGAGGCATCCAAAAGAAGGAGCACCAAAGGTTGCTTCTATGAATTCACATATGCCAGTAATAAATGCTGGTGATGGCGGACATCAACATCCAACTCAAACATTAACAGATCTTTTAACCATAAGAAATATTAAAGGAACATTATCAAACTTAACCATAGGAATTTGTGGAGATTTAAAGTTTGGTAGAACAGTTCACTCTCTAATAAATGCCATGTCAAGATATGAAAATATTAAATTCGTACTAATTTCACCAAATGAATTATCAATTCCTGAGTACATTAAAGTAGAAGTTTTGGAAAAGAATAATATAGAGTTCCTCCAAGTTGAAAAATTAGAAGAGGTTATTGAAGGTTTAGATATTCTATATATGACTAGGGTTCAAAAGGAAAGATTTTTTAATGAGGAAGATTATGTTCGGCTTAAAGATAGTTATATACTAGACAAAGATAAAATGAAAAAGGCTAAGAAAGATATGATAATTATGCACCCACTTCCTAGGGTTAATGAAATATCTGTGGAAGTTGATGCTGATCCAAGGGCGTGTTACTTTAAACAAGCAAAATATGGTATGTATGCAAGAATGGCACTTATAGCTAAGCTTTTGGGGGTGGATAAATAATGGTAACAATAAATAGTATAAAAAGAGGAATAGTAATAGATCATATTAAAGCAGGGGCTGGACTTAAAATATTTAACTATTTAGGCCTTGATAAGGCTGAGTTTACAGTGGCGCTTATTATGAATGCACCTAGTTCGAAGCTTGGCCTTAAAGATATAATTAAGATAGAAAACGAAATTGATATAGATTTTACAGTGCTTGGGTTTATAGATCCAAATATAACAATAAATATAATAACTGGAGAAGAAATTGAAAATAAGGTTAAACTAAAATTACCAGAGAAGATTGAGAATGTTATAAAATGCAATAATCCAAGATGTATCGCGTCTATAGAGCAAGAAATTTCGAATAGCTTCTACTTAGCAAATAGAGAAAAGGGCGAGTACAGATGCGTATACTGTGATGAGATTAATAATCATAATAGTCTATAATAATAAATCACAGAATTAGAATTACAAGGTATGTACGGTTTAATAAAATTTAAACCGTACATATTAATATAGGCAGTGTGAAGGGATGGTAGAACTATGGAGTTATTAATTGTTAATGCAAGAATAGTTGATTCATCACAGGATTTTATTGGAGATGTTTATATAAATAATGGAATAATATACGAAATAGGAAAGAAACTAGAAAAAGACTGTGAGGTAATTGACGGAGAGGGATATATTTTAGCACCTTCTTTTGTAGATCTTCACAGTCATTTTAGAGAACCGGGATATACATATAAAGAAGATTTATTATCTGGGAGTAAGGCGGCAGTGAGGGGTGGATATACTGCTGTAAACCTTATGGCAAATACAAAACCAGTATGCACCTCGATGGATACAATAGATAAGGTGCTAAGTAAAGCTAGAGAAATAAATCTTGTAGATGTTCATCAATGTGCATCTATTACGGAAAATTTGTTAGGAAAATCTATAGCTCATTTAGGTAACTTAACCACTGAAGTAAAATTTATATCAGATGACGGTAAGGGTGTTTCGAGTAATCGTGTAATGCTTGAGGCGATGAAAGCCTCAAAAGAAAAGAATTTAACAATAATATCCCATGCTGAAAATGAAGAAATGGTAGATATTGATACAAGGCTCGCTGAAAATATGATGACATGGAGAGATATAACCCTTTCAGAATTTACAGGTTGCAGGCTTCACTTAGCTCATGTTAGTACAAAAGAGGCTATGAAATATATTATAGATGGGAAGAGGCAAGGTAGCCTTATAACCTGTGAGGTTACACCACATCATTTAGGATGTACTTCGGAAACTGAGTATAGAGTCAATCCACCAATAAGGGAAACAGAAGATGTAAATTTTTTAATTAAAGCCATAAAAGATGGGTTTGTGGATGTTATCGCCACCGACCATGCACCACATAGTTTTGATGATAAATTAAATGGGGCGCCTGGTATATCTGGTCTAGAAACCTCATTTTCTATATGCTACACTAAATTAGTAGGAGAGGGACATATTACTTTAAATAAACTTTCTGAACTCATGTCAAAAAACCCATCTAAAATTATGAAACTAAACAAGGGTGAAATCAAAATAGGTTATGACGGAGACTTGGTGCTCTTAGATACTAAAACTGAATATAAAATTGATTCGGCACGATTTGTATCTAAAGGACATAATTCTCCGTTTGATGGCAAGACTGTAGTTGGGAGAGTAATGTGCACCATCAAGGCAGGGAGAATGGTTTATAAATCAAAGGATTTTAATATTTAAAATTTACAAATAAAATAGAAAAGGTGGAATAATGGTTGATTATAGATAGATTATTTAAAAGTGTAGAAAAAAAAGGACATGTATGTGTGGGACTTGATACAGATTTAGAATACTTACCAGTAGAGTTTAGAAATAAATTTATGCATGATGAACATGCACTATATAGATTTAATCAAATGATAATCGATGCTACTTTTGATGTGTCGGCATGTTATAAGGTACAAATAGCATATTATGAAGCTCTGGGACTCAAAGGTTTAAAAGTATACAAAGATACTTTAGAATATATAAAAAGTAAAGGGTGTTTAGCAATCGCAGATATTAAAAGAGGGGATATTGCTAAAACTGCGCAAATGTATGCTAAAGCCCATTTTGAAGGGGACTTTGAAAGCGATTTTATAACTGTAAATCCATATATGGGCATGGATAGTATTGAGCCATATCTTCCTTATTTAAAAAATAAGGAAAAAGGATTATTTTCACTAGTAAGAACTTCAAACAAAGGTGCAGAGGATATAGAGTACATAGAAAATAAAGAAAATAAAAAAGTTTATGATGTTGTTGGAGAAAAGTTATTGAAAATTGGAAGTGAATATATGGGAGAATGCGGGTATAGTTCGATAGGTGGAGTTGTTGGTTGCACGCATATAGATGAAGGATTAAAGATGAGGAAAGACTTAGATAAAATGTTTTTCTTAATACCGGGTTATGGGGCACAAGGTGGCGCAGCAACTGACGTAGCTATATATTTGAAAAATGGAAATGGTGGAGTGGTAAATGCATCAAGAAGTATTTTGCTTGCATATAAGAAGATAGAAAATGGTGTAAATAAGTTTGAACAGTGTGCTAGAGCAGAAGCAATAAAAATGAGAGATGAAATAAGAAAAGCTGCAAATGAGGCACGTAAAAATAAATAATCAACAATCATTATAAAATACTGGAGGGGTTTACTTGATATGCACAGTTGCGAAGACATATGAAAATGTTGAAATAAGCGAGGGTGTCTTTAAACTTTCTATAAAAGGCACGTTTAACGTAAAGCCAGGACAATTTTTTATGCTAAAAGTAGGAGAGCGGGAACCACTATTACCGAGACCTATAAGTGTGTACGATGTTGATGATATGTCAATAAGCTTTCTATACCAAATAGTAGGAGAAGGTACAAAACTTCTTAGCAAACTTTCAGAGAATGATGAAGTTCAGTTAATGGGACCTCTGGGAAATGGATTTGAAGTAGAAAAAATAAAAGGGAAGATTGCTGTCGTATCTGGAGGAATTGGAATAGCACCACTTACTTATTTGATCAAAAAGCTTACAGATTGTGAAATAGACTTGTATGCGGGGTTTAGAACTGTGGATTATTCTATGGATACTGTGGAAAGATTTGTAAAAGATGTATATTTATCCACAGAAAGTGGGAAAATCGGTCATAAGGGATATATAACAGATATAATAAATCCACAAAAATATCAAACAATTATATGTTGTGGGCCAGAAATTATGATGAAAAAAGTTATAAGTATATGCAATGATGCAAAAGTGCCAGTATATGTGTCTATGGAAAGCCATATGGCCTGCGGAATAGGTGCATGTCTTGTCTGTACTTGTAAAACTAAAGATGGAAATAAAAGAACATGTAAGGATGGTCCAGTTTTTAATGGGAAGGATTTGATTTTTAATGACTAATGTAGAATTGTGTGGTGTGAATCTAAAAAATCCTGTCATTGCTGCATCTGGCACTTTTGGGTTTGGAGAGGAATATAAAGATTATTTTGATATAGGAAGACTTGGGGGCATATCTGGTAAAGGCCTTACGCTTAACGCAAAACAAGGTAATGATGGAATAAGAGTTTATGAAACGCGCGGTGGAATGCTAAACAGCGTAGGACTTCAAAATCCAGGTATTGAAAACTTTATAAAAAAAGAATTGCCTATTATGCTTGAATATAATACAGCTATAATTGCAAATGTTGGGGGAAGTAGCATTGAGGAATATTTGGCTGCAGTAGAAAGATTAAATAATGAGGCTATAGATATACTTGAATTAAATATATCTTGCCCTAACGTAAAATGCGGAGGTATGGCTTTTGGAATTAAATCAAAGGTAGCATATGATATTGTCCGCGAAGTAAAAAGTATTTGCAAGAAACCTCTTATGGTTAAATTATCGCCTAATGCAGAGGATATAGTGGATATGGCATATAAATGCTGTGAGGCTGGGGCAGATGCATTATCTTTAGTGAATACATTTAAAGGAATGGCAGTGGATATACAAAGGCGCAAAGCAATATTTAATAATATATATGCAGGTGTATCAGGTCCGGCTATAAAACCTATGGCACTTCGGATGGTTCATGAAGTATGTAAGGCCGTAAATGTACCAGTTGTAGGCATGGGTGGAATATGCTCCGCAGAAGATGCTATAGAATTCATAATGGTTGGAGCGCAGGCGGTTGGAGTGGGTACTGCTAATTTCATAAAACCGGATATTTGTATAGATATAATAGAAGGAATTGAGAATTATATGACACGCGAAGGTATCAAAGATTTAAGTGAAATTAGAGGAATTATTTAGGGAAATTGAGAATTGAGAATTGAGAGTTGATGAGATTTTTCCTCAGGGAAAAATAATAAACTAACTTAAGGCTTTTTATGAGATAGCATAAAAAGCAAACTTAATTGTCAATTGAAAAAAAGGAGTGTTAATTATGAACATTAATGTTTTAGATATATTAAAAGAATCAGGTGCCGTGCTAGAGGGACATTTTCTATTATCCTCAGGAAGACACAGCAATAGATATTGTCAATGTGCAAAATTGCTTCAGTATGCAGACAAGTCGGCAAAAGTTCTGAGTATAGCTGTAGAAAAAATTAAAGATATAGATTTTGATGTGGTAGTGGGACCGGCTATGGGTGGAATAATAGTAGCTTATGAAGTAGGTAGACAAACTGGAAAGCCTGCTATATTTACTGAAAGGGTAAACGGCATATTTGAACTTCGACGTGGATTTGAAATTAAGGCGGGTCAGAAGGTTTTAATTACAGAGGATGTAGTAACTACTGGTAAATCTTCATTAGAAACAATAAAAGTTTTAAAGGAACTTGGTGCTGAAGTAGTTGGGATATGTTGCATAGTAGATAGAGGGAGTAGCACTATTGATTATCCTATCTATAGCTCTATAAAGCTAGATATTGAAAGTTACGACCCAGCTGAATGTCCGCTTTGCAAAAGTGGATCGCCTTACATAAAACCAGGTAGCAGAAACATTAAATAAGCAGATAAAGACATGATAAAAAGATAGGGAATTTCTCCTATATGCCTTGCAAACAAACTTAAAACTAGAAATTTGATTAAGAAATTCTAATCTTTTGCGAATGTAAAATTCTCTGACACTCACATTCGCCGTCCTGGCTCAGGTTCGCTAGCCTGACTTCCTGTCAGGCTCACAAGAATTTTATATTCGCAAGAGAAGAATTTCTAAATCAAATTCTAATAGTTTGTGCGTTTCGTATTTCAAGTCACTTCGGAGAAATTTCCTATCCCATATTATTCTTAAAAGGATACTATAATCATTAATTATTGAGTTGTCTTAATATGTTTTTTCTTAGATAATGCTAACAAAAGTATATATTGCGTAGAATGCATTAGAATTACCTGGCGATGTGAAATCATTCCATCAATATATACATTTTGTTATAGCGTCCTCTGAGAAAAAAGACATAATTATTGCGCTGGCTTCAACGATATTTCAGAAGGGAAGTCTCCAACTTTTACAAGTAGAATATGGGTTGTAGGTTCACCTATAACAAAAGACAGCACTATTAAATATATTCCTATAACTTTATTAATCTTGTAATTTCTTTTCTTTGTTGCTTATCATTAAGTCCTTATAAACAAAAATAATTGTGATAACACAACCTAATAAACCAAAGCCCATAAAAATAGGTCCATTATCTATAAATTTCTCTATAATAGGCATTACTACTAAAAAATAAATTATAAGTAAAGGGTATACCGCTTTTCTCAGTCTCGGATTTTTTATAAATTCAAAAATACTACTAATAATTAGGAGTATAGAAGCAATTGGTAACATTGCTTCTGGTAATTTTATTCCCATAAATATCATCGTACATCCGGATATACCAATAATAAATAAAAGCATTGTTAGTATCTTTGAAATTGATTTCAATTTCATAAACATCATCTCCATCCTAAAGCATTATTAAATGTATATGATGGGAAGCTAACTTTATGATAAAACTAATTAAACACCAGATATTTATTTTAAGAATTCTTTGTTTTTTTATGAATTATTCTTAAATTATATTAACCTTACAAACTATTGTTTTTATTTTCAGTTATACTTTTATTATAGTTTTTTTTTGCTTTAAATGCCCGGTTACCGTACATTATTGATAATACAAGAAGAAATATAAAAGGCAGAAATCGTAAAACTACAACTGGGGTTTCAAAAATAAAAGCTCTCCAAAAGTCATCCCCATTTTTCTCCCATAGTCCAGGTGTTAGGTATCTTAAATTGTTGGTTTTTAATATACTATACATATAAAGTAACATACCCACACAACTACCAATACATTGATCAATAAACCTTTTATATCTTGCCAATTTTGATTCTGTATCTGAAAAAATATCCAATAAACCAATATTTGATAATTTAGGAATAAAATATTGTCCTCCTGTTAATGATAATTGTATTCCTGAAACATGGTCAAAGCCAGCATCTTCAAATAAAATTTTATACTCCTCAAATTGTCTTTTACTTTTGAATGCACGATAATCAACTCTATAATGCAAATCTGCAGGATCTTGTTTAATAAAGGTATAAACTCCAAAAAAACTATATTTTTTAAGCATAAATCCACTTTTAGCCATTCCATTTAAATATTCTTCCTCTTTATCCATGTCTACGAACATCTTAAATTTTTTCATGATTTTTGCTCCTTTCTATTATTAAACTAAATCTTGAGCTATATTTATTAAATGCCTCATTCGAGCGATCTCAAGTTTTAATACCTCTTTGCCCTCATCAGTAAGCACATATACCTTTCTTCGCTTATCTTCACTTACTACTGACTTTATTAATTTTTGCTTCAAGAGGTTTTCAATAGCACCATATAATGTACCGGCAGCAACTTTAACTTTGTTTTCGCTTAACAGTTCTACATTTTGCATAATTGCATACCCATGAAGGGGATTTGTAAGCGAAAGCATAATATAAAATGTTGTTTCTGTAAGTGGTAAGAATTTATTAAAATTCATAGGATCCTCCTATTTCTTTATTTCATAGATTTTATACATTCGAACTATATAACGTCAAAATGTATAGTGATACTATATAACGTTCAACTGTATATGTCAACGCTTTTAGAAAATAATTTAGCGGTCAAGACTTTTATTCCTGACCGCATGGTGCTCATTCATTCTTTCATGGGTTTTGTACAGGGTTTAATATTCCGAGATAATGTTTGTTGTTTGCTTACATTATTTGGTGTTATAATAAGTTTATAAATTGTAAGTTTAGAGGCAGGTGTTTATTTAAATGAAAGAAATAATAATTAGAAATAGGATTTCAGAAAAAATAATGGCAGATATTCAGCTTTTATTTGTATCCCTAGGTTGGGCAATGAGTACCATTCTTATTAAATTATATATGACAGAATTACCATCCTTCCATTTCCTTATGGCTCGATTTTTTCTAGCAACAGCATTTATTTTAATAACTTCTTTTGATAAGGTTAAGAAGATTCAAATGGATGATGTAAAAATTGGTTCCTTTTTAGGCATACTTACCTTTATCGCTTATTCCTTCGGCGTTATATGCTTAAAATACACCACTGCTTCTAAATCCGGATTTTTAGTAGCGCTCCCTGTGCTTTTTATTCCCATTATAGAAACTGCAATAAGAAAAAAGGCACCTTCTAAGTATACAGTAATTAGCGTCATTCTTTCTTTAGTTGGACTTAGACTTATTTCGGGAATAAATGGGAGTGGATTTAATTTTGGTGATGCGCTTTCCATTGGCGTTTCAATAACCTATACTCTATATATTTTACTATTAGATCGTTTTGGAAATGATAGAGATGCATTTGTTTTAACATTTGTTCAATTGTCAGTAGTCACCATTTTAAGTTGTATAGGAGCTTGTTTTGAAGGATTCAACCTTTCACAACTTTATCCGAATTTTGCACCGATTTTATTTATTGGCATTTTTTCTACGGGTATTGCATTACTTTTACAAACTAAGGCACAAAAGGTTGCCAGTTCTGAAAGTGTAGGAATTATATTGCTTGGAGAACCTCTATTCACATTAGTTATGGCTTACTTTATTCTACAAGAAAAAATTCTTTTAGCTGGTTTAATTGGGGCAGGCCTTCTAATTTTTTCTTTAGTAATTGCAATTGTTAAGAAAATATAAAACTAGGGGTTACTAGATTATAAAATAGGTTAATTGTTCTTTTGAGTAGAGTAAATAATGTTCTTTATTTTGGTCATTTTCGTGGAAAATGGTCTAACCAAGTTATTTTATAACTTCCTTCTGCCTTTGCAGGTTTTAATTTAAGGGCGTATTTACCAGATATGCTACCATCTATACTGGCTGTATAAAAAGAAAGATAACTAAAATCGATTAGATCACCTTCATTCCCATCTGCTTGAATTTTTACTTCTTTTTTAATATTTAAATCTCCATTTCCATTCATATAATTTAATGGGTAAGTTAATTCCCTATATACCTTGCCGTTCTCATAAACCACGTTCCCCTTAAAAACTGTTTCGTCTTCGGGATTAGTGATTTCCCAATCAATGCTACCAGATATTAATTCAAAATCAAGTGAAGCAGGAAATCCTTCCTTATGTCTTATATAGTAGTCCACTGTGATAGAATCAGAACTTGATTTGGTAAAGTTTCCTTCATTTATTGTTTCGGTTATTTTTCTGTAAGAACAAGATGTAACTATAAAAACTAAAGTTAACAGTGAAATTAATAACAAATTCTTTTTATTACCCAAAATCATATCCCTCCCCATAAATAAAATTCATTTTAAAAACCTACTTTTTCAAGATTATGTTGATTTATTGTGTTTAAGCCATATATCACTGCAGGTTTATAATTATTCAATTGTTGCTTCGACCATCTTAACATCACCATCTTTTGTCACTTTATCAATTCCCCATTCTTTATTCTCTTTATTTTTCCACTCAACAATATAGGTATTTCTTTTAATCTCAATGGATACAATTTTGGGAGACCCATTATTGTTAGTATGATTCTCGATTACTAATTGTTCTGCTTCTTCTTCGGAAATTGAATCACCTATACTTGTACATCCGACAAGCATAACTAATGTTAACAAAACTAATATACTCTTCTTAAAATTAGATTTCATTTTTCCACCTACTCTTTCTTTGAAATTGTTTATTTATATAATATACTTATTAGACGCATAATTCATGAAAAAGGTTCCATAGTTATGCAGGGCTAAGTAATTCGACTCTAGTGGTTTTATCAGACTTACCGCCTATTATTATTATTATTATTATTATTATATCTTATCTATAAATTAAATACCAATATTTTCAAGTGTTATAGTATAAAATATTACTTCTACCTTTGTTTTTACAAGCATTTTTAAACCTCTAAAGTAAACCCGTTAGAATTTACTAATAGTATCTTTCAAAAATTATGTAATAATGAAAGCCCTAAGTATCGGATTAAATTAAGAAATTTAAAAACAAGAAAAGCAGAAGATTAAGTAAAATCTTCTGCTTTTCTTGTTTTGCGAATGTAAAATTTTCGAGAGCCTTCGAGGGACATATCCAACGTCTGTTATAGAGAATCCGAGCCAATCCATCTGGTATCTCCTTATCATTTGTTTTTAGGAATTCATGTTTTCTCCTCCGAACATTCCGCTCCAAGGCCACCCAAAAGTCTCGTCCTTCGATTTCGTTCCATTAGAACGCAGAGACCTTCTTAGATACAATTAGTGTATGCATAACATTACATTATAAACATTCTCTGGAAGTGACTTGAAATAAGAAGAGCAGAAACATTGAAATTTCATTTAGGAATTCTTCTTTTGCTAATCTAAAATTATCGTGAGCCTGCCAGGACGGCAGGCTAGCGAACCCGAGACAGGACGTCGAGTGTGAGCGATAGAGAATTTTAAATTCGCAAAAGATTAGAATTCCTTAATGAAATTTCACGTTTCAAACTCTTATTTCAAGTCACGCAGGAGAATGTTTATATTGCTATTTGGTGTCTAGTAAATAGTAAATTATCTATTAGTGTTTGGAGCTCTTTAGATTTATCTTTATCCATTGGCTTAACATGTTTTAATTTATAAGGGATACCTAAAGCTTCGTATTTACTTACCCCTAGAACATGATAGGGAAGAAGTTCAACTTTATCAACATTCGGTACCTCTTCATTAATAATTTTCGCGAGTTTTGTTATATGTTCTTCTGAATCTGTAATTCCAGGTACAACAACATGACGTGCCCAAACCCTAGTTTTTGATTTTCTTAATGAGTGTAAAAATAAATTAACACCTAATGCATCTCTGCCAGTTAAAGCAATATAGCCTTTACTAGTTGTGTGTTTTATATCTAAAAGCACTAAATCTGTATATCTTAATATCTCATCATAGTCGCCTTGCCCAAAACCGGCTGTATCTAAGGCTGTATGAATACCGTTTTGTTTACATAATTTTAAACATTCAAGTAGAAATTGTGGTTGTAATAATGGGTCACCACCAGAGAAAGTAACACCGCCGGAAGAACGCTTTAAATAGGGTTTGAATCTAACAATCTTTTGAACGAGTTCTTCTGGAGTCATTTCTATGCCGCCACCCATATTCCAAGTATCTGGGTTATGGCAGTAGGCACATCTTAATTTGCAACCTTGAAAAAAAACAACTACTCTAATTCCAGGACCATCAACTAGCCCCATGCTCTCTATAGAATGAATCCTACCTTTTACCATAGGTACTTCCTCCTCCTTTGGTGCTGAAAATTAAGTGTCAATTAGATTTTATTATGGAAAGTTCTACTAATAACTTCAAGTTGCTGTTCTCTTGATAATCTATTGAAATGAACGGCATATCCTGATACCCTTATTGTTAATGTTGGATATTTGTCTGGATTCTCCATAGCATCAATTAAAGTTTCGCTACTTAGTACATTTACATTTAAATGATGTGCACTTTGTGCGAAATACCCATCTAAAAGGAAAACTAGATTATTTATTCTTGTAGCTTCATCTTTTCCAAGTGCAGCTGGTACTATTGAAAAAGTATTTGAAACTCCATCTTGGCAATAATTTCTATAAGGAATCTTAGCAACTGAATTTAATGATGCTAACGCTCCATTTTCATCTCTACCATGCATTGGGTTTGCTCCTGGAGCAAGTGGTGCACCTTGTTTTCTCCCATCAGGAGTTGATCCTGTCTTCTTACCATAAACTACATTGGAGGTAATAGTAAGTGCTGATAAGGTATGTTCCGCTCCTTTATATGCTGGGTGTAATTTAAGGTCATCACTGAATTCTTTTATAAGGTTAACGGCTAAATCATCAACTCTGTCATCATCATTTCCGTATTTAGGAAAATCTCCTTCAATTTTAAAATCAATGGTTATTCCATTTTCATTTCTTATTGGTGATACCTTAGCATATTTTATAGCACTTAAGGAGTCAGCGGCAACTGAAAGTCCTGCTACGCCAAATGCCATGAAGTATTTGAGATCACTATCATGAAAAGCAAGTTGGCCAGCTTCGTAAGCATACTTATCATGCATATAATGTATCGTATTCATTGTATTTACATACATTTCAGCAACATATTTTAAAACTTTTGAATACATTTCCTTAACTGTTTTGTAGTCAAGAATATCATCAGTTATCTTTTCAATACCAGGTACTACAAGCTTGCCTTTTAATTCGTCGATTCCACCATTAAGTGCTAGTAATAGAGATTTTGCAAGATTGGCTCTTGCTCCGAAGAACTGCATCCTTTTTCCGATTTCCATAGCGGAAACGCAACAAGCTATGCCATAATCATCTCCATATATTGGTCTCATAATATCATCATTTTCATATTGCAGCGCATCGGTTTCGATGGACATTTTAGCACAATATTTTTTGAAGGCTTCTGGTAAATGTTCTGACCAAAGCACAGTCATGTTCGGTTCTGGTGCCGAGCCAAGGTTTGTTAATGTATGGAGGAATCTATATGAAGTTTTTGTTACCATTGGTTTCCCATTAAGACTTAAACCACCTATTGACTCTGTTACCCAATTTGGGTCTCCGCCAAATAAATCATTGTACTCAGGAGTTCTAAGATGCCTTGCCATTCTAAGTTTAATTACGAACTGATCAATAATCTCTTGTGCTTCATCTTCAGTTATTAAACCTTTAGCTAAGTCTCTTTCAAAATAAATGTCTAAGAAAGTAGTTGTACGTCCTAGAGACATTGCAGCACCATTGTTTTCTTTTATTCCTGCAAGATAACCAAAATAAACTGCTTGTACAGCCTCTTGTGCAGTGGTAGATGGTTTTGAAATATCAATACCATATTTTGAAACCATGTTTTTTATTTCACCAAGCGCTCTTATTTGCATGCTTATTTCTTCTCTATGTCTTATTAAATCATCAGAAGCAAATCCTGTGAATTCATTTAAATCTTTTTTCTTTTGAGCAACTAAAAAATCCATACCATAAAGAGCAATTCTTCTATAGTCTCCTATTACGCGTCCACGACCATATGCATCTGGAAGACCAGTTAGGAGGCCTACAGTTCTTGCAACTTTAGTAGAAGTAGTGTATGCATCAAAAACTCCTTCATTATGAGTTTTTCTGTATTTAGGGAAGTATTCTTGTATATCCTTGTTTAATTTGTAACCGTAAGCCTCCAATGATTGCTCTACCATTCTGAAACCACCGAATGGGTTTACTATTCTTTTTAAGGGGGCATCTGTTTGTAACCCAACAATTACTTCATTTTCTCTATCTATATATCCAGGGTCAAAATTATCTATTCCTGAAATTGCATTAGTTTCTATATCAATAATACCTTTTTTAATTTCTTCTATAATAAGTGAATTAGCTTTATCCCAAACCTTATTAGTTTTATCAGTTTTTCCTACTAAAAAATTATCATCACCTTCGTATAAGGTATAATTTTTTTGGATAAAATCTTTTACGTCAATTTGTTCTTTCCATTGGTCTCCTATGAAGCCTTTCCATTGTTTAAACATTTCATTTCCTCCTTTAAGTACATTCATAAAATATTTAGTAGATACTAGCGTTAAGTAAAATATAATTTGTCGATATAATATATTGTAATATTAAAATTGAAACAGTTCAAGTGTTTACAAATAAGTTTTAATATTAAGAATATTAAGTAAATTTTAAAACCGTTGAAATGAAAGGATTTGGTTAAAAATAAAATTAAATAAAAAAAATGTAACAGAATAGTTTTAAAACGAAACAGTTTGGATTGTAGTGCTTATAATATAGAAGGAAATTAAAAATTTAGATTTGCAACACTGTGTATTAAGCTAATATTTAAGAAAGGTAGTGAGTGAGACATCTTTTAGAAAGTGATATTATTTTCATTTATAATAAGGTATAATGATATTGAATAATGGATTATATATAATGGAGGTAGATGGTATGAACAAACCTAGCATATTTAGCAAGCATTATGAGAAAGAAGTTAAAAAACGAAGAAAGAAAATATTTTTATTAATTATCTTACCTATAATAGGGTTGATCATATTGTTAATTACAGATTTTAATGCTTTATTCGATAAAGGTATAAGCATGAAAGAAGGTAACAAGCCAGTAGAAGTGCAAAAGAAGCAAGAAGAAATTGTTGAATCACAGACGGATACTGAAAAGTCTAAAGAAGTGCAAGCAGATACCACTTTAAAAGTGAAGGATACTTTGAAAAATGAAATATTTTTTGTACCATTGTCTGATGGGCAAAAAATTAGTGTTGAATATAATGTGAGTGGAACGGAAAAAACAATAACGGGTGTAACAGATGCTAAAAATATATCATATGATATAAGTCCAAGTAAAAAATCAATAGTTATTCAGAGCACAAAGAATCAGGATATATTGTATTTTGACGTAAATAATATCAGTAAGGATATTACAAAAAAAGAACATATATCTAGTAGAGGCGATGTTATTTTAAAAGATAGCCAGCTTGAAAATAATCCGAATTACATTTGGTCAATTACACCTAAGTTTATTGACGACGATAATATTGTATATGTTAGCGAATTGCCTTGGATGAATAAAAAGGCGGTACAATATATATGGAAGATGAATATAAAAAGTAATGATCAAATGCAAGTAAAACCGGCATCTGGTAAAAAAATTATTTTTAAAAATATGACATCGAAAGGTCTCGAGACAATAATAGATGAAAATGTGGTGTACATAACTACATCCGGTGAAATAATAAAGTAGGAAAAATATTAATTATAAATATAAATTTAGAAAATTATTCCTTATAAAATGTTAATAGATTTTATCAATGCTAAAATTAGGTTGTAAATTATAGAAAATTTAGTTATAATCATAGTATTAGACTATAGAAGCAAACAAGCTTGATAATATTTGTAAATACCTTAAAAACTATGGTATAATGTATAAGTTAACAAGCATTTGTGGTTATTAGGAGGAGAAATATAATGAACGTTAAAATGGAAAAATTAGAAAAGAATATTATTAAATTGGAGATAACTGTTGAAGCAAAGAGGTTTGATGTAGCTTTGAAGAAATCTTCTGTAAAAAACTCGAAAACTATAAACATACCTGGATTCAGAAAAGGTAAGGCACCAATGTCTATAATAAAGAAAATGTATGGTGAAGGTGTTTTCTTTGAAGATGCTATAAATTTCTGTTGTGATGATACATATCCAGAAGCTTTAAAAGAGCATGATATAAGTCCTTTGGATTATCCTAAGATTGATATTGTTGAAATTGGCGAAGGAAAAGACTTTATATATACTGCATCTGTTGAAGTAGTGCCAGAAGTTAAAATTGGAGAATATAAAGGACTTGAAGCTAAGAAAGTTGAATATAATGTAACAGATGATGAAGTTGAAAATCAACTAAAAGGCATGCAAGAAAAAAATGCTAGAATCGAAGAAAAGGTTGACGGCACTGTTGCAATGGGCAATATAACAGTTATAGACTTTAAAGGATTTATTGAAGGTGCTGCTTTCGAGGGTGGAGAGGGAACTGACTTTGAACTTGAAATTGGTTCAGGATCATTTATTGATACCTTTGAAGAACAATTAGTTGGCTTAAAAGCTGGAGAAACAAAAGAGGTTAAAGTTAATTTTCCAGAGGCTTATGGAAGAGAAGACTTAAATGGAAAACTTGCAACTTTTAATGTAACTATTAAAAGCATGAAGGAAAAAGAATTACCAGCTATTGATGATGAATTTGCTAAAGAGGTATCAGAATTTGATACTTTGGAAGAATTAAGAAATGATATTAAAACAGCACTTGAAAAATCAAGTGAAGATAGAGAAAAGAAAGAATTTGAAGAAGCAGTAATAGAAGCAGTTTGTTCTAACGTTGTAATGGACATTCCAGAAATTATGATAAAAAGAGAAACTGACATTATGTTAAAAGATTTAGAAATGAAATTAAAACAACAAGGGTTAGATCTTGAATCATATTATCAGTATACTAACAATACTGAAGTTAAAGTTAGAGAATTCATGAAAGAAGCAGCTGAAAAGAGAGTTAAAACTGATTTAGTAATAACAGAAATAGCGAAAATAGAAAAAGTTGAAGCTAGTGATGAAGAAATGCTTGCAAAAGCTAAACAAGTTGCTACACAATACGGAGACAAAGATATAGACAAAACAGCAGATTTAATTCTGCAAGCGCAAAAACAATATCTTAAAATTGATGTTGTAAATGAAAAAGTAATAAAAATGTTAGTTGATAGCGCTAAAGTTACTGCATAATATATCTTAGAACTAATTGTCAGATATCTTTCTGGCAATTAGTTTTAAATATATGATAAAATTATATGGTTAAAAAATGATTATTTAGGATAGAATTAAGTAGTAGATTACCTTTGAAGTAATTCTATTATATAGTGAGGAGGGAATTATATGAGTTTGGTGCCAATGGTTGTTGAACAAACGAATAGGGGAGAAAGATCTTATGATATTTACTCAAGACTATTAAAAGAAAGAATAATTTTTCTAGGAGAAGAGGTAAATGATGTAACTGCTAGTTTAATTGTTGCTCAGTTATTGTATTTGGAGTCTGAAGACCCTGATAAAGATATTTATTTATATATAAATAGTCCAGGTGGATCAATTACATCAGGTATGGCTATTTTTGACACAATGCAATTGATAAAGCCACAAGTGTCTACTATTTGTACAGGTATGGCGGCATCTATGGGAGCTTTTTTATTAGCAGCTGGAGAAAAGGGAAAAAGATTTGCATTGCCTAACAGTGAAATTCTTATACATCAACCTTTAGGAGGATTCCAAGGTCAAGCAACTGATATTGATATCCACGCAAAACGAATCCTTAGAACTAAAGATACATTAAATAAAATATTGTGCGAAAGAACTGGCCAAACAATGGAGAAAATTCAACATGATGTTGAAAGAGATTACTTTATGAGTTCACAAGAGGCTATGGAGTATGGATTAATAGATGAAGTTATAACTAAAAGGAAATAACTTTAAAAGAAATAAAGTTAATAGAGGTGAAAATATGACAAAGTTTGATGAGAAAAAACAACTTAAATGTTCTTTCTGTGGTAAAACCCAAGACCAAGTTAGAAGATTAATTGCAGGACCAGGAGTGTATATCTGTGATGAGTGTATAGAATTATGCTCTGAAATAATTGTAGATGAATTCCAAGGGGATGTTGAGCTAGATTTAGGGGCATTGCCAAAACCTGCAGAAATAAAAAAATATATAGATGATTATGTAGTTGGACAAAATACAGCCAAAAAATCTTTGGCAGTAGCAGTATATAATCATTATAAACGGGTAAATTCAAACGTTAATGAGGGTGATGTAGAACTTCAAAAGAGTAACATATTATTACTTGGACCTACAGGTTGTGGTAAAACATTACTTGCTCAAACATTAGCAAAATATTTGAATGTACCGTTTGCTATTGCAGATGCAACTACGCTTACTGAAGCAGGATATGTAGGGGAAGATGTAGAAAATATCCTACTTAAACTAATACAAAATGCTGACTATGATGTAGAAAAGGCAGAAAAAGGTATTATATATATAGATGAAATAGACAAAGTTGCTAGAAAATCTGAAAACCCTTCTATAACTAGGGATGTATCTGGAGAAGGCGTTCAACAGGCGTTACTTAAAATATTAGAAGGTACTACAGCATCAGTTCCACCACAAGGTGGGAGAAAGCATCCTCACCAAGAATTTATTCAAATAAATACAGCTAATATTTTATTTATTTGTGGAGGTGCCTTTGATGGTCTTGATAAAATTATAGAAAAAAGAACTAGAACTACATCAGTTGGTTTTGGAGCTGAAATAAGATCTAAAGAAGAAGCAGATGTAGGGGAGTTACTTAAGTCTATAATGCCAGGAGATCTATTAAAGTTTGGATTAATTCCAGAATTTGTAGGAAGGCTTCCTATAGTAGTTACGCTTGAAGCTTTAGATGAAGAAGCATTAGTTAGCATACTTAGTGAACCTAAAAATGCTCTCATAAAACAATATAAGAAATTATTTGAGATGGATAACGTAGAATTAGAGTTTGAAGAACCAGCTTTAAGAGCTATAGCTAAAGAAGCTATTAAAAGAAAAACTGGAGCTAGAGGACTTAGATCTATTATAGAAGATACTATGAAGGAAATTATGTTTGATATTCCATCTAATGAACAAGTAACTAAAGTAATAGTTACTGAAGAAACTATTAGAACTAGAACTCCAGAATTAGTTTTAGCAGAAAATGGTAAAAGAGAAAAATTGAAGATTGCAAAAAAAATTAAAACTAAAAAAGGTATAGAAACAGCATAGCAAGTTTAAATTAAAAATACATTAAAGAGGCAGATTATATATCTGTCTTTTTTTATTTTTTGATATTATCAAACTTAATATTACAGATTCGAAGAAGATGGCCAGCTACGCAGGTGTGAATTAATGGATATAAATAAGATTATTAATTGGAAGAAAAGGAATATATTAAACTGAAATTGAGCATAATATCAGAGGATAGAATATTTACTAAAATATGCTAATCTAAAATGTGAAAGGAGGATTAGTTTAATATATTCAATATTAAACTTCAAATAATATGACTATGAAAATTCTCATGGCAGTACAACTTTTTTTTACAGTAGTTATCGGATTATATTTTTTCAATGCAATAAAAGGTCAGAGAAGTGGCAAGGTGGGTATTGTTAAGGAAAGCAAAATAGAAATGGAAAAATTAAGAAAGATGAAAAGTATATGCCTTACGGAACCACTTACGGAAAAATGTAGACCAACAAGATTTGAAGACGTTATAGGCCAAGAAAAAGGAATTAAGGCATTGCAAGCAGCGATATGCGGACCTAACCCTCAGCACGTCATTATTTATGGGCCACCTGGAATAGGAAAAACAGCAGCGGCTAGATTAGTGCTTGAGGATGCTAAAAAAAGAGACCGATCTCCTTTTAGTGAATTCTCTAAGTTTATAGAAATAGATGCAACTACCGTTAGATTTGATGAAAGAGGCATTGCTGACCCTCTTATAGGATCCGTTCATGATCCTATTTACCAAGGGGCCGGGCCATTAGGAGTAGCGGGAGTACCTCAGCCCAAAGCTGGGGCTGTTACAAAAGCACATGGAGGAATTCTGTTTCTTGATGAAATTGGAGAGTTACATCCTATAGAAATGAATAAGCTACTTAAAGTGTTAGAGGATAGAAAAGTATTTTTAGATAGCGCTTATTATAATGGAGAAGATCCTAATACCCCGCTTTATATAAAAGAGGTATTTGATGAAGGTCTTCCAGCTGATTTTAGGCTGATAGGGGCAACTACACGTAATCCAGAAGAAATAATTCCGGCAATAAGGTCAAGATGTATAGAAATCTATTTTAGGGCATTACTACCAGAAGAATTGCAAATAATTGCACAAAATTCAATAACTAAGATGGGTCTTAAAATTTGCGAAAAAGCATTGAAGCTTGTAGGTAAATACTCCAGCAATGGACGTGATACTGTTAATTTAATTCAGCTAGCTAGTGGAATTGCCATTAATGACGAAAGAGATGAAGTAAGTATTGAGGATATTGAATGGGTTATAGAAAATGGTCAGTACTCTCCAAGACCAGAGATGAAGATATCTGATAAACCACAAATTGGATATGTAAATGGCTTAGCGGTTTATGGAGCGAACATTGGTGCTGTAATGGAAATTGAAGCTAGTGCCAAGAAAATAAAGCTTAGAAAAGGTGTGCTTAAAATCACAGGGATTATTGAGGAGGAAGAAATAAGTAGTGCCAATAAAAAACTAAGACGAAAAAGTACTGCAAGATCCTCAGTAGAAAATGTTGTTACAGTTCTTGAAAAATATTTTGATATAGATTGTGACGATTATGATATTCATGTAAACTTTCCAGGGGGATCACCTGTAGATGGCCCTTCCGCTGGGGTAAGCATAACAACTGCAATATACAGTGCAATAAAAGGTATACCAGTTGATAATATGGTTGCAATGACAGGAGAGATATCAATACACGGCAGGGTAAAGCCGATAGGCGGTGTCAGTGCTAAGATTGCTGCTGCAAAAAAAGCAGGAGCTACAAGAGTTATTATTCCTAGGGACAATTGGCAGGACAGCTTTGGAAATATAGAAAATATAAAAATTATACCAGTGAGTAATATTAGTGAGGTAATTAAAGAAGCATTGATTCAGGAGACGCCTAAAAATATTGCAATTACATTTGAGCCAGATGTGGAGGTTATAGCAGCAGAAGCATTAAAAGCTTGATATATACTTTTAAAAAAGGTAATCCCCAATTAATTATGGTGGATTACTTTTTCTTATTACTTTAGAAGTCCACAGGAGATGATTTAATTTCTATGGTATTGAAAAATAATTGTATTATAGGTATAATATAATAGTCTAATTATAATAGCCTAACTATAAAAATATAATGATTAAGTATTTATAGTTTAAGATATATATCTAATGTAAAATTAAAAACGTTGATTTTTCATTAATAATAGGTTATTAATTTAATAAAGAAGAGAGGGAGAAAAATGGATAAAAATATAAAACTTCTTCCGTTAATTCCGCTAAGAGGTATGAATATATTTCCATATATGGTGTTGCACTTTGATGTGGGTAGAGAAAAATCTATACTTGCTTTAGAAGACGCTATGCTTAATAATCAAGAAATTTTTCTGGTTTCACAAAAACAATCAAAAATCGAAGAACCGGAAGAAAAGGATATATATATAATTGGTACTGTTTGTAATATAAAGCAAATATTAAAGTTACCAGGGGATACAATTAGGGTACTAGTTGAAGGAATAAAAAGAGGAAAAATTTTGGAGTACAAAGATAGGGAACCTTTTGTACGGGCAGAAGTAGAAATTATTGAAGATGAGGAATGCGCAGATGCTAAGAAATGTAAGGCATTACTTAGAATCATTGATAAATCCTTTGAAGAATACATAAATTTGTCAGTTAACAACTTTCCAGATGCACTATTCAGTTTAGAAGAAACAGAAGAGCCGGGAAGATACTGTGATATTGTAAGTTCATATTTAATACTAAAGCCAGAGACAAAACAAGAATTGCTAGAAACATTAGAAGTCATTAAAAGATTAGAAAAATTATTATTTATATTAAAAAATGAGGTTGAAGTATTAAAAATAGAGAAGAAAATTGGAACAAAGGTTAGAACAAGAATTGATAAAATTCAAAAGGAATACTATCTACGAGAGCAAATAAAAGCTATACAAGAAGAATTAGGCGAAGATGATGAAAATAAGAAAGAAATAAATGAATATGAAATTAAAATAAATAAGGCTAAACTTCCTAAAGAGGCAAAAGAAAAAGCAATTTATGAGCTGAATAGAATGAAAAGTTCAGGAAATTATTCTGCTGAGAGCGGAGTAATAAAAGCTTATTTAGATTGGATTTTAGCACTTCCTTGGAATAAATCAACTAAAGATAATATTGATATTAACAAGGCTAGAGAAGTTTTTGCAGCAGAACATTATGGGCTCGAGGATGTTAAGGAAAGAATAATAGAATATTTAGCAGTTAAAAAAATAAGCAAAACACTAAAGGGACCTATACTTTGTTTGGTAGGACCACCAGGAGTTGGGAAAACATCTATAGCAAAATCCGTTGCAAATGCCTTAAATAGAAATTTTGTTAGAATGTCCCTTGGTGGAGTGAAGGATGAGGCTGAAATAAGAGGACATAGAAAAACTTATGTGGGTGCAATTCCGGGTAGAATTATTTATGCCATGAAACAAGCTGGATATAAAAATCCACTATTTCTACTAGATGAAATTGATAAAATGAGTGGTGATTTTAAGGGTGATCCTGCAGATGCGCTACTCGAAGTTTTGGATAGTGAGCAGAATGCAAGTTTTAGGGATCATTACCTGGAATTAGATTTTGATTTATCAAAGGTTTTATTTATAACTACCGCAAATAAATTAGATACAATTCCAAGGCCGTTATTAGATAGAATGGAGATTATCGAGGTTTCAGGGTACACTTCAGAAGAAAAATTTCATATTGCTAAAAATCACCTTATTCCTAAGATGTTAAAAGAACACAATATGGAAGATAGTAAAATAATTTTTTCGGATTCTGCAATAAATTGTGTTATTGAAAATTATACTAGGGAATCAGGAGTTAGAAGCCTTGAAAGACAAATTGCATCTGTTATTAGAAAAGTAATAACGGAAATGGTAGAAAAGAGTAAAAAAAACGTCAATGTTACTACGACGCATGTTAAAAGATATTTAGGTGCTGTCTTATTTACCTATGATAAAGCAGATACGGAAGATAGAGTAGGTGTTGTAACTGGACTCGCATGGACTGCAGTTGGTGGGGTTATCTTGCCTGTAGAGGTAAGTGCTATGGAGGGAACTGGCAAGCTTCAACTTACAGGCCAATTAGGCGATGTTATGAAGGAGTCAGCTAAAGCGGGGTACAGTTATGTTAGAGCTAATGCAGCTAAATATAATATTGATAAGGACTTTTATAAAAATAAGGATATTCATATTCATGTACCAGAGGGAGCAGTGCCCAAAGATGGTCCATCTGCTGGTGTAACTATGATAACAGCAATGGTGTCTGCTTTAACTAACCAAAAGGTAAGACATAATGTAGCAATGACTGGAGAAATTACACTTACAGGAAGAGTGCTACCTATTGGGGGGCTCAAGGAAAAATCACTAGCTGCCTATAGGGCAGGTATTGATACAATTATAATTCCAAGAGATAATGAAAAAGATATACAGAAGATACCAAAGAGTATTAAGAATAAACTGAAATTTATAATTGCAAGTAAAGTAGAAGATGTACTTGAAAATGCATTACTTGAAAATAAATTAATTGGAGAGATAAATAATGGAGATAAAACAATCTGAATTCATAATTTCAGCAGTTAAACCTGCTCAATACCCCACAGATAATATGGTGGAATATGCTTTTGTTGGCAGGTCCAATGTGGGCAAATCATCTTTAATAAATACAATAACAAACAGACGTAAATTGGTTAAAGTTAGTGGTACACCTGGAAAAACTAGGCTTATAAACTTTTTTTTAATAAATAATAGCTTTTATTTTGTTGATTTACCAGGTTATGGGTATGCGAAAGTTTCAAAATCTGAACAAGCTAAATGGGGTAAGATGATGGAGGACTATTTAGTTCGTAGACCTCAGCTCCAAAAGGTAGCATTACTCGTTGATTGTAGACGCAAGCCAACTAAAGATGACCTTTTAATGTATGGATGGATTAAACATTTTGGATATGAAGTTGTAATAGTTGCAACAAAAAAAGATAAGTTAAACAGAGCAGAACTTGTAAAAAATAATAAGTTAATAAGAGAAACTTTAGCACTAGATGATAATGAAGAGATTATCAATATCTCATCACTAAAAAAGACAGGTGTAAAAGAGCTTTTAGAAAATATGTTTCACGACAGTTCAGAAGGCGAGTTTCCTGAAATTACAAGTGCAGAACCAATTCTGTAACAAAAATAAAACTTAGCACGAATAAAAATTTCCTTCTGAAGTCGTGAAGCCTTCAGTACCGCAGGTAATGATTTCACGACAGTACTGACGTAGAGTTACCTAAATCTATAAGTGGGGAATCTATACTGTAACAAAGAAAGAAACCTAGTGGGATTACAAATCCACTTCTGAAGTCGTGAATCACGTAGTTTCGCAGATGGTGATTAAGTGATTCTAACAATCAAGAATAATAACTATATAATCAATAAAATAGACCTACATTACAGCGTGCAAACTGAAACTTAGCGCACAAAGTGATGAGGTCTATTTTTTATGTCTTTTAGTACATTCAAATACATAATAAAATAAAATTTTATTATGTATTAAAATTTAAAATTCTGTATCAATTTATTTATATCAGAATAGTATATATTAGAAAACAAAAGAAAAAGAATTTGAAATTAAATTAAGAAGAAATAGTTATTAACTGATATATAATTCAGAAAAATAAGAGGAGGGAAGTAAAGTGGATATGAATAGCTTATTAAGTGGATTAGCTGAATCTCAGAAAAACGGTGGTAATAAAAACAACAATTGTAATAACAACGGAAACTGTGGAGGAGGCGGCGGCTTTGGCGGCGGTGGTTCGATAATTTGGATCATTGTGCTATTACTCATATTTTGCGGTCAAGGTCAAGGACAAGATTGCGGCACTGTATGTGGATGTGAAAAGAAACACTGCAAGGAACTTTGTAGATGTGGAGGAAGTACTAATAATGGAATATTCGGGTTAGGTGGACTTGGTGGCGGATGTGGCGGATTAGGTGGCGGCAGCGGCATTTGGTTAATACTTTTATTAATTGTATTCGCATGTGGCGGCAATCAAAAAAAAGGATGCACAAACAACATTATTAACTTAGATAATTGTGACGAAGAATAACATTGAAAAATGATTTTATGTGCACTTTCAGATAAATAAATAATAATAATTTACTCTAGTTGAAATAAGTAATACAATAAAACATGGCCCAGAAAGGGGAGTTTTATATGTCAAAAAAAAGATGTTGTGAAAATTCATGCGGAGTACGCCCTGTAAATTCATGTGGAGTTCAGAGTTTATGCTCAAATCCAATTTGTGCGATAATAGCTTTAATTATACTTCAAAGAACATGTCTACTTGAAGATAAAAATGCTTTCTTGTTAATATTGATTTTCATAGGTTATTGCTGCTGTAAACGTCCTGCAATAGCTCCAGTTGGCTGTGGATGCTAATTTTTAAAATTAGGGGGAGCTTATGCTCTCCCATTTATAAATGAGGTGATAAATGTGTCAAAACATCATAAGAGCCATAGAAATAATGAAAATGATAACAACGGTACTAATAACAACAGTAACAGTAATGGTAATAACAATAACATGAATGATAATAACAATAATAATAACAGTAATGGTAATAGCAATAATAATAACAGTAATGGTAATAGCAATAATAATAACAATGCTAACAGTAATCCACTAGCACAAATGTTTGGTGGAAATTCTGCGAATCCTTTGATGGGACTATTAACTAGCTTTATTGGTGGGAATAATGGTGGAAATAATGGTGGTGGCAATAACATGCTTGAAGGGTTACTTTCTGGTTTGGGGGGCCAAGATAATAATATATTGGGGAATTTGATGGGTAGTTTAGGTGGGCAAGACAATAATATATTGGGGAATTTGATGAGTGGGTTAGGGGGGCAAGACAATAATATATTGGGAAACTTGTTGGGCAATTTAAGTGGTCAAGGGAATAATATGCTAGGCAACTTAACTAATGGTTTAAATTCGAATAATGCAAATCAAAGTAATTCAAATTCGAATAATGCAAATTCAAGTAACTCAAATTCAAATAATTCAAATTCGAAACCTAATGTGGAAAAAAATAATAAAAATAGTATAAATGAAAATCAAGATTTAGAAAGTTATAATGAAGATGATCAGGATAACCAGTTATCAAATTTATTTTCAGGGATGGGTAGTATAGATTTAAGCCAAATTTCAAATATGTTATCTGGAATAGACTTAAATAATTTAGATTTAAGTAATTCAAATCTTAGTGATATGATGAATTCTATATCAAATAATAATTTCATCGAAAATAATGATGTTGAATTTAAACATACAAATCCTCAAGAAGCGACACAGAGTGTTCTGGAAAGCTTAGAGGATGAGGATAAGGGACAGTTAATATATATACTAGCTCATCTAGTAGATGAGAAAAAACTCGAAATGCTCAATAGAATTGTAGAAGAAAGTTCTAAGTGAAGACATTAGAATTTTTATAATTGAAATTTTATTTGAGGAGTATTATGATGATGAGGGACATTAAAGTAAATAACAAGTCAGGATGCTAGTCTATTTTGTGTCATACTGCTTCGTCAGAATCCGATGATAGTATAACTATCAACTGATCCTGTCTCATTGCCTAACACAAAATATCCGTTGCATCTTTGACTTGTTATTTATTTTCCAGTCCCTAATATTATTTAAATATAACACATAAATTTTAATTTATGTGTTATATTTCTGCATGTCCCTTAATTAATTGTTACTTTCATCATCAGGTTGCTCGTTACATAGCATGGTACATTTGCCATCAAGAATTCCACCTTCAGAAATTATTAATTTCTTTACCAAAATATCTCCTTTGACTTTACCACAACTTTCTATGGTTAAAGTGCTTTTACAAGAGATATTTCCATGGAAAATTCCGTTTATATAGGCATTATTGCAGACAGTATTGCCTTTTATTTGGCCAGTGGAGCCTAGTATTACATCATCTTCACAAATTAAATCTCCATCAATTGAACCATCTATTTTTA
>JBLHPD010000013.1:0-43360 GCA_047624165.1 Clostridium sp. | reverse complement strand
ATAAAAGCCTAAGGTGCTTTTATTTCCTTTTTTAACTAGCTATCTTTTAAAGATGCCTTTATTTGAATTATAGTTTTATTCAAAATCGGATGGATAACATAAGGTGCTATATCGCACAGTGGGTCTAAAACAAACATTCGCTCCTGCATTCTTGGATGAGGTAATATTATTTCATCTTGAGTGCTAATAATATTATCATACAATAATACATCCAAATCTACCGTTCTAGGACCCCATCTTATAACTCTCTCCCGTTTTAATTCCTTTTCTATCGATAACAAAAGTATTACAAGTTCCAATGGATTTAAAAGTGTTTTCACTTCAATAGCACAATTTAAGAAGTCGTCTTGTTCTAAATATCCTACTGGCTTGGTTTCATAAAATTTTGATGTCTTTGTTATTTTGGTATGACTTGAATTGTTTATAAGCTCTAAAGCTGCTTTCACATTTTTCTCTTTGTCTCCCATATTTCCGCCTATACCAATATAAGAAATATGCCATTTTCTATCTACCTCTACCGCTGCATATTCAAGTGGTTTTCCAATAGGAGCCCAAGGTTTTTTGATTTTAACCTTTACTCTTTGAACTAAATCATATTTTAAAAGTACAAATTCAGCTAACTTTTCTGTAGCTTTCTCTATTAAATTATAGTTTTCTTTTTTAAATTGCTCCTCCACCAGGTGGCAAAGCTCACCATAGTGAACTGTCTTAGTTAGGTCATCAGTGGTGCCTGCTTCTCTTAAACTAAGGAAAAGCTCCAATGAAATTAAGAAACGCTGTCCTAAGGTTTTTTCCTCTTGAAAAACACCGTGGTGGCCATAAACTTCTAAGTCTTTTATGTATATTTTATCCATATCATTGTCTCCTCTTAATATCTACACTAGATTTCTTTATAAATAATAAGGTTTTTAACCTCTAAAAATAGCATCTGTCATAGCGCAAACTCTTTTATTTTCTTTTATATCATGCACCCTTATGAATTCACAGCCCTTCATAATACCTATAGCAGTAGTTGCTAGTGTCCCCTCAAGCCGATCATTTGCAGCCAGTCCTAGTGCATATCCTATCATGGATTTTCTTGAAGTTCCAAGGAGTACAGGATATCCTAAGCTATTCAGCTTTTCTAGGTTATTCATAGTTTTTAAATTATCTTCATAACTTTTTGCAAAACCAATACCTGGATCTAATATTATATTTTGCCTAAGTACTCCTGCATTTAATGCAATTGCTATGCTTTCCTCTAAATCCTTTAACACATCTTCAATTAAATTATTGTAATTCTTATTATCTCTATTGTGCATTAAGCAGCAAGGAACATTATACTTAGCAGCGACTTTCGCAATATATGGATCCTTCTTAAACCCCCAAACATCATTAATCATGTCTGCACCGGCCCTTACAGCAAGTTCTGCAACCTTGCCTTTATATGTATCCACAGAAATAGGGATCCTTATTTCCTTCTTTAAAGCCTCTATAATAGGCACTACTCTTTTTATTTCTTCTTCCTCGCTGACAGAGTGATGCCCTGGTCTTGTAGATTCTCCGCCAATATCAATAATATCTGCTCCCTGGATCACCATTTCCTTTGCATGATTTATGGCTCTCTCCATATCATTAAATCTTCCCCCATCAGAAAATGAATCTGGGGTAACATTTAAAATTCCCATTATGTAAGTTCTTTTGCCTATTTCAAAATCTACGTTACCTATTCTCATATATTGCCTCCTATAAGTTTCTGCCAAAGTAAAAGCATATAACTTCTCCGAAGTGACTTGCAATAAGAAACGAAAAACTATTAGAATTTCTTAATGTAATTTCTTGTTTGAGTTCGTTTGCAAGGCACGCAGGAGATTTACATTTCTAGTATGTTATCTTCATATTTCTCTTCTCATGTGGCCATTTACATCCATCAATAGCTATGCAGTGAGCACAATTTCTTGAAAGCTTATCACACTTATATAATATATCACTTAAACTATTTAAATTATCAGTATTATTTCTATGACTTCCTATAGCGAACAGAATCTCTTCAATTTCTTTATTATCATATTTGCACTGCAGTAATATATTCTTAGCAATTGGTAAACTAGCAATATTATGTGGTGTCCCATTTTCATACTGTGCGCTTCTACCTATATCATGCAAAAATGCAGTTGCATAAATCATGTATTTGGGTATATTTAAAGTATTTTCTAAACTCATTATATACATAAGTCGTGCCACATCTAGAAAGTGTTGTATATCATGTAGGCAAAATTCTCTGTGGTTTTCAAAGTTTTCAATCTTCTTTAAATTATACACAAAAATATGGTTTTCTATAATAAGATTGATTTTATCATTCATTAAATTATTATCTATGATTTCTCAACCCCTTTAGCATTAATGTTTATTCCTTATAATTTTCTACATATCTATCATAATACCCTTTTATTTCAGTTACAACCACACTTTCACTACCTATTATATCAAATAATAAGTATTATTTATTACAAACCCCTTTAAATATTCTCCATTATTAGTTAAAATGGTATTAAGCACATAAAAATAGAATACCATACTTAATTGTCTTTTATTTGAATGTGTCTTAACGTAAACTTTAAACTAGAGGTGGTTATATGTACAATCGAGGAGATTTCCATCTTCATACAAATGCATCTGATGGAAAACTAAGTCCTAAAGAATTAATTTATACGGCTTTCATAAACGGTTTAGATATTATTGCAATAACAGATCATGACACTACTTTAAACGTTGAGGAAGCCATTAGAGAAGGTATCAGTAAAAATATAAGGGTAATACCTGGAATAGAACTCTCTACTATTCACAATAAAGAAAGCATTCATATTTTAGGTTATTTTAAGGATGATAATTATAAAAATGGTGATTTTCAAAATTTCCTAAAGGATATGGAGATTTATAGAATATCGAGAGCTGAGAAAATAGTGGAAAATCTAGATACTTTTTTCAAAATAAAATTAGATTACCAGAAAATTTTGGATGATGCAAAAGGGGTAATAGCAAGACCTCATATAGCTAAGGCCATAATGAATGCTGGTTATAAATATGATTGGAAATATATATTTGATAATTTACTCTCAGACGATAGCCCAGCATATGTGCAAACAAAAAAAATTTCAACAGCAGATGGTATAAACATGTTAAAAAAAGTTAATGCATTAGTTGTGCTTGCACACCCAGTGCTAATTAAAAATTCTTCTATAGATGAAATGTTACACTTTAATTTTGATGGTATTGAAGCAGTATATCCAATAAACACAAAAAAACAAAAGGCGTTTATGAAAGGAAAGGCTAAAGAATACAATAAGTTAATTACTGCTGGTTCAGATTTTCATGGAATTACAACCTCTGATACCAGTCATGGTGTAATTGGTTCAGTTTTCTTAAGCCATAATGAACTAGCCGTCTTTGTAAAAGCATTAGATTCATAAAGTAAAAAAGTATGTATTACTACAACTGCATCTTACTACGCTAAGTAATTCTAAGTTAATTTTATTGAAAGATACTAAAAAGTACAAACTCGCATGCGCTCAGACATGTACTTTTCTTAACGTATCTTTCATAAAATTATCTAAGAATTACTAATGCTTGTTCGAATGCAGTTTACGTAATACATACTTTTTTTGCCCATAAAAACATTTATGATTGAGCGGTTTTCTTATATTATCTTTTTAGCTATAGCATAATATAAGAAAAAACACTTAATTAGTAATATACACTTTCTTATCTATATTTCTAAAAGAAAAGCTTCGTAAGCTCTAAATGCTTCATAGATATCTGCCTTGCTTGCAATTTCCCATGGTGCATGCATGTTATGAAGAGCAACTCCTGAATCAATAACCTGCATACCATACTCAGCTAATATATAAGCTATAGTACCACCGCCGCCTTGATCTACTTTCCCAAGCTCTGATGTTTGCCATGAAATTTTATGTTTTTCCATTATAGTTCTAAGCTGCGCAATAAATTCTGGGTTTGCATCGTTGCATCCGCTTTTTCCACGAGCTCCAGTATACTTGTTAAAAACTATACCTTTTCCAAAGTATGCAGCATTACGTTTTTCCATAACTGACGAGAAGTTTGGATCATAGGCAGCACTTACGTCAGAAGATAACATTTTTGAACTCGCGAGTGATCTTCTTACTTTTAGCTCACTATATTCTCCCATTAAATTAACAACTTCAGCCACTGTATTTTCAAAGAATTTTGATTGCATTCCCGTTGCTCCAATACTTCCAACTTCTTCTTTATCCACAAGTAACACAACACAAGTTTTGTCTGTCTCCTTAATGTTCATTAATGCTTCATAAGAAGTGTACGCACAAACTCTATCATCATGCCCATAGGCCATAACCATACTGCTGTCTAGTCCATAGCTTCTAGCTCGCCCTGCAGGTACTACTTCAAGTTCTGATGATACAAAATCTTCTTCGTCTATATCATACTTATCATTTAATAGTTTTAATATATTTAATTTAACTCTATTTTTAGCATCCTTATCCTCTACTGGTATGCTTCCCATGAATACATTTAAATCTTCTCCTTCAATGCCTTTATCTAAAGTCTTTTTCATTTGTTCTGCGGATAAGTGAACTAGAAGATCTGAAATTCCCACTACTGGTTCCTTTTCATCTTCTCCTATAACTATATTTACTACTGTGCCATCCTTCTTAATTACAACACCATGTATTGCTAACGGAAGCGTTACCCATTGATACTTCTTAATTCCACCATAGTAATGTGTTTTAACTAATGCTAAATCTGAATCCTCATATAATGGATTCTGTTTTAAATCGAGTCTTGGTGAGTCAACGTGAGCACCTAAAATTTTAAAACCCTTCTCAATAGGCTCAGAACCAATTAAAAATAAAGCTAAGGTCTTTCCCATACAGTTTGCATAAACTTTATCCCCAGCTTTTAATTTGACACCTTCATTTATGTACGAATCAATGTCCTTGTAACCATTTTTTTTAGCTAGTGCAACAAACTCTGTTACACACTCTCTTTCAGTTTTACATTTTGATATAAAATCTATATAATTATCTGATAACTTAAATACGTCTTTAAAATCACTTTCAGTATATTTGTCCCAAGCTACATCATATTTTTTTTCTAAACTTTTAACATCAGACATGTTTATTCCCTCCCTAATATAAATTCTTTCTATTTTAACATTCTACTAAACATTTTCTTAAATTACAAACACCAAAACTGCCTTAAAAAAGCCATTTTCACGTTGCTAGTTTTAATTTATTTGTCTATTCATTACGCGCTTTAGTTACTTCTTCTATTCTCATATTTATAGTTTCAACAGGAGTTATCTTAGAATTTAAACTATATCTATAATTAGCTGCAGCCGCTTCAATAATCACAGCTATATTTCTACCAGGTCTAATTGGCAATGTTATTTTTCTTACAGGCACATTTAATATATCCATAAATTCATTATCTATACCAAGCCTATCATATTCTTCACTCTCATTCCACTGAGTAAGTGAAATTAATAAACTAATAGTCTTAGTGTTCAGTACGGAACTCATACCATAAATTGCTGGAATATCTATTATCCCCATACCTCTGACTTCCAGCATACCTGATGTTATGTATGGACAATTTCCGAGGAGCATTCCATCAATTTCTTTAATATCTACCGCATCGTCTGCAATCAACCTATGTCCCCTCTTTATTAATTCTAACGCGCATTCACTCTTACCTATTCCACTTTCTCCAGTTAATAATATTCCTATACCGTAAACATCTACAAGCACTCCATGTAGCCTAGTTTCTGGAGCTAGCTTAGTATCTAAGTAACTTGTAAGCTTATTAATAAATCTTGTGGAAATTAATTTCGTTCGTAAAACCCATCGCCCGTTTTCTCTTGCTGCATCCACAATTTCCTTATGTGGCACCAAATCTCTAGTAATAATAACACAAGGCGTATCTAATTTAAAATATCTGTTTAATCGTTTCTTTCTAAGTTCTTCTTCCATGCAATCTAGAAAACTCCACTCTGCCATTCCAATTAATTGAACTCTCTTGCTTTCAAAATACTCGTAAAATCCTGCAATTTGAAGTCCCGGTCTATTAATATCGCTAACATTAATTAGCTTACTGTTATCTCCTTGTACTAAAACCTCTAAATTAAAATGCTCTATTAATTCTTCTATAGTAACAGCCATTTAAATTCCCCCGTTTACATATTTCTAAATTTATTGTTTTTCAAGGCATCTTGACTTGTTATTTTTTAAACTCTAATCATCATCTTATACTTTTTTAATTGTATCTAGTTGCGATCTAAAATTTCTTTTAACATTATTAACATATTTTTGTCTCAATTCTTGTTGCTCTACTTTCTCTTCTTCTGTAAGGCCCTCTTCTTTACTTTTTTTATAAAGGTAATTTATTCTGCTAGTTAATTCATCAATATTCATAATATCCCTCCCTGTATTTTTAACTTTTTTATTATATCAAATTATTTTATTCATAAATAGTTAAACCCAAACATATTCTATTTTTATAATTATAGCACAAGAAAATTAAGACCTTTTTCGTCATTTACATATTATTACAAATAGCTTTATCAAACATATCTATGGTGTTTTTTGGTATTTTTTACCATATAATTGTTGTTTATTTGTTGAAATTATAGTCTATTTTGTAGTTTTCTATGTTTTAATGACTATAAAAAAATTTAACATACTTTGAATAATATGGTATTATATAATTACTCCACAAAACAAAATAAGAAGAAGAAGAGGTACTAATATGAATATTAAATTAACAATTATAAAGAAAGAAGTAGAATCATTAAGAGCGATATTACATTTTTTACTAAATTTCAACAAACCTACAGATAAAATAGTTGTAACTTGCAGTCAGCAATTAGATGAAGTTATAGTTAAGTATCATAAATTTAAAACCACTTCCAAAAAAGCTGCTTAATAAATACAAGTATTACTATAAAAACAGAATTATATGTCTAATTCTATTAATATATCATCAATTTCTATATTTGCATCTTCACCATAGAAAACCACTGCGAATTCATTGAATTCATAATCATCTTGTGATATATCACAGCCAATGAATTCGTACTCAATTTCCATTTTTTCAGCACATTCTTCCATAATATCTTCCACATTATCTGCTGCAATATCACTTAAATATGGTAAAAAATATTCTTCGTACCACTCTTCTTTATTCTGCTTAAAATCGCCTTCTTCATTTGCAAATGATGTAGCTGCTTCCATCTCTACTTCATCATAGTAATATTTAAATTTCAGCGCAATGGTGTCCTTTTTATATTCAATTTCAGCTATCTCTCTTAAGTCATTTTTACTTAAAAAATTTATTATATATTGTTTATTCAAGTAAATCCCTCCAGACTTCATAGTTTTCATTTTATTATTTACATTTGAATTTTTTTAATACTCTATATGGCACATTCAAATAAATAACTAGTATACTAACTCGTTATTTATTTGAATGTGCCTATATAAAAAAAAATGAAAATTCCACTATACAAGTGAGATTTTCTTTTTTTTATTATTGAAACATTGTAAATTTCTAATCTAAAAGTTGCAAATAGTCTTCCACAAATTTATCAGCCTTCTCATATTCCTTGCTACTAGGAACAAAATTGAATTTCAATCCTTCTGGAAGAACTTTAAATTTTAGAGACCTTAGTCTTTCCGTAAGCATAGAAGTACCCTCTCCACTCCAACCATATGAACCAAAAGATGTTGCAGCCTTACCTCTATTGGTTATTGGACATACAAGTGATAAAACGTCCCAAGCAGGCTTTACCGCATCTTGATTAATAGTAGGAGATCCAATCATAATACCGCTGGCTTTTTCAATAAGTGTCACAATATCACTTAACCCCATAGATGTAATCTCATGAGCCTCAGCTTTTATACCCTTTTCATTGATTTTTGATGCTAAATATTTTCCCATAGATTCAGTATTACCATATGCGGAAACATAAAATATTTGAATATTTTTTTCTTTTATTTCGTAAATTTGGGCCCATTGTCTATATAAATCTACATACATTTTAACATCATTTATGTGTATAGGTCCATGACTTGGAGCAACTATATCTAATTCTAAATCTTTAATTTTATCTAGTCCCATAGTTACAAATTTCTTAAAAGGTCCCATTATAACATCAAAGTAATACTTCATTTCCTCAAAATAGTCACCTGAGCAGCTATCAGTTATACAACTCGCAGGTGAATAATGGCATCCCAAAAAATCACATGTAAACAACAGTTTTTGTTCCTTAACATATGTAAACATTGTATCAGGCCAATGTAAATTTGGTGCAGAAATAAATTGCAATGTGTTTTTACCTAATGAAATTTCTCCTACAGCCGGCTCACTATTAAATTCCTTGTTAGTAATTTCTTTTAAATATCTTATAGCAGGTTTTGAAGCAAGAACAACAGCCTCTGGATAAACTTCTAGGAACTTATCTAAAGTACCACTATGATCGAGTTCTGTATGTTGAACAATTATGTAATCAACTTTTCTTTCTCCAATAACTCCCTTTATTTTACCTAAAAACTCTTCAAAAAAACCATTTTTAATACAATCTACTATAGCAACTTTTTCATCATCTATTAAATATGAATTATATGTAGTGCCCTTCTTTGTTTCCATTATAATATCAAACACCCTGAGCTTAGGATCATTAACCCCAATCCAATAGATATTATCTTTTAATTTTGTTGTTTTCATTCTCAAAATCCTCCTTTTATTTTTCTGGAGTAGATAACAATTACTATCATTAAAAATAAATCATGATTTTAATTGCTACTATTTTACACTATTTTATAGCTAATCTTACCACATTTTTGAAAGTTGTTCAACTAATAGTTATTATTATTTAACATATACTACATAAAAATTACTCCCCCATACAAACTTTTGTTTAAATTCTTTCCTATGTACCCAGATGCTATTCATTATCGTGAACTATTAATCAACTAGTTGTTAACTGTACCCCATTATTCCAATAATTCTTTAATAATAAAGATACTTCATCATATACTTTAATATCATGAAATATCAGGAGGTATTTATGAAAATTTTAATAACTGGAGCAAAAGGTAATATCGGAACTTATCTTTGTAACGTCTTGTCAAAATCACATGTTGTATATGGATTAGATAAATCTAAGCTTAATATAATTGATAAAATAGCCACTGAGAAAACTCTGATCGAATTAAAACCTGATGCTGTAATTCATACTGCAGCATTAACAAGTAAATATATATGTGAGTACAATGAGTCTTTAGCCTATAGCATAAACACTGTTGGGACTTTGAACATTGCTAATTGTTGCAATTCACTTAATATACCATTAGTATACCTATCTAGCGCAGACGTATACGGAGATATTAAATCATCGCCTTACAATGAAATTGATGAATGTAACCCCGTAAACGTATATAGCAAGAGTAAACTCGGAGGAGAAGAATTAATACAAACTATTTGCGAAAAATATTTTATTCTTCGTACCTCAACCATATTCGGAGGCAATGATTGTTTAATTAGGAAACTCATAAATGGTAAACATACAGCAATTTATCTATTTTCAAATCCTACCCTATCCGTAACTTATATTGAAGATTTAACTATAGTCATTCAGATGCTTCTAGCTACTGATAAATATGGGATATATAACTATACTAATGAAGGATGCTTATCGAAATCACTCCTAATAAATAGTATAATAGAATTGGGTAAGCTTAATATTCCATTGATTGTAAGCTCTGATAAACTCTTATCCAATCTCATTAAAGATTCTAATTATACCTGTGTGGATAATTCCCATATAAAATACTCCCTGGGCATTGAAATTCCGCCTTGGAATGATAGGCTAAAAGATTATATTAATAATGCCTTAAAATGAAGTTACGAGCCCTCTATTGCTAATTGACATTTATACACTTTGAGATTAGAATATAAATATAGGTATACCTACTATGGGTATAGAGGTGTTTTATGTTAACTATCGATGATAAAGCAATTAATTCTATAAAAAAACAAAATTCTGTTTTGGTAATTAAGTCAGTATTAAATTCTTGTGGTTGAGGAGGCACACCTACAAGAAGTCTCTGGATTGAGACTCAGAAAAATTGTTCTAATTTGGACCAATATATTTTAATGGAATATAACGAGGTGAAGGTCTACCTTCATAAAAGCCTGATCTTAAATAGTGATATACATGTATATCAGAAGTCAGAAATACTGTTTTTCGGAGCCATATTTGGAGTCAAAGGTGTCAGGTTATAAATATTGTAGTATTCATAATTAAATCATGAAGGTTCGGCATCTTGGTTGTTCTGATAGTAGAGCATTCGTTAACAGAATCTAAGTTTATTCCATGAAAAATTTCCTAACACGCTTATTCGACGTCCTGTCTCAGAAGATAACTTATGTGAATTTGATGTGGTAGCTGCGTTTGCAAAACGCTTCAATTTTGAGTTACAAGTAATGGAGCAAGGAGAACACTATTTCCACACCGAAGAACAACTACAATTTTTCAGACAGTGGCTGAAAAAACAGATCAATGTCAAATTCATTTTAAAGGCACACTAACAAAGTGATACGCCTATTTTGTTTTTTTCATTTTTCTTTTTAATAATTATTACTTTTTTAGTCTACGCTACAGATATTTATAATGTAAGTTAAGACAGTCTTTTCGTGTTATACGTCACAAACAATAAAAGTTTGTGGCGTTTTTAGTTGTGATGACTTAGGAATATATGAAGATTAGGATATCTCTAATCTTTATATATATACTAAATTATGGTATTATTAAGACGGAATCGTTATTTAATACGTTATAAGAAAAGAAAAGAAGGGTGCTAAGAATGAAAAAAGCTCTAGTCGCAATTGTAGCTATTGTTATAGTATGTATTTATATAGGAATAATTATTTCAGACTTCTCCAATTTGGGGTCTATGAAAGATAATATTACTTCTAAAAAAAGTAGCAATTCTGAAATAACTTTTAATGCTAAAAAAGGTGAAAAAATTAAATTCACCTATAATTCTTCGGTTAAAGAAGGAACTCTAAAATTAACATTAACTAATTCAAATGGAAAAGCAATAGAAAACTTTGAGCCCAATAAAAATTCCGTAAAACAAGTATACTTGGATAATGAAGGAGAATATGTGCTTTCAGCGACTTATACTAATTTTATTGGAAATTATAAGATAAACTGTAAATAAAACAATTAATTTTATATACAGTTAAGTCGTATCTTTCATAAAGTGCATCAAACTTGTAAAATACTACGAATTTAGTATTTTCAATACTATACATAAAATTAATAATTAGAGGGGAATGTTTATCTATGTTTAAAATAATTAGAGGAAAATTGTATTTATTAGGCTATATTATAATTATGTATGCCATCTGTCAATTTGGATACATTGCTTTTAATTTTGCACACGCTATTTTAAATAATAAAGAACGGACAATTATTGATTCAAACAGTATAACAACTATTGGTAAAATGAATTTTAGCTATATAAATATATTTTTTGTGATTTCTTTTTGGCTTATTTATAGTATCGCTCTTATTTTTTTAGGTATTTTTATAATAAAAAAAGGAAATAAGAATAGGATAAACACCACTTTTTAATATTGTATTGTTTAAAAATTAGACATGCTAAAAAGAATAATTAATAAGGAGTATGCATTAATTAATTTTTTTGATGTTAACTTCGGAATAATCTTAAAAGACCCACTAAATCAATTTCTGAGTTAGTGGGTCTTTGTAAAAAAATGTGAATTATTATTTTAAAATATAGGGAGGGGTAATTATGGAAACCACTAAAAAATGTCCAATATGTGGATGTAGCGATATTAGAGAAGGAAAATTAAGCGGTTATGTTACCATGAGGCGAACTGATAAATTTTATTATGATGGATCGGGAATTGTTTCTGATATTTGTACAAAGTGTGGGCATATCTTATCGTCGAAAGTTACAAATCCATAAAAATTTAAGTGATTCGGAATGTTCTTTTTAGACGTCACAATCAATAAAAGTTTGTGGCATTTTTACTTGTGACGAGTTAGGAAAACATGCGGACATGAAGATTAGAGCATCTTTAATTTTATATTTGTACTAAATTATGGTATTATTAGGATTAAATTGTAAAATATGCCGTACCTAAAAAGGAGGGGATTCACTATGAAAAAAAAATTTATAATGTTGTTGTTATGTGTACTTATAATTGTTGGCATAGTATTTTCATATTCAAGAACATATAAAATTTCAGATAATAAAAAACAATTAGAGTATAATATAAAGCAATTTGTTAACAGACCTACAGTGATATATAACAATATTGATATTAAACAGGAATTAAATCTTGATAATAAAAAATATATTTTATTTATGACTAATAACACTTTGGGCGACGCAGAATTAACCAAAGGTATTAATAATAAATATAAAATTGAAGCCACAGGAGGTGGCGATGCTTCTTTTAGAGATAAAATATATAAAACAAATAAGGGCAAATGTCTTATTTTGAAAGGTAAAAATCCTAATATGAAAATTGCATATACAAAAGTAACATTGGAAAACAAGGAATATAAAATTAGTATCCCACAGCAGGAATATTTTATAGCCTATTGCACAGTTCCAAACGAAACACAAAATGTATATCCTGAAACTAGGGACATCAATTTTTATGATAAAAATGATATTGATATTACTGATGAGATGTTAAAAGTTTTATTTCAATGATGAACAATATTCTTGTTAGACGTCACAAACAATAAAGGTTTGTGGCGTTTTTACTTGTGACGACTTAGGAAAACATGCGAATATAAAGAATAGAATATCTCTAATCTTTATATTTTTACTAAATTATGGTATTGTTAAGACGAAATCGTAAAAAAAGCGAATTAAATTTATTTCTATAATAATATAAAAAGACCTATTGACACTCCCTTTAGAGGATACTGTAATCTTAATTTACAAGGAAAGGAGATGTGGATATGTTTCGAATAGGCGAATTTTCTAAACTTACGAAAACTACAGTAAAAGCATTAAGGTATTATGATGAAATTGATTTATTAAAACCAGAATTTGTGGATGAGGAAACAAACTATCGTTTTTATACAACGAAACAGTTGGTAGAACTTCACAAAATTCAGTCTTTTCGCCAAATTGGTTTATCAATTGATGAAATCAAGCTGATTATATCTGGACACTGTATAGACTTAATTTTGGAAAAACGAAAAAGTGAAATTGAAGATACTATCGCTGAAAGTAATACACAGCTCTCTCGAATTGAATTTATATTACAAGGGAAAGAGGATGAGTTAGTTATGAATTATCAAGCGATTTTAAAAGAAATACCAGAGTGTATTGTCTATTCAAAGAGGATGACAGTGCCAAGTTATGACTCTTATTTTGAACTCATACCGGAGATTGGAGAAGAGATTACTGCTGCAAATCCTGAATTGAAATGTACTGTTCCTAATTACTGCTTCATCAAGTATCTTGATAATGAATACAAAGATAAAGATATTAACATTGAATTCTGCGAAGCGGTAGAAAAAATGGGTAAAGAAACTGGCGATATTAAATTTAAAAAGATTGAAAGTGTGTCTGCAGTTTCCGTTATGCACAAGGGTGCATATGCTGGACTTGCAAAGGCATATGCCTTTGCTTTTAAGTGGAGTGAAGATAATGGATATGTAATTGTTGATAGTCCACGCGAAAACTTTATCGATGGTATTTGGAATAAAGAAAACGAAGATGAATGGCTTACTGAATTACAAATACCTTTGATAAAAAAATAATCTTCATTTGCATTTATGTCGCAACATTCATTTTAGACGTCACAAACAATAAAAGTTTGTGGCGTTTTTAGTTGTGACGACTTATGAAAACATACGGGCATGAAGATTAGAATATCTCTAATTTTATATTTACTTTTCTAATATTAACGACTCTTTTTTTCCATTCCATTCTATTTTAACTATCATATCTCTATCAGTAGGTTTCGGGAATCCAGTGGGCAGCATCAGCTTGCCCGTGTGAATCATGGTATTATCCATTTTGAATTCACCCTCTTCTCCTTCATTCCTTGTATCTATTGAGTATTTTACATCTTTTACTAAGTTACCTTCTTTCCCAGTGTACTTAAATGTATAATAAGTGTTATGTGAGTTTTTATTACCATCAATTTTATAACCTACATGCCAATTTTGACTGGTGCCTTCATAATTAATTACAACATCTTCAACACCTGCGCGCAAATTATTTGCAAGTCTAGAAAGTGCATCGCAACTGTTTTTATCATTAGTATCATTGCCAATATACGTTAAATACTTATATATAGCTACCCGTTTTTCTGTGACTGCTTTCCATCTGCTATTTGTAGTATTAATTTCTGTAATACAATAATAAAGCTCATATATTGCACTAGATAACTCGTTGTGGTTCTCACTCTTACCATATGAAGTTAAATCTAATGTAGATAAAGCTGTATATAAGTGAGAGGCTACCAATCTATAATAATAATTTTTATCATCATCCTTCATTTTAGTATAATCCTGTGCAAAACAAAATTGAGCCTGGGACAATGTGTATTTAAATAATTCATTTGCAGTTTTTTCTCGCTGCTTTAAACCAATAAAACTGTAAGCACCAAACAGCAAACTTATTATTAACGCTATTATTAGTAGATTTTGTTTTTTCATTAGAATTCCACCCTTGTACACTTTATCGTCTTACCTTTATGGGATACTTAAACCGCATTAACATGGTATATTATAACATTAACCCCAGTATAAATAAAGTAGACTACCTATTTTTTCCCTAGATTATACTATAACGAAAAGTATATATTGCTCCAATGCGTTCACGTCGCCAAGTAATTCTAAAATTCATTTTACGCAATATATACTTTTGTTAACATAATCAGATAAAAATATTATTAGAATTTTTTTTTACTTAAAGTCATACATTCATGGATTATACCCAATTTACGGTAATAATGGTATACTTAAATAAATATTTGTGTCGAACTTGTAAAATAAATTGCCACAACAGGAGGTATTATAAAATGAAACTTTATGGCTATTTAATATTAGGATTTACAGTTTTTGGGGTTGTTGAAGTCCTATCCATAATGGTTGGTAGTGCTTTAGGTGGTTCAGGAACCTCAGATGCAGGCCTTGCAGTTACTGCTATATCGATACTTTGTGCAATTGTAGTAATATGCACAACAATAATAGTTGATGCCATTAAAAACAATACTCAAGGAAATAAATAGACCGTACTTATTCTTTATTATTCAAAACTAGTGAATAAATGATAAATCTTCGATTAATGTACAATTGAAGACTTTACGACGCATTTTTAATTGTGACAGCTTAGGAAAATATGCTGGCAGGAAGAGTATGATATCTCTAATATTTATACTAATTATGGTATTATTAAGATGGAATCGTAAAATATTGCAGAGCAAGATAAAAGGGGGAGTGAGTAATGCTATGGTTAGTAATTCAAATTGTGCTTTATTTTTTGACTACTATTTTGTTCATGAAAATCTCAATAAAATTTGGATGGAGCAAAGCATTATGGACTGCTTTGGAAAGAAATATTAATATAAAAAATCATATTGCTTTCTATATTATTTCATTATTTATTTTTAGCGTGATAGTACTATCTTTCTGTAGTATTATTGGTATGAATTATAGAAGTGTGAGTTATAGAATTGTCACTTTAATTGTGTTTGCATTGGGTTGTGCTTTCATGCCACCACTTGCAAAAATCTCCAAGTAAGTTAATTCGCAACTTTCATAAAATTCGTCATAAACAACTTTAAAAATCACTAACGGATTTAGATGAATTGGACAGGTTGTGTCTACACTATAAAATTATTATTTCTATTAATAAGGACAAATTAAAATAATGAAAGTATAAACATGTACGAACATGACAAATAGTATATCATATGTTGTGAAATATCCCCGTAATCAGGCTAAGATTATTATTAATATAATATGAAATTTCTCCACAGTGACTTGCAATGAGAAACGCTGAAACATTGAAATTTGATTTAGTAATTCTTCTTTTGCGAGCATAAAATTCCCGTAAGCCTGTCAGGACGACAGGCTAGCGAACCTGAGCCAGGACGGCGAATGTGAGCGATAGGAAATTTTATACGAGCAAAAGATTAGAATTTCTTAATCAAATTTCACGTTTCAAGTTCACATTGCAAGGCGCGCAGGAGAAATTTCATATTTCATGAACCTTAGACTTAAAGTATATTAACTAAATTCTTCATACTCAAATCTAGAACTTTGTAGGAGTGAGTCAATGCCCCTACAGATATATAGTCAACTCCACTACTTGCTACATCCAAAATATTATCTAATGTTATATTTCCAGATGCTTCAATTAGAGCTCTTTTATTAATTATATCTACTGCTTTTTTCATAGTGGCAACGTCCATGTTATCCAGCATTATGATATCTACCTTAACTTCCAAAGCTTCATTAATTTGTTTTAAAGTTTCAACTTCAACTTCAATCTTTTTAACAAAGGAAACATTCTGACGTATAATATTAACTGCTGCCTTTATTCCCCCAGCTGCACTTATATGATTTTCTTTTATAATCACACTATCAGAGAGATTATATCTATGATTACATCCTCCACCAATCTTTACAGCATATTTTTCAAATATACGCATGTTAGGTGTAGTTTTTCTTGTATCCAAAATTTTCACTGCGCTACCTGCTAATTTATCTACATAAGTTTTAGTTAACGTAGCAATTCCACTCATTCTTTGAAGATAGTTTAATGCAGTTCTTTCTCCTGTCAATATGTGTTTTGTTTTTCCACTTAGCTTTGCAATACACTGTCCCGGGTTAACTACATCCCCCTCATGTTTAAAGAATTCTATATTTACCTCTCCGAGTATTTTAAAAACCCTCTCAAATACAGGAAGTCCAGCGATTACTCCATTTTCTTTAGCTATTAAATCAACACTACAAGTACACTCACCTCTTATAATAAATTCAGTTGTAATATCGTTTTGAGGTACATCCTCTTTTATTGCATCTATAATTAGATTATCAATAATTAACCAATTCATTCCTTATACACTCTCCCATTTCCTTGAACTTTTCCATAACTACAGTTTTATTAATTACACAATAATCACGAGGCGTATCTTTGCCGTTTATATCTTCATAGTTTAATTTGGCAATCTTACCAATTGACTTATTTATAACCTCTGAAGCTCTTCTTGAAAAAACTAAGGCCTCTAATAATGAATTACTTGCTAGCCTATTTGCTCCATGTACACCTGTGCAACTTACCTCTCCACAGGCAAATAAATGCTCCATAGATGTTCTAGAAAATAGGTCAACAGTGATTCCTCCCATGTGATAGTGTTGTACTGGTGTTACTGGTATTCTTTGCTTTGTAATATCTATTCCGCTTTCCAGGCATTTTTTATAAATACCAGGAAACCTATCCGTAATGTACTCCTTGCCTTTAAATGAGATATCCAAAAACACATACGGTTTACTCGACTTTCCTTCCTCTTCATAAATTGCCCTAGCAACTACATCTCTTGGTAGAAGCTCATCTACAAATCTTTTACCATATTCATTTAAAAGTTTCGCGCCTTCACCTCTTAGAGACTCAGATATAAGGAATTTCTCACAATTAACATTATCATCGTATAAAGCAGTTGGGTGAAATTGCACATAGTCCAAATCAGATGTTTCAATATTATGTCTTAGGGCAATAGCTATTCCATCCCCTGTTAGGCTTCTTCTACTGGTTGAATTTTTAAATAGACCTCCAATACCACCAGTTGCTAAAATAGTTTCCTTAGAATATATATTTATTGTTTCCTCACCCCTCGAGACGATGCTTCCAATGCATTTATTGTTGTTGATAATAATATCAAGCAAAGTAGTGTTTTCATATATTCTTATATTTTTTTTGTTTTTAATTGCATCTAATAAAGATAAAAAAGTTCTTTTCCAGTTTCATCCTTGTTATGAACAATTCTACTTACGCTATGTGCACCTTCCTTTGTATATTTGAACTTCCCATTTTCCGAGTCAAAGCTTACTCCAAAATCTATTACTTTATTTATGTTATCTCTTGATTCATATACTAGAGTTTTTACTGCTTCCTTGGAATTTTTGAATTTTCCTGCTTTTAGAGTATCTTGCACAAATAGATCAAAATCCTTTTCATCTCTAGCAACCGCTATTCCTCCTTGAGCTAAGGATGTATTACATTTATCTACAGAATCTTTAGTTATTAGAAGTATATTTAAGTCTTCACTTAAATTCAATGCAGAATACAATCCCGCTGCCCCGGTTCCAACTATTAGCACATCTACAAAAATATCCATCAAATCACCCTACCATTTCATGCATTGCATTTAGACATCTATGCGCAGCTTGTCTTATATTTTCATCTAAGGTTACTTCATATTGTTTATTTAGAAGACTCTTATAAACATCTTCTAGAGTAGTTTTTTTCATACTGCAACATGTCATAGGCGATTTCGGTGTTATAAATTGTTTATTACGATTTTTATTTCTTAGGTCATAAAGTATGCCTTCTTCTGTTATAATCATATACTTTTCGCCCATGTCCTCAGTTGCAAATTTAATTATCTCTCCTGTACTTCCTACAAAGTCAGCCAATTTCCTAATTTCTCTATTACATTCAGGATGAACTAAAATTTTTATGTTACTATCTGCCTTTTTAACTTCCACAATCTCCTGTGCATTCACAAATTCATGCACACGGCAAAAACCATTCCATAAGATCATGTTCTTCACATGAGCTTTTTCATTTATATATTCACCTAGATTTTTATCCGGTATAAAAATTATTTCCTCATTACCTGAACTATCTAAACCATTAATTATTTTTAATGCATTTGAAGAAGTACAACATATATCACTTTCAGCTTTAACTTCTGCTGTTGAATTTATATAGCATATAACTTTTGCTTTTGGATGCTCCTTTTTAAGTTCCCTAACATCTTCTCCATTAATCATATCTGCCATAGTACATCCGGCTTCTATATTGGGAAGTAACACTGTTTTTTCTGGTGAAAGTATTTTTGCACTCTCAGCCATAAACTTCACTCCACAAAACACTATAGTCTGCTCATCACACTCTTTGGCTATTTTACTAAGATAATATGAATCTCCTACAAAGTCGGCTATCTCTTGAATATCATCATTTTGATAATAATGTGCTAAAATCAAAGCGTTTTTCTCCACCTTCAATTGCTGAATCTTTTCTTTTAACTCTTGCATTTATTTATACACCTCTTTATGTATGTATATACTAGTGTATATACACCAGTATTCTATATTATAATAGCACTTGCGTAGTCAGATATCAATATGTAGGTAAAATAAAAAAAAGCATGACATATGATATTAAAATCACATAGCATACTTTTTTATGTCCCTTATAGATATTCAACATATAGATTGCTCAGATAGTATCGTTTATTCCTCAGTTAGTAGTTCGCACGGTCCCTCTACTCTAGACATATATAATATCCCATCTAAATGATCAATTTCATGACAAAAGGCTCTTGCTAGTAACCCTTCTGCTTCATAGGTTACAGGTTTTCCTTTAATATTAATTCCTTTAACTGTAACATTTGTAGGCCTAAATACCTCACCCTCATATCCCAAATAGCTTAAACATCCTTCATAGTCCTTTTCATTTCCTGCCTTAGACGTTATTTGAGGATTTATAACTATTATTGGTTCTTCCTCTTCTTCTCCACCTAAATCAATTAGGATAACTCTTTTTAAAATACCTATTTGGGGAGCAGCCAGGCCTATTCCATTGCCCTCATAAAGTGTATCCATCATATCATCAACTAAGTTTAATATTCTTCTATCTACTTTTTTAACCGTTTCACAAATCGAATTAAGACGTTTGTCCCCATATTGTAAAATTTCTCTAACTGCCATATTGCCCCTCCTTATGTTAATTGCATTTAACTGCAATAAATTTAAACTTCGTTCACTATATATTCTATTATAAATTACTGCATACATCAACTTAAATTTTCACAAAAAAAGTTAAGGTGTCATAAAAACACCTTAACTTTATCCCTTATGTGCTAATTCGCTTTGCATCGGCTATTTCTTGAGCTTTTTCCATCATGCTTTTAACCTTCATAAGTCTAGTTAAAGCTCCTCTTTCATTTTCACCAAGCTTCATTCTAATATACTTTATAGTATCTTGAAGTTGAGGTATTGTCATATATTCAAGAGCATTAACTGTTCTTCTAGTTTTTTCAATCTCTTTCGCCATAAGCTGACAAGATTTCTCTACCTCTGCAAGTTCTAATAATTTCGGCAAAATTATATAAAGCTTTTCTATAGCTCCATCAAGTTCGCCTGATGTATTAGCAAATCCATAGGGATATATACTTCCTGGATCATCTTCTAATTTTCTTTTAAACTTCATTACGGGAACTTTAACACCCATAAGATTTTTTGTTTCGACTTCTACAGAAATACTTTCTTTCGGATATGCGATGGCTTCCTCTAGAAATTCTGAGGACATTAATGCACTTGCCATAACAAAATCCTTAAAAGAGTTTTGTAATTCTTCCTCAACATTTGCTCGTAGTTCATTATTATGTTTTACAAGATCAATAAATCTTCTCATGAGCTCATCTTGTTTATCTTTTAATAATTTATGTCCACGAGTCGCTGTACCTAATCTTTTTTTAAGTTTAGTAAGCTCCATTCTAGTTGGGCTGACATTTAACCTTGCCATGTTTACTCACCCTCTTTAGCAGGTAAGTACTTCTCTAAATATTCATCCCTAATTCTTTTAAGTTCGGTTCTTGGTAGAATAGATAGAAGCTCCCATCCTAAATTTATTGTTTCGTCAATAGATCTATTAACTCCAAACCCTTGGGAAACATACTTCTTTTCAAAAGCCTCTGCAAATTTTGCATATGCTTTGTCTGCATCAGATAAAGCTGACTCTCCTAAAATAACTGCTAGCTCTTTTGCCTGCTTACCTTGAGCATATGCAGCAAATAACTGGTTCATTGTATCAGCATGATCTTCTCTAGTTTTGCCTTTACCTATACCTTTATCTTTAAGCCTTGATAATGAAGGTAGAACATCTATTGGAGGCATAATGCCTTTTTTATAAAGTTCACGACTTAAAATAATCTGCCCTTCAGTTATGTATCCTGTTAAGTCAGGAATTGGATGAGTTATATCATCTTCTGGCATTGTAAGTATAGGAATTTGAGTTATTGAACCTTCAAGTCCTTTAATCCTACCTGCTCTTTCATATAGTGTAGAAAGGTCAGTATATAGATATCCTGGATATCCACGTCTACCTGGTACTTCTTTTCTTGCAGCTGAAACTTCACGTAGTGCCTCACAGTAATTTGTAATATCAGTCATAATTACAAGTACATGCATTCCTTTTTCATAGGCAAGAAATTCAGCTGTAGTTAGCGCCATTCTAGGTGTTGCTATTCTCTCAATAGCTGGGTCATTTGCAAGATTCATAAATAACACAGTTCTGTCTATTGCACCAGTACTAGTAAAATCATCTACAAAAAATTGTGCTTCCTCAAAAGTTATTCCTATAGCTGCAAATACAACAGCAAATTTTGAATCCGAATTTAACACCTTCGCTTGCCTTGCTATTTGTGCCGCAAGTTCCGCATGTGGAAGACCTGATCCAGAAAATACAGGTAATTTTTGTCCTCTAACTAAAGTATTAAGTCCATCAATAGCTGAAATACCTGTTTGAATAAACTCTGACGGATAGTCTCTTGCTACGGGGTTTAATGGTTCTCCATTTATGTCTAATCTCTTTTCAGGGATAATTTTAGGTCCACCATCTTTTGGCCTACCAAGTCCATCAAATACTCTTCCAAGCATATCTTCCGAAACGCCTAGTTCTAGTGGTCTTCCTAAAAATTTAGCCTTACTACCTTTTAAGTTAATTCCTGTAGAACTTTCAAATAACTGAACCATTGCTTTATCTTCATTTATTTCAAGTACTTTTCCACGACGGATTTCACCGGTCTGTAGTTCTATTTCTACAAGTTCATCATACCTTACCCCTTGAACTTTCTCTACAATCATAAGTGGTCCTACAACTTCTGATATGGTTCTGTATTCTTTAATCATTAATAACCCCTCCTTCCGTTATTAATTTTTCTACTTCCTTAGATAATTCTATATATATATCATCGATTCTTGACATTTCAGTTTCTGCAATATATTTTGCTCTCGCTATTTTATCTCTTACTTCCATTTTTAATATCCTATTTAAATATACCCCTGCGCTTAAAGCTTTTTCTGCTTCAACTTGGAATACTAAAATTAACTTTAACATTTTATGTTGTTTTTCCAAGGATGAATAAGTATCAACGTCATCGAAGGCATTCTGTTGTAGATAATCTTCTCTAATTGACTTTGCAACTTCTAATTTCAATCTATCTTCTTCCGAAAGAGCATCCAGACCAACAAGTCTTACTATTTCTTGAAGTTTCGCTTCTTCTTGAAGAATACTCATAGCTTTCATTCCAAGCTCAGTCCAATCCTCTGCAACGTTCTCATCCATCCACGTACCTATCTTCTCTAAATATAGTGAATAAGAATCTAACCAATTTATTGATGGAAAATGTCTCATATAAGCAAGTTGTGCGTCTAGTCCCCAAAAAACCTTAACTATTCTTAGTGTAGCCTGGGTAACTGGCTCTGATAAATCTCCACCTGGAGGTGATACTGCACCAATAACTGTAAGAGCTCCCACCCTTTCATCGCTTCCAAGACAAACTACTTTTCCTGACCTCTCATAAAAATCAGCTACACGTGAACCTAGGTATGCTGGATACCCCTCATCACCGGGCATTTCCTCTAGTCTTCCTGACATTTCACGAAGTGCCTCTGCCCAACGGGAAGTAGAATCCGCCATTACAGCTACTGAGAATCCCATGTCTCTATAGTACTCTGCAATAGTTATCCCTGTATATACAGAAGCTTCTCTAGCTGCAACTGGCATATTAGACGTATTTGCAATTAACACTGTTCTTTTCATTATAGATTCACCAGTTTTTGGATCTTTAAGCTCTGGAAACTCATTCAAAACGTCTGTCATTTCGTTTCCACGTTCCCCGCAGCCTATATAAACAACTATTTCTGAATCTGCCCATTTTGCAAGTTGATGTTGAACTACCGTTTTTCCACTTCCAAAAGGACCTGGAACACAAGCAGTACCACCTTTAGTTACAGGAAAAAAAGTATCTACTACTCTTTGACCTGTAATTAGTGGCTCTACTGGATTTAATTTTCTAGCATATGGTCTTCCACGTCTTACTGGCCATTTTTGGATTAATGTAACTTGCACAATGCCACCAGAAGTTTGTACTTCAGCCACTACTTCCTCTACTGTGTACTCTCCTTCTTTGATAGAAGCTATAGTTCCCTCTATTCCGAAAGGTACCATAATTTTTTGAGTAATAACACTCGTTTCCACAACTGTACCTATGGTATCACCAGCTGAAACACTATCCCCAACCACAACGGTCGGTACAAATTCCCATTTTCTTTTTCTGTCTAATGATGGAACATTTATGCCCTTTGTTAAGTAATTACCAGCTATAGCTCTTATTGCATCAAGCGGTCTTTGAATACCGTCAAACATTGATTCCATAAGTCCTGGTCCAAGTTCTACACTCAATGCTTCCCCAGTAGATACTACTGGATCTCCTGGTCCGAGGCCTGATGTTTCTTCATATACTTGAATGGAGGCTCTATCTCCTCTCATTTCGATGATTTCGCCAATAAGACCCTTTTCTCCAACTTTAACTACATCATATATATTAGCTTCATCCATGTCTTTTGCAACAACCAATGGACCTGAAACTTTTACGATTTTACCGATTTTCAAGTTATCTCCCTACCTTTCTATAAAATATTTACGCCCACCGCTTTTTCTACATTATCGCGAATCCTTTGCATTCCTATATTTAGTGAGCCCTGATTACTTGGTATTAATATAACAGCAGGAAGCATCTTTGCGTTATATCTTTCTATAGTTTCATCTAAATGCTGAGCTAGTTGCTCAGTAACAAATATAACCGCATAATTATTTGATGCCATTTTATCTATAATTTTTCTAGCCTCTTCAATTTCAATAACAGGATATACGTCAATTCCAAGAGCTTTAAAAGCAAGTATCGAATCTTTATCTCCAACTACTCCCACTTTATGCATAAACATCACGCACCCTTTCTCTTATAACAGCCGTATCAACATTATTTAATTTTCCAACCATAATTATTCTTATTACTTTTATTTCTGTTTCCTTTGCTGCGATATAAGCAAATATTGGTTCAGGCCCAAAAGTAACATATTTAGCAGATTTTAAATTTTTCATAATAAAATTTTCTGTGAATTTTTCAAAAGCTGATAATTTACCAGTTTTAATATATTCTTCGAGTCCCATTGTTACAACTTCTCCATACTTTGATGAAGCAAATTTAGTCGCCATATTTTCAATAGGCTCATTGAATACTTTTAATATGATATCTTTATCTATATCTCCACCTAGAAGGACAACCTCTTTTAAAAAATTTACATTCTTTTGTTGTTTCTTTAATCTAATAATTGATTTAATGTTAGAAAAATCTATACTTCTCTTTATATAATCAATTATAAAATCAATTTTTGTTTCTTTTGCCCTTGCTAACATGTCTATATACATATATTTGTCTAATATAATATCAATCTTTTGAGGGTCTTTAAGCTCACTAAAGACTTTTTCCGCCTTAAGTATAGCTTCCTTCATTTTAGGGTTTAAGTCCCTATATTCTCCAGTATTCATGTAAATCTTTAATTTCTCTATATCCACTGTTCCTACTGGAATTAACATATGAGAAAAATCCTTGTCTAAAGCCTTTCCTTTTAACATTACCTTGATATTATGATAATCATATTTAAGACTCATAATATCTACTATAATTGGGTCTGGAGAAACTTTATACATAAGCGAATATACTCTTTTTAGCTCCTCTTTAAGTAGTATATTGTAGTCCTCTGTTCTTTTTATATTTACCATCAAACCTGCGTATTCAGTTTCCTGCAAGCTCTTAAGCACTTCTCCCGCCGAGGTACTATCAATCATTCTATCAATCTTTACTTTATTAAGGAGTCTTGTTTCTAATACTCTTAGCCTAGCCACAGCTTGTGTGAAATTCATTTTATCCATATATGGCTATCCTCCTTATTTTCCTTCGAGGTAGATAAAAAATAATAATTATTATCCACCTAAAATTTAATTGAATAGTTCTTTAACTATATCTGATTCAAGCTCATCTCTTAATGAATTAACAAGGCTTTCAAAAGTATTATTAACCTCTATACCATTTTTAAGTACTATAAATCCACTTTTAATATCACGTACATCAGAACTTAGTTTTATTTGCCCTATTTTTCCTGAAGCTTTTAGTGCTGTATTTATTTGAGATAAATATTCACCGTCTACAATACTTGTGTATTTCCCAGGAATTATTATTTCTTCATCCCCTGCTATTTGCATTGATAAAAGGTATCTTTTTATAAGTTCTAAATACTCTTTATCAGTTATTACTAAAAGCTTCTTTAAAGCATCAACAAATACATTATCTATCATTTTTTGCATAGCCACTAATTTTTCATTTCTAACCGTTAGCTTAGCATTTGATATAATTCTTTGTTTTGTTGTACTAGCTTCAATTTTCGCTTTTTCTAACATTTGTACCACTAGATTTTTGGCAACTTTAACTTTACTTTCTATAAGTAAAGCTTCATTATCCTTAGCTTCTTTCAATAAAGCTTCTGCTTTAATATTAGCATCCTCTACTATTTTAGAAGTTAAATTTTCTAAATTTGACATATATTCACACCCTCTAACTACTTAGTTTTCAAATTAGAATGTCTTACTTAATAGAATTATTGAAACAACAAATGCTAAAATCGCATATGTTTCTACCATTACTGAAAGTATAATAGCTTTTGTAGTATGCTCTGGATTCTTAGCTAATATTGCTACACCAGCTGCTGCTGTTTTAGCCTGAGCTACTGCTGAATATAATCCTACGAAGGCTATTGGTAAACAAGCCATAAATAAGTACATTCCCATACCTAAAGTCATATCTGCAGTTAGTTTTGGTAATATCATAAGTCCTATAACAAAACCGTAAAGTCCTTGAGTACCTGGTAACAATTGAAGAATAAGAGCTTTACCAAATTTTTCCGGTTCTTCGGTTGTGAGTCCCGCAGCTGCTTCACCAACAATACCTACACCTTGTGCTGATCCTATTCCCGGTAAAAATACCGCTAAAGCCATACCTAGTGCAGCAAAAACATACCCACCGTTAGTCGTAAAAAAATCCATCAACGTCATAATTAATTCCTCCTTAAATTTGCTTTCCTTGTTTTACATTAACATATTGATTCTTTGGTTTAAACGCTTCGAAGGCTTTTCCTCCACCTTCATAAAACTTACTAAAATACTCTACATATTGAAGTCTAGCACTATGAACATATGCTCCAAGTGCACTTAATAATAGATTAAATAATTGTGCTCCCACAAATATAAATACCCCAAAAATAATGTTATATGGTGATGGTATCATTCTAATAAGCGTATTAAAAGCTGTTGCTATAAACCCGCCTGCAAGTCCTAATGCCATAAGCCTTGAGTATGAAACCAAGTCCCCTATGTAACCAGTTATGCCATATAAACCATATATTCCTCCACCAAGCTTTCCACCGAGCCCTTTGCTTTCTCTTCCTTGGGTTAATACCAATGCAACCATTCCAATTATCATAACCCATTTACCTGCACCGATTACTGCTGGGCTTAGTTTTAGAATTCCACCCCCAATAAATAAAAATGCTCCAGTTAATGATAGATACCATGTTAAAACATCATAAATAGCATCCATCGGCTTTCCATCTCTAATTAGCATATAAGCTTTAACACCAAGACCAAAATAAATTTGTACCACACCCATTGCTATAGATACATACAATATTGGCATTAAATCCTGTCCTGGTTGTACTAAACTATTATTTGATATATATGGAATTAAATCACCAAAGAAACTTCCATATATAATGCCTGCAATTGTAGTTGGTATGCTTAAGTAAAAGAAGAATTTAGCAAACTTTCTCTGCCCTTCATCTAAATTAAATTTTTTTAATGCAAGTAATGAAGCTATGAACATTATTACTCCATAACCAATATCCGCTACTATCATCCCAAAGAACACCAAATAAAAAGGTGTAAATAGTGGTGTTGGATCTATCTCTGAATATTTAGGTAAGCTATACATTGATGTTACTGGTTCAAAAGCTTCTACTAATGAATTATTCTTTAGAAGTATAGGCACCTCATCATTTTCCTTAGCAGCTGCTTCTAGTTCTAAATAAAATTCTTCTTTAGTTATCGCTTTTACTACATTCTCTAAATCACTTGATAACTCTGTTGGTACCCATCCTTCTATTGCAACTACACTTTCTGTTTTTAAGAAATTTTCACAAGCCGAAGCTTTTATATGCTTATTTGATAAATATTCATATACTGTCTTAAAATCATCTAAATACTGACAAGAATTCTTTATTTCCGCATTTATTCTTTCTTCATCTTTTGATATTGCTTCTAATCTTATCTTAAAATTCTTTACCACTTGGGCTGGTATTCCATCATACATAAAATTAATTGCATTGAAGCTATTAATTTTGAGTATTTCTTTAGCCTTATCTTCATAGTCCTTATATATTAATGCAATAACATTTACTTCTTCTTTTACCTCACTAATAACTTCTAAATAGGAATATGGAATTTCACTTTCGAATTTTTCTCTAAAAGTGTTTTTAAAAGCTTTTGGTAATGACCCCATTAGGAATACTGAAGAATTTAATCCTTTTAAATCTTCAAAAGGAGCATCTAGTGATATCCATGGAGTTAATATTTCTATTTCAGAATTAATTTTAGATTTTTCATTTTTCATCTCGACCAAAGCATTATCTTTTTCTTTTAGCATTTTATAGTTCTCACTATAGTTTGATTTTTCAGCTAAATTTTCTAATTCATCATAATTCAATAAATTTTTACCTTTTACTAAAGATTCTATAGCACCTTGCTTTTCCGAGTGCTTTAGTAGTAGATCAAGAGCAAATTTCACCTTTGCTTGTTCACCTTCTAAATAAGAAACTTTTTCTTTTTGAGAGTCTTTTTTGAGAGATTGTAAATGTTCTTCTTTATAATCTTGTAGATTTAAAAATTGAACATTTTCAAATCTGTGAAGGCTATTTAGTAAATCTTCTTTCTGTGATTCAAAGGCAAACAAAGTAAATTTACTCATTTTAACTATTGCCATTATTTTTCACTATCCTCTCAACCACTAAGTTAACTGCCCTATCAAACTTTACGCCTTCTAAATTGAGTATATTGGTTACCTCTATTTTACCTGTAGCAAAAATTGGTTCAGATTTTACTCTCCCTTCTTCTTTAGCATTCTCTATGCTTTTTTTATTTTCTTCTCTTGCAGCATCTAAAACTTTTTTGTACTGGCTTTGAGCTTCAATCTCAGATTTTTTTAATATTTCCTTACTACTTGAAATTGCCACGCTTATAATATCTGCTGCTTGCTTTTCTGCATCTTTTATACTCTTTATTGCTTCTAATGCCAAAATATCACCACCTTTTTTTCTAACAAGTCAAATTCAAATAAATAACAAGTTATTTTCATGTATCTTATTAACTATAAAACTTTGGCAAGATATTTGTTTTCATACTAATGTAGTATTGAATACAACTTACATTTGATTATACTGACTTTTAACATAAATTTCAACTTCTTTTTTTTGAATTTAATAAATATTTGAAATATTGAATGATTTTTAACTTATAAAAGCTATTTATGATGTAATTTACATTTTTTTGTAATTTGCTTTCTATACTCTTTTATAGTCTAAACTATAGTACATACAATTCACTTATTGTAAATTTCATAAATATTGGTCGTTGAAACTTTATTGTACTAAACTATAATTATTTTTTCGGTAACATATGTTACTGCATTAATAATCTTTTCACTGTGACGATTTTAGTCAGTTAAGATGTCACCTATGTCCTTTATGTTATGCTCATCATTAATATCGTAAATTAAATAATGATCTTCTTTACGAATAGTATTATGCTCTATATACCCTAAAATATTAATAATGAATTTTTCCAGATGAATATTATTCATATTATTTATAATATTGCTATGTAAAAGCTTTTCCTTAATCGTTCTTTCTACTTCCTTATCTACATCTCTAATTAAAAAATTCGGTAACCATTTCTTTTTGTTATATTTAAGGTAATCATATTTAACAATTTCTTTTAAGGCGAAATTTTCTTCTTTAAGCTTTTCCTCATTAAATTCAATAAATATCTTATAGTAATCTACAGATGCTATATTCCTGCTTAAATATCCTTTTTCGTAGAAAAATAATCCAAGCTCATAATAGAAATCAAAAGGTGTGTCAAACTTATCCACAAAATATTTCAAGATAGTACTAAACTTTTGTGAATTGTGATACTTATCCACCATTTTTTCTACTCTTTTTAGTTTTACCAATTCCTCATAGCTTATATCCTTCGTCTTCAAAATTTCATAAGGTGGGTAAGGTGCATAGACCATACCCCACATATCAGCCTCATTTATCATATCAGAACCTTTAAGTAGCTTTAAAAATCCAAGTTGTATTACTTCTGCGTGAATGCTATAAACATCATTAAAAGATTTCTTAAAGGATTCATAATTTTCTCCTGGAAGACCTGCAATTAAATCTACATGTTGATTAATGGTCTTTATTTTTTTTACTTGGTCAACCATTTCTCTTATTTCATCAAAGTTTACGAATCTATTTATATTATTGAGAACTACTGGATTTGTTGTTTGTATACCTACTTCAAATTGAAATCTACCCTTAGGTGCCTTAGATAAAATATCTATTTCCTGCTTATTTAACAAATCCGCTGAGATTTCAAAGTGGAAAGTTGTTTCAGTATTTATACTTATTAGATATTGCCAAATTTCTACTGAAAATTTAGTGTTGCAATTAAAAGTTCTATCAACAAACTTTATTAATCTTACTTTTTTATCAGCTAAAAATTTCAATTCTTTTTTTACTCTTTCAATATTTAAAAATCTAACTCCATGAGTAGTCGACGAAAGACAATATTTACACTTAAAAGGGCACCCTCTTGATGCTTCATAATAAACTATTTTATTAGTAAGTTCCTCTTCATCATATGGGAAAATAATCTGATCCATATCCATTAAAGGTCTCTTCCCATTATAGTAAATTTTATCATGATCTTTATAATATAACCCTAGAATATTTTGAATATTACCTTTACTCTCATTGTCGATATTGGAATTTTCCTGAGTGGTAATCTTCCAATTAATAAATTCACTATAAGTTAGCTCGCCTTCTCCATCAATTACATAATCGCCTACGTTTTCCATAAGAAAAGCTTCACAATTATAACTAACCTCTGGTCCACCATAAAGAATTTCAATTTCACTATTTACAAGCTTTATAAGGGATGCTACTGCCTTAACATAATCAATATTCCATATGTAGCAAGACAAAGCCACAATATCTGGCTTGCTCCTTAAAATTTCTTCTAAAATCCTTTCAATATTATCATTAATAGAAAATTCCATAATTTCACATTCATAATTTAATTCCTCAGTAAATGATTTTAAATATCTTACTGCTAAGTTACTGTGGATATATTTTGCATTAATCCCTACTAGTGTTACTTTCATCTTCTGATTTTCCTTTCTTTTTGCATATCATGTAATAGATATTGTCTGAATTTTTCAAAGTTAATACTTCAAAATAAGGTTGTAAGATTTTCAGTGTATTTTCTTTAGAACTATTTTTAAATAAATTTAAATCTCTTAAATTTATTTGTTTTGTGTTTTTATCTGGTAACACAATTTTTATTCTAAAATTAGAAATTTTAGCAAATCCTTTATCTATATCCCATATATATAATAATCCATCATCTTTCAAATACTTATATATATCTTTTATCAATTTAATTTTGTTTTGCGACAATTTTATATCAATTAAAGTTAGAAACAGAGCACAGACGTCATATACCCCCTCCTCAATTTTTCTCTTCTCTTCTTTACCCTCTATATACTCTACACTACAACTTTCATCAGAATATTGTTTGTAGATATTATATATAATTCCATGATTAGAAAAACCTATATCTAATAAATTCCCTTTGAAGATTTCTTTCTCTAAATTTATAAAAACCTCCTTTTTCAATTGTTGCTCCCCCCCTTACCAAATATATTAATATGTTCTAGTTATTTTTAAATAATTCTTCAAAAATAAAATAATTCCTCTATAATAAAGGAATTATTTCATAATCTCATTATAAAAATCCACCATTAAACCTGCAGTAGTCTTTTGTGCTCTTTGTATTATAAGAACAGATATTTTATTATACTTCTCTTCTTTGCTTTTAATATTTGCATAAGAAATATAAGTTTTATTAGCAAAAACTGCATTATTTTTTATATAATCTTCTATCTCATCCTGTTTTATTATTTCATTAAAAATAGGAAAAGAATAATCACTCATCAATTTACCTATAATCCAAAGCTCAAAATTTCTGTGACTTTTCAAGAGTTTATTGTTCACATGTTGAGGTACCGTAGCATCTTGAAGCAAATGACATGCTGCACCAAAATAGAACAGTGCTTGTTTTGTGTCACCCTCATCAATAAATTTCAAGGCACGTTTATAATATTTTTCAAATTCAGTTAATGCATTTGAGAACCCATAGAGACCAGTGCCCTTAATATGATGATAAAAATGATTTGAACTTTTAAAATCTTGATCTGCCCATGTAACACCATTGTTTAGTTCTTTTATATGTGATTTATAAAAACTATGAACTTCAGTATAGCCCTTATTTTTCAATATTTCAATAGCTTGAATATTTATAAATTTATGAACAATACAATGAGTTTTCATGATCCTTTTTTTAATGGGATTTACTGTTATCATTAAGCCCTTTAAAGTTCTTCCATAAGTAGCTTCAATTTTTTTCTTCAATCTGTTCACCTCTCAATTTAGTATACACCAAATGCACTTTAAAAACATATTTGAATAAGTTTAAATACTAATAAGAAATATATATTTATTATATTCTAATTCTTTTTTCTTAAAACAACAAGTATACAAACTACTAAAGTTACCACAACTGCTAATAAATAATACATAAATCTCTGCATTCCACTTCCAATTCCATTTATCTCATTTTTGCTAACAGTAATTAGATACCCACTTTTAGAGTCTAACACTATTAAATTATCAAAAAATTTCATACTAGATATATAAGTGCCATCGTGGAAACTAATTTTTTCTTTAAGCGCACTGGATTTATTTAAACTATAAATGCTATTATCATTCATTTCATAAAAATATATACAGTCTATATCTCCTAGTATTCCTTTTTTATCAATTGTTAAACCTACTAAACTATTTACTGATTTATGTTGATAAATTGGTGCGGGCGGATTTGTTGTAGGGTGATTATCTAGAATAAATGGAATAGTCTTGTTAAATAAATCTTTGAATTTAGGTGAGCTTATAGGATCTCCACCAGTATAATCTGGAAAACCATACCATGTATTTTTTTTAATTTGGTATATATAATCACTATCTCCCTTTACAGGCCTTAGCCCCCTCTCCTCCATTCCTCCCACAGTAACTAATATTTTGCCCTCACTGTTAAAATCTATCGCCTTCATATTCCTTATACCCCAAGCGAAGTTCCCTTGTGCTCCAGTTTTTAAATTATAAATTATTATGGATGAATTTCCAGGTATATGTTCTGTTATGATTTGCCCTTTTATATTTCTAGTATTATATGAAACAAATGCTCCTGTTTTTTTCTCTCCAAAATTAATTCCTTTTATAGTTATACTCTTTGGCGAAATATCATGGTTCTGAGGGTAATAGTCTAGCCACTGATTGTCCGGACCCACTACGCCAGAATTCGTTGCGGAACCTATTGTAACGAATAGGTATTCTCCATTAATTTTAATCAAACTATTATTATAGTCTCCATAATTAGGTATATTCTTAATTATTTCTTTATTCTCTTTTGACTTTAAATTATATGAATAGACGAGTGTTCCAGATGCATAATACAGTACCTCATCGCTATACTCTAAACTAGTTATACTTAGATTTTTGTTTGTAAATATATTGTATGACTTGCCTGCTTTATCAATGCATTGCACTTTATCTTTAAACGCTATATAATAGTTACCCTCATTACCCTTAGTAAAGTCAACAGCATTATTTAATCCTTTAAAAATCAACTGCGTTTTTATCCCTTCATCTTTCACTGCAATTCTATATTCTTTAAAAGAATCTTTCATTGAAAATAGTGCAAAAGCCATCATAGCTAAAATAACTATAAATCCAATGGTCTTCTTCATACTTCCCCCCTAAATTATAAATACTCTAATCTATATATATTTATATAGATTAGAGTATATGTGTTAATAATTTCTAGCAATTTGTACATGACCTCTTTCAACCTCAGATAAAGCAACAAATACCTCTTTAAGAATTGAATTGTTTATTTTTTTTGCATTTTTTTCATAAAACTCTGTAGCATGAATTTCTCTATTCTCCGCAAGTTCCATTAAACTTTCATCACTTTTATATTTACTATAGTCTATATCCACGAGTTTTGGAAGTCCTTTGAACCCTCCCAGTTTTTGATGCACTATAGCGTGCATTTTTTCAATCCTTGAAAGCGCTTCAAATGTTTCTTTAACGTAAGCGTTATAAGCAAGCTTCGCCGCTGATGCGTAAAACTCAGAATTAAATATTTCAAGCTTCATAGCATGGTCTAGTATTACTAAAGTATTCTCATCTAAACTTTTAGCATTAACCTTATACATCTCGTTTTCAGAAATGGTTTCACCCTTAGAAAATATATCGTCTTCAGATTTTAAATACTTAGCAGGCACACCACAAAATGGGCAATATTTAATATTTTCCATTTCATTTTCTTCTAATAATCCTTTAGTATTTGTGTCGAAATTATTTGTATTTACTTTCATCCCACATATCAAACATTTCATATTTCACACTTTCCTCCGTGTTTTTTTTAGTAGATAACAATTAGTAATTGTTACTCTCCTTAACTCATTAATAAAGTTATTCTAACATAAAAAGCTCTCCATTTGGAAAGTTTTTCACATAAAAAAATTCGTATATTTTTCCCAATTTAATAAAGGTAGCTTTATCTTTTCATATACCTTATAGAATATAATCATAAATCTTCACATACTAATTATTAATAACTGTTATCAGTAAGCCGTAAGAACAAGGAGGATTCTTTTATGATTAAAGATAATTTCTATAGAGACTCAATCATACTTACGATTTCAAATTTAACTGCTGGGATACTTAGATTTGTTTTTACAATTTTACTTTCCAAAAAATTAGGAGCAGAAGGTATGGGGCTATATAGCCTTGTAATGCCTATTTACGATTTATTCATTTGCCTTATTTGTGGGGGAATGATAACAGCTATTTCAAAAGAAGCTTCATCATATTATGGAATACATGATTACGGTAATTTAAACAAAACCGTACATACTACCTTAGTTTTCGATTTTGTATGGGCTATATTAATAACATGTTTAGTATTTCTCTTTTCTCCCTTCATTAGTACATACATAATAAAAGACCAAAGAACATTATATTCCATTTGGGTTATTTGCCCCGCTTTAATCTTTGTTGCCCTCTCATCTATTTACAAAGGTTATTTCTACGGCATTTCCAATGTTAAAGTACCTGCAATCATAGATATAGTTGAAAAAACCGTACGAATGGCCATAATACTTGGAATTATAAATTTCTTTGCATTAAAAAATGTAACTGCTACTGTTACTGCTACATATATTTCCTTATCAATTGGGGAGCTTATAAGCTTTATTCTACTATTTGTCTTCTATAAAAAGAGTAAAAATAAATTTAACGATTACACTAAAAAAGCTGAGGGAAGAGCTCAACTTTTATTTAACATTCTTGTTGTTTCCATCCCCTTAAGCATAAATGGGTTTTTAACCACAGCGATTTCAGCGCTGTCCACATTAATTGTACCAAGGCGGCTAGTTTATGCAGGCATTGAATATACAGAAAGTTTAGCACTAATCGGTAAATTCTCTGGTATGGCAATGAGCATCGTGTTTTTTCCTTATATTATTGTAATGTCCATGGCAACCATATTAACACCGGATATCTCCAAAAGTATTACTAAAAATGATTATAACGGCCTAGAAATTAGAATAAAGGAAGTTATAAAAATTTCATTTTTACTTGGCGTTTCCACTATGATAGTATGCTTATGTATAGGCGACTCCCTAGGAAAGCTATTTTTTGATAGATATGACCTAGGCACATACATACGAATTGCTGCTTTAAGCGCTCCATTTATGTACATGTCTGGTTCAACCTTCGGAATTTTAAATGGCCTTGGAAAACAAAAAGCTCTTTTAATAAATTCTGTAGTGACCTCTATTCTCGAACTTATCTTGCTCTATGTATTATTAGGTATTCCAAGTTTAAATATTTTAGGCTACGGCATAGCTATCCTTATAACCTCTATAGTAAACTTTATATTGAATATTATTTCAATCAAGGAAAGCTGCTATATACAGTTTTCAAGTACAGAATTTATAATTGATATTTGTCTTAGCATTTTCTTTTACTTTGTATTAAAAATTTTAGATAATACATTGCCAAACTCTATATTTATTACTAAAAACATAATAATTATTGCAACTGGTTTCTCTCTATTATTATTTTCTCTTCTCCTTACAAAAAAAGCAAAAAAGTCTAAAGCTTAATTATCATCTTCGATGCTATTTATCATCGAAGATGCTGTTTAGCATCCTTAGACTTATTATTTATTAACGCGTTTCATTAATCCTATGCAAAATAGACTTAGGTATAAGTTTTGTAATCTTACGTGGAAATACTTCTAAATCCTCTTTAGTTATTCCACCAATAAGCACTAATATTGAAAAATATGTTAATATGGCGAAACCCATAGAAATTAATATTGCCATAGCATTAGCAAAATAACCTTCTTTGATAAAACTAAATATAAAATTAAAGTTAAAGTGTATTATTTTTGCAACAACTGCCATAACGCCTGAGGCTATTATAGGTTTAATTGCGTGACGATTTAGGTTAATCCTAACCTTTAGCACTTTGTTTATAGTTAGATAGTTCAATATCAAAAGTATTGCAAAACTTGCTCCATTACCCATCACAGCACCTAATATATTAAAACTTGGAATGGCTACAAAAATATAGTTAATAATTATTTTTCCTATTAATGCCAATACTGCATAAACGGTAACTAAGTAAAGTTTCCCAAGCCCTTGAAGAATTGAAGTTTGAATGCTAACCACAGCCATAAGTATTATTACCACTGACCCATAGGTTAGTAATCTTGAAACATCAGGACCAAAGTGAAGAAGATATATTATAGGTTTAGCTAAGACTGCAAGTCCAACTGCAGAAGGTACTGCTATTAAAAAGCAAAGCCTAAAAGCATAGTTAATTTTAGATCGAACGGCTTTTTTATCACCAAGTGCCACTAAACTAGATATAGAAGGTAAAATAGTTATAGCTAGAGATGAAATAATAGCTATAGGTACACCTATTAATGTTGTATATTGGGTTAAAACACCCCATAAAATAGTAACCTGTCTTTCAATAAGTCCAGAATCAAACAGTCTTGATTGAACTATCCTTATATCAATTAGTAATCCTGATTGTTGTAATCCTAAACATATTGTCATTGGCATAGCATAACTTAATAGCTTTTTTATTAATTTTTTAGTAGTAAATCTCTTTGTACTTAAGTTACTATATCCTTTTGGAACTCTGAAAACTTTATTTTTCTCATAGGCATGAATCATATATATAGCTGCAACTAGTGCACCTAAAGTTGTACCAATAGTTCCACCTGCAGCACCTGCTGCTAAACCAAATTTTATAAAATATGCTGCAAAAGCTAAACTAAATATGGTATTTGCAATTTGCTCCAAAACCTGTGATACAGCTGTAGGAGTCATATTCCCTCTTCCTTGAAAATACCCTCTATAAGCTGATAATACAGAGGATATTAAAATAGTTGGAGCTAAGGCCATAATTGCTAATTTAGCATTGGAACTTTTTGCCATATCAGCTAGATCTCCTGCAAAAATAAGCATCAATAGCGACATCATCAGTCCTAATATAAAAAGTAAAAATCTCGCTATTTTAAAAGTCTTCACTGCATCTTTGTAATTTCCTACAGCTATGAGCTCTGATACCATCTTTGATATTGCCACTGGAATACCAGCATTTGTTAATACATACATATATACAAATATAGGGTATGCACGGGCATATATACCGTATCCTACGTCTCCTAATATTGACAATAAAAAAGGTACATAGAGTAATGATAAAAACTTAACCATAAAACCTGCTGCTGATAATATGGCAAAGCCTTTTGAGGTAGACTGATTATTTAAATTCACTTTTTCACTCATTAAACCCACCCTCTAAAATTTAAATACATCCTTTTTAATCTTTTTTAATACTGGTGGTAAACTTTCTGCAATCGTTTTGTTCTCCATATAAGATAGTTCCTCTGGGCAATTCTTAAATATTGCCTTATAAGCATATAGAAATTGATAATCCAAACCATATTTGTTCTGAAAGAAACTATTCATCTTTTTCTCACCGTATTTTGGATCACCAACAATAGGATTTCCTAAATGGCTTAAATGTGCACGAAGTTGATGACTTCTTCCTGTTATAAGATTAATATCTATTAGTGAGAATGTACCACAACTTTCTATATTTTTCACTTCCATAGCTATTCTTTTTGTATTTGGCATTTTAGTATCGTATACCTCTGAGATATTTGCATCCTCATCTTTACGTATATACCCTTCGTAAACACCGTCTTTGATTCTATTGCTTACTAGTGCCATATAATATTTCTCAACACTTCTTTCTCTTACCATTTCATTTAAAAGCTTAAGCGATTTGAAATTCTTTCCAAACATAACTATACCTGAAGTATTTCTGTCTAGTCTATTACATGGTGCTGGCGTAAATGTTATTTCATTTTCTGGGCTGTAATCTCCCTTATCATACAAATAAGAAAGCACATAATCTACTAATGTAGCTTCTCCATCCTTTTTGTCAGAATGAACTAAAACGCCTGGCCATTTTTCCACCAGTAATATATTAGCATCCTCAAAGGTTATTTTAAGATTATTGTCAATTCTTTTAAACTCTTCTTTCTTAAACTCACTGGTAATATATTTTGTTTCAACAATATCACCTACTGCTAGTGAATGTTTTTCCTTAATTTTACTACCATTAACCCTAATATCACCTTTTCTGAAAGCTTTATATATTTTGCTAAGTGGCACATCACCAAGTACTTTTCTCATGAATTTATCCGTTCTTTGTCCTGCTTCATTTGCTCCAATTTCTATTCTCATATATATCCTCCTAGTTCTCTTTTATCTATTGACGAATTCCATATATAATCTAATTTATTTTATTTTATAATAAATTACCATTCCACTATTAAAAAAATCATCTTTTTTATTATAATAAATCAACCTACATTTAAAAAAATCACATCAAATATCAATTATATACTAATATGCATTAAGAATTCAATAAAAATTCATAAGCTAACGTGCATTGCATAGCTACACCTATAGATAAACAGCTCTCATCTATATCAAATAAACTTCCATGAGCCGGATTTACTATACCCTTCTCCTTGTTCCCACTTCCTAAAAAGTAAAATAATGCTGGTCTTTCCCTAGAAAAATAAGCAAAACTTTCTACCCCCATAGTAGGCTGGTCTAATTTATAAACATTACTCTGGTCAAGTAATTCACTTGCCTTATCCTCAAACATTTCTGCGAGCTTATCATCATTATACAGGCAAGGATAACTTTCCTCGATATTAATTTCACATTTCCCTCTCATGGAGGTAACGATGCCTTCTACTACCTGAATTAATCTTGTTTTTATATATTCCCTATGTTCACTTTTCATAGCTCTAATAATTCCTGATATTGTCACGTCTTCCGGTATAATATTTTGAGCTGTGCCTCCATGAATGGATCCTATAGTTATAACCGCCGCGTCTGTTGGTGGAATTTCCCTGCTTACAATATTTTGAAGTGAAATAATAACATTGCTAGCTATTACAACAGGATCAATAGTCATATGTGGACTTGCACCATGTCCGCCTTTACCTATTATTTTTATAGTAAATGGATTTGATGCCGCATATGCGTTGCCTCTTTTTAAACCAACGGTTCCAGCTTCTAACCACTCCTCTACATGAAGCCCAATAACAGCATCAACCTTAGGTTTTTCAAGTACTCCGCCACTAATCATTAAAGGCGAACCACCAGTAGTTTCTTCTGCTGGCTCAAAAAATAATTTAACATTTCCTGGAATTTTATCTTTCATGCTATTTAATATTTTGGCTGTTCCTAAAAGTATAGTAGTATGAGCATCGTGCCCACACGCATGCATTTTTCCAATAGTTTTAGAGGAGTAATCGCAAACTTTCTTATCTTGCAGGGGAAGTGCATCCATATCTGCTCTTAAAGCAATGGTTTTTTCACCTTTTCCTCTAATAATAGCGCAGATACCAGTTTGTGCTACCTCATAAAACTCAATACCTTCCACTTTCAAAAAATCTTTTACCTTTTGGGAGGTTCTAAATAAATCAAACCCCAATTCAGGATTTTCATGAAAATCGCGCCTTATGTCTATTAATTCACTCTCAATATTTTTTGCCATCTCTAAAAAATTCACTATTTCCGCCCCTTTATTTATACCGCTTTAGCAATAATTAGAATTTATTTCTCCCAATACATTTGGATTACATCTCCATTATTTAACGGTCCATTATAGTTAGCTTTAATCCCATTTAGTAGCAGTATTAATTTCCCCTTTGAAATAGATAAATCAAAGTCTACATAATCAAATATATCCACAAATATGTATTTTTCTTTATTTTTAAGATTTACATTTTTTTTATTAACTTCAACCACAATCTCTAGTATATGTTTGGTATGTTCATCTTTAGGTGGAATATTTTCATCTTTTGCATATACATTATATATTCTATCCCCTTCTTGTATAACATAATCCGAAGTCAACTCTTTATTATCCATTTTAAAAGTTGAGCCTTGTACACTATCACCAAAATACTTTGCGTATTCATGCATTGTAGTAGGAATTTCTATTTTAACATCATCATTTTCTTTTATTATATCGTTTATTAAAGATCGCACGCCATTAATGAATGGCACAGGCTCGATATTATGTATTTTACCTTCAAGATAAAAACTTACAGCTTGAATATTTTTTACAAAATCCATAACTGTAGGCTGTGCATTTTTTCCATCAACACAAAAATCAATTTCAATGACATCACCTTCTTTTACCTCAGAATCAACATTGCCGACAAGGTTATTAATCCTAATTTCTGCCCCCTTAGCTAAAGTTCCAAAGGCCACTCGTTTTATCCCATCAACTACAAATCTGATATTACGTCCATTCTTACCAATCAATATTTTAGGATTTATCCCCTCTTGCACCATTACATCCATAATGGTATGTTTATGTGCATTAAATAGACTTATAATTTTGTCATTTATAGTTACATCAATAAAATCATTTCCTAACCTCTTTATTGATATAAGTGCAATACCTAAAACTGTAACTCCAATGCTCCCTAAATTACTATCACATATGCATTCAACCACTGCTTCGCGACCCTTAATTGCAACACGTTGCACAGGTAAATTTAAGATTTTAGCAATATTTTCTTTTATAAAAGGTGTATGTGCTCCCCCTCCTACTAAAAATACCGCATTAGGGGCTTTCCCCCCATTTAATTCAATTATTCTATTTCCAATTTCTTCAGAAATCTTTATAACTGCAGGGTTAATTGCTTTTAAAACTTCCTCTGGTTCTATTACGTTTTCAAATCCTAAAACATCTATATACTTAATTTTGTCTTCCCCACCGCACTCCTTTTTAATTTTTTCTGCGGTGTTAAAATCAACTAAATATGCTTGCGCTATTATTTCAGTTACCTCATCCCCAGCCATTGGTACCATGCCGTATGCGCTTATACTGTCCTTACTACTAATAGCAATATCGGAAGTACCTGCACCAATATCCACTAAAGCTAAATTTAGAAGTCTCAAATTTTGTGGGACAGCAGCTTCCATTGCTGCTATTGGCTCTAGGGTTAAACTTACAACCTCAAGGCTTGCCTTACTCATAACAGCATAAAGACTATCAACCACTGATCTTGGCAGGAAGGTAGCGATTATTTCCACCGCAATTTTTTCTCCTTTGTGAGAGTTCAAATTTGAGATTATGTATCCATTTAAATAGTAATTTTTCACACTATATCCTACACAATAAAGCTTACCTTTAGTAGATTTATTGACTTCCTCCTCTGCCATTTTAACTGCAGTAAGTTCTAAACTTCTAACGACTTCCCTATCAATTTCTTTATCTTCTTCTATCTCTATTTCGGACTTTACTTCCGTTGTCCTTAGAAATCTTCCTGCAGCAGCAATAGCTACTTTAGTTAATGTAACATTTAAACTGCCCTCCAATTCTTTTTTCACCTTTTTTACTCCACTAGCTACGGCTTGAATATCATGAATTTGACCATCAATCATAGCTCTCTCTTCATGTTCTATATAACTTTCAGCAATTACTTGAAATTTCTTTTCAATTACTTTCCCAACTGTCCCTATTATGGACCTTGTTCCTATATCTAAAGCAAATATAAGTTCCTCGGAATGTAAATTTGTGATTTCCATTTCTCTACCTCTTCCTCACAAAATTATTATAATGTTTATTAAGCTCATATTCTAAGAATATGAGCTTATTGAAATTATATAACATTATATTGCAACATTCAATAAAACTACTGTATTAACTTAATTATTAGAGACCTTTCTGATATGTAGGCAATAACTGGATTTTATTATTTTTTGTATTTTTCAATATATTCTAGAAGTGCCATGCTTATTAAATCCATGCTTTTATACTCTTTATATGTCTCTGCAAAATCTTTAAACCGTTCACAAATATCTGAATACAATCTAATAGTAGTCGTAACCTTATATTCTACGCTAAGTAACTCTTCATCAATTTTTATTTCTTGTGATTGCGGTACATCTATTATAATTTCCGTTATTTGTTTTTCTAATTCAGTTTTATCTGCTACTTTTTTCTGTTCTTGTGCAAAACCATAAGCTGCATCAATAGCTTCTTCTATGCTATCCGAATTAAAGCTCATGCAAGGAGTTACATCATCTAATGTTAAACAGAATTTAGAACTTGATTGAATTTTAACCTTAAATCCTTCTTCTATTAGTTTTTCTAATTTATTCATTTTACACCTACCTTTTATTTATATATTTAAAAACATATTTTAAACCTCTTTTGGGGCATATTACATTCTTCATTTTGCTCACTAATATTTATAAATTTATTATGCCATACTTTAATATAAATTATGTATTTAATTCCCTTTTTTAATACAATACATAATGATTTAATCCTAAATAAAATAAAGCAGGATTTCTCCTACGTCAATTTGAATCAAGCTTAAATTTTATACTCATATATCACACTTAGTTAATACCACTTCCGTGCTTGTAGCATTTGTTCCAGTAGGTGTAATTTCAATTACATAAAAATCACTTGTTGATTTACTAATTGAAACTTCATACCCATTATTAAAATAACTATAATAAGGTATTTTGAAATCAGCATCAACATATGTTGTACTACAAATACCCCAACCATTTTTACTTAATTCATTTTTATAAGTATTCATAAAATCTAATGGTACATTTAAAACTGAGTATTCATACATAATTGTATTTCCACTAACAACTTTTTTATCATATTTTACCCCTGTTGGTTGTGGAACATAACTTAATTCAGGAAAATTAGTTAATGCCGCTTCCGTGCTTGTAGCATTTGTTCCAGTAGGTGTAATTTCAATTACATAAAAATCACTTGTTGATTTACTAATTGAAACTTCATACCCATTATTAAAAT
>JBLHPD010000012.1:0-43444 GCA_047624165.1 Clostridium sp. | reverse complement strand
AAATAATAGATACAGGTTGTGGTATACCAATAGAGGAATTACCAAGAGTAAAGGAGAAGTTTTTTAAAGGTAAGAATGCTAATTCTAAAAATGGGATAGGTCTTTCTATCTGTGATGAAATTATAAAGCTTCACGAAGGTAAACTCCAAATCAATAGTGTGCTTGGGAAGGGCACAGAAGTAAGTATAATTCTTCCAATATAAGAACTGAACATTTACATAAAGGGAGCAAAGTTATGAAGAAAATCTTATCTTTATTTATTTTAGTAATAATGTTTATGAATTTAACAGCTTGTAGTAATGTTGATTTATCAACAACAAGCAGAATAACCCCACCTAAGGTAACAATTCCAGTAGATGGAGTTTGGAGGGTAGAGAGATATGCTTTTTCAGCTATGTCTAAAATGGGTGAAGAGGAAGCAAAAGAATGGATTGGAAAAGATGCATCTTTTGAAAACAAAAAGGTTATTTTACCAGATGATAATTGTGAAAAACCTGAATTTAAGATTAAAAGTGTGAATACAAAGACATATTTATATAATAATTATAAATCTTTTATGGAAGATCTACATATAAATCAAATTGAAATAAAGATCATTACTATTACCTCGAATCAAAATTATTTTAGAGATATTATCAAAATTGATGATAGCACAATAGCTATAGTTGTGGATGGAGTATTTTTCTTTCTGTCAAAGCAACCTACTGAAAACAAAATAGATATAGATGATACTGGAAATGGGGGGGGGATATCTTATAAGAGATTAAAACCCTATATAAAGAAGAATCAATCTGGGCTTTTATTAGGGTTAAAGTATTATAAAACTGTTGATTATAAATTGCCTTATGTTAATGAAAATAAACCAATGTTACAACCGGTATACAGAACATTATGGATTAGTTCTGATGGTTCAATTGAAAAAATTTCGGAACTTCCATTTTTATTTGTGCCCAGGAGGACTGGGTTTTGGAAACTCCAGGTTAGTCGCGAAATTGATTCTAATTTTGGAATAGATTTTCTGATGGCATCTCCAATAGGCAAGGAAGTCAAAGTAGATAGTATAAAAGTTAAAAATATAGGATTTTATGATCTGAAAAGCATTAATTTTGTGGGGAATGATTATGTGTGTTATGAGAGAAACATTGAAAGTGGAGCAAAAGGGGGCACACAATTAAATTCATCTCATTCGTTAGAGGTCGTTCCTCTTGACACTATATATACTGGGTCTGAAATTCCAATTGTTGCATCTAAAGTGTTAGGTGAAAAGGGGATAGAAGTTCTAAATTCTGGTGCAAAATCATTCTTAAGAACTATTTCAGAAAAAAATAGAAATCTATTAGAGGATACTCCGGTGCCTACAAATTTCGGTATTTTTAGAGAAAATGGGAAATGGTTATTACGTGGAAGATTAGATTATTTCGATCCATCTGTGAAAAACCAATATGCGGACTTTAATGTACCTATAGCGCCACCAGAGAACTTGGTAAATTATGATTCGTTATTTCCATCATGGGAAGTTATAAAGCAAAAGGTTCCCAGTGCTGTAGATGCCTATACGTCTCCTAATAAGGATATCGCTGTAGTGTTAACAAATTCAAAATTATTAGTTTATGCCATAAAAAATAATGTTTTAGGAGAATCTCCATTAAAAGAGCTTGAGCTTAAAAATTCAGAAGTATCCGTTATGGCACAGTGGGCCACAGATGATTATGTTAAAATATGGTCTGAGCAGGTAAAAAAATTACAAGTTAAATGAGGTAGAAAAGGAGTGTAATATGCAGATAGAAATCATTAAATTTATACAATCTATATCATCTCCCTTTTGGGATACGTTATTTCAGTTAATTACAATGACAGGTGAGCAATATTTTTATATTTTTGCAGCCGCTATAATATTTTGGTGCTTGAATAAAAAATTTGGATACAAATTAGGTTTTGCATTACTAACAGGCACAATTGTAAACACTGTTTTGAAGGACTTAGTCAATTTAGCAAGGCCCATAGGAGTATCTGGGATAAGGTCTATTAGAGTAGAAACTGCTGGAGGACAATCTTTTCCAAGTGGGCATACTCAAGGATCTGCAATGTTTTGGGTTTCATGGATGATTAAGGAAAAGAAAAAATGGATTTATATATCTGGAATATTAATAATCTTTTTAGTTTCAATTTCTAGGCTATACCTTGGTGTGCATTACCCGATAGATGTAATTGGTGGAATAGTGATTGGAACAATATGGGTTTTTATATCTAATTATATTTTTGATTATTCGGAGGAAACGAAAAAACCCTGGATATTAATGATAATTATTTTACCTATGCTCATTGGGATGATATTCTTAAAAGAAAATACTTATTATACAGTATCAGGAACAGTATTAGGTTTTTATATTGGATATATAATAGAGTCAAAGTATGTGCAATATGATGTTAGAAATACTGTGGTTAAGCAAATGATAAAATTGGTGTTTGGAGTAACAATTCTTTTAGGATTGAAAAGTACGTTAAAGGAAATTTTACCCATTAACATAATTTCTGATTTTTTTAGATATGTTGTAGTTGGATTGTGGATTACGGTAGGAGCACCATCTATATTCAAAAGGTTTCTTGGTCATGTTGAAGCATAATAGGGTTATAAAAAAGGGGTGGTAATGTGAAAAATCATAAGAGGTTGTTGAAAAAAATATGGATTTTAGTATTAATTTTATTATTAGAAACAAGTAATTTACCTTTAATTTCAGTAAAGCCATCAGCTTTAGAATTAAGTGGAAATTCAGTCATAGCAAATATTGATTCCAGTGATGAGGAAATTGCATATTCACTTCAAGATTTAAATGATATTTTAAAAAAGCAATTAGAACAGAGAGAGACAAGCTTTAAAATAAGGTACAAAGCAGATACATCTAATCTAAAAAACTTAATTGGAGACGGCATAGATGTAATTTTAAAGTCTGATGATTATTTAGAGAGTTGTATAAGATCATATAAATGTAGCTATGAGGGATATCAAAATGATGTTACAGTAGATTTTGAATTTAATTTTTATACCACAAAAATACAAGAGGATTATGTAAGTTCACAAGTAACTGCAATACTTAAAAATATAATAAAAGTAAGCATGAATGATCATCAAAAGGAAAAAGCAATTCATGATTATATTGTATCTCATGTAGCTTATGATACTACACTTATTAGATATAGTGCTTATGATGCATTGAAAAATGGGTTAACTGTGTGCAATGGATATGCGCAATTAGCATATAAAATGCTAAATGAGTCAGGAATTCAAGCCAAAATAGTTGTGGGAACAGGTAATGGTGGAAATCATGCCTGGAACTTAGTGAGACTTGATAATATATGGTATCATTTGGATTGCACTTGGGATGACCCTGTACCGGATGTAAAAGAAAGAATACTTTACAATTATTTTAATTTAAATGATAAAAAAATTGCTGAGGATCATATTTGGGAAAAGCTGAATTATCCTGCAGCAACCAACGTGTATTATAATAAAACATCAATATTTGATGAAAAGGAATTTGTAGAGTGGACTAAACTGGATGCTACAACTACTAATGTTACACAAGCAAAAGAGTGGAATATTAACTTTAATAAAGAGGTTGATGAATTAAGTTTAAAGGATAATATATTTATATGTAGACAAGGGACGAACTCCAATTTTCCTATATCAGTTCAATTGTCTGTTGATAAAAAAAGTGTAAAAATTGTGCATAATACACCTTTTGAACTGGGAGAAAATTATACCTTATATATAAGTAAAGACATTAATGGTATAAATAAAGATATAAATTTAAAAACTTCTCTAAAAATGGGATTTACAATTTTAAAGTAGAATATAATTCTGTAAATAGTCAACCCTATAGGTATCAATATAGATAAGGGAGATGTTTTAATGCCTAAAGATAGCCAACCTGACAATAAATTTTCTAGATTAGAAAAGAGTAATTATGATACTCCTATAACTAGAGAAACTGCAAAAAACCAAAATAAGACAAATAAAAAACAATCAGCTGATAGAAAATAGTATAAAGAGGAGCATATAAACATTTGTTTATATGCTCCTCTTTTTTATTATGTAGGAAACAGCTTGCGAAAGTGGCTGTGGATAACATCTACATGCTAGAGCTTGTCACTTTTGCCACTTGCCATGTGGGTGGCACTATTCTAAAGGGGTGAAATATTTACCAAATATTTCATTAGACGAGGTTGAATTTAATAAATTTGTTCTATGAGTTTGGTCATCATCCTGTAGATAATAAACATAATTTCCTATTATATTCGGACAAACCACAAAACCTGCATATACTATTTTCTTTGACGTACCATCCGTTTTAATTTTATAAAGGTTAGCATCTTTTAAATCAGAATAATATATATAATCATCTTCTACGTTTATAAATATAGCCTGCTCATCTGTAACTTTTTGTCTTCCAGTACCATTAGATTTTATTTTATAAATTTTGTAGGAGTCTGATAAGTTAACATAATAGATATAGCCATTAACTACGTTAAGAAATTCTGCACTATCATTACCAAGTTTATTATTGCCTATCCCATCTTTTCTTATTTTGTAAATATTATTTTCATCATCATAATTAGTATAATATATAAAATCATCTTCAATATTTAAATTACCACACATATTATTGGTTAGCTTTATATTTGAGGTACCATCAGTTTTAATTTTATATATCTTATAATTTTCAGATGCATTTAAATAGTAAATCCATTCATTTTCTACTCGGATTTCTTCTACTGAAACATTGGTAAGTTTAGTTTTCTGAGTTCCATCTAGCTTTATTTTGTAAAGTTTACCTTCATCAGATAAATTAGAATAATATATAAAGTCCCCAAGAACATTAATATAAAGAGGAATATCATCGCTTATTTTGATGTTCTTATCTTGGTTTTTATTTAATTTATACATCTTATTGCTATCAGTAGTATTATTGTAATAAATCCATTCATTGCTCTCGGCTACAAAGCCCAAATTAGCTATATTTCCTGAAGTGTTACCCATAGTTTCTTCAACTGTTAAAGTAAGTCTCACTTTTTTATCATAACCTAGTACTGTTCCGTAAAATTCATAGACACCAGCTTTTTCAGTGTTTGGTGTTTTATCCCATGTTATTGGTTTAACTTTACGAAGGCCATTCTCTAATACTGTATTTACAGTTTGGGGCAGCGAATATCGTACATTTCTTTTTGTAACAGCTTCAATATTAGCTATATCACTTACAATTACAATATCAGACGTAATATTAATAAGCTTAAGCTTCCATCCATCATAGCTTTTAGTAGAATTTGAATTTTTACACCATAAATCTACTACATATCTTCCAGAAGGTAGATTACTTAAATCATAATCAATTTTTTCAGTGTAGTCAGTTAGATTAGTTAACCATTTATTATTTATTGGATCGTAAAGATGAAGCTTGTACTGAGTATCACCTGCAGTGGCTTCAACTTCAGAAATAATCAAATTATCATTCTTAGCAAAGTCAGTTTTGGATATAAGCATGTTACCGCCAAGGTTAATATCTGATTCTTTTGATACAGTTACATTAAAAGGATAGGCGTCATCATAATCCCCATATTGATTTTTATACTTACCTTCAAATCCAATTCTTCTTACTCTTATAGCGAATCTATAAAAATCAGATTTTAAATTTAGGCTACTTATGTCTACCTTAATAGGTTCATGGGCATTTACAGGTTTTGTCCAACCATTTTCCATTTGTTCATTATTTATTAATTCCCAATCATTACCCATAGTTGCTAGGCAGGTATAAAATAACTGGTACTGAACTTGGCCAGTATACTTTTTAGAAGATATAAAAAATTCGTTTTTATCTCCCTCTACATAAGGATAATGGTCTAAAGAAACTATGGCAACATTAGGTATAGTTTCTTTCTCTACATTTATAATTTTTAATTTCCATCCATCATATTTAGAATTAGATTCGTTATTTTTGCCCCAGATGTCAACAATATATGGACCCTCGGGTAAATTACTTAAATTATATTCTAAAGTTTCACTATAACCTGTCAAATTAGTTAACCACTTATTATTTTTCACATCATATAAATGCAATTTATATTTAATATTTGAACTACTATTGTTTATACCATTAATTTTTAAAGATTCCTTATTTGTAAAGTTATCACTGTTAATTTCCATATCGCCATTTAAATCAATATCAGCATTTTTCAATACATCTAGTACAAAAGGATACGCGCTATCATAATCCCCATAGGAATTACTATATTTCCCTTTTACGCCTACTCGTCTTACTCTTATGGCAAATCTATAATAGTCTGCTTTAAGATTTAATGTACTTATATCCAAATTTATTGGTTGCTTAGCATCTACAGGGGTTGTCCAACCATTTGTCATGCCACTTAGATTAATAAGCTGCCATTTACTACCCATAGTAGTTTTACAGGTATAGAAAAGTTGATATTGAACCTTTTCAGTGTAATTAGTCGATGCTACTACAAATTCATTTTTATCACCTTCAACAAATGGAAAATGATCCAAGGAAACTATTGAAACTGAGGGTATTATTTCTGATGCCTCTACACTTGTAGCTGCGGGAATGTAAAATGTAAATCCACAAAGTAAAATTAAAGTTATTAAAAAGGTTTTGGAAATTTGATTCTTCTTCATTATTTTCTCCTTTATTTAGATTTTCAAATTAACTTATTAGGTTAATTTGAAAATCTAAAATTATATTATAATGCAAATTGTTAAGTTTCTATTAACAATTATAGCATGCGCTATATTGCTTAATCTAGTGGTATGTATTGAGCTAATTGGTAATTTAATGTTAATGATTAGTGCTCTTAGATTTAGTCGATTTGCTATTAGATTTCTAAATATAAGTTGAGATAGTTTTATTAACTTGAGGTAATAATTTAAAATGCAATAATATTGTGATATATTATTGCATTATCTTAATATTATGTTAGAATTTATATATATATATATTAATTGTTTTAGGAAGTAAAACAATTAATATTCATTTGGTATTGAAAAGGAATATAGGGGCCAATAAAATCAATTATTGTTGTTTATACTTTGAAGTTTAAAGCTGCAGCATGCCTGTAGCTTTTTATATTTATACTTGCAAAGATTAAATTATTAGTGTGGGTTTCTGCGGCGGCGTGGAGACTATTGTACTATTTAAGAAGGAGTGAAATATATTGAGTTTTAATGTTTATAATACTTTGACTAGAAATAAAGATGAGTTTGTACCTTACACGAAAGGTAAGGTGGGTATGTATACTTGTGGACCTACAGTTTACAATTATGCACATATAGGTAATTTGAGAACATATATTTTTGAAGATGTACTTAAAAAATCATTAGAGTATGTAAATTATAAAGTTAAACATGTAATGAATGTTACTGACGTAGGGCATCTCCAATCGGATGGAGATGAAGGCGAAGATAAGATGTCCCTGGGTGCAAGCCGTGAGCATAAAACTGTATGGGAAATCGCTAAATTTTATGAAGATGCTTTCTTCGAAGATTGTACGAAACTTAATATAAAAAGACCTACAATTGTATGCAAAGCTACAGACCATATACAAGATATGATAGATCTTATAAAGGTACTTGAAGAAAAAGGATATACTTATGTTTCTAATGGAAATGTATATTTTGAAATCGATAAATTCCCGGATTACACTAAACTCGCAAATATTAGTATAGATGACCTGAAAGCAGGAAGTAGAATTGAAATAGATCCTAATAAGAAAAATCCACTTGATTTTGTATTATGGTTTACAAATTCTAAGTTTTCTAATCAAATTATGCAGTGGGAGTCACCATGGGGCAGAGGATTTCCAGGCTGGCATTTAGAATGCTCTGCTATGTCTATTAAATATATTGGTGAATATTTAGATATTCATTGTGGAGGAATAGATCATATTGCTATACATCACACTAATGAAGTAGCACAATCTGAAGGGGCACTAGGACATAAATGGGTAAAATACTGGATGCACGGAGAATTTCTAGTGCTAGATAGTGGTAAGATGTCAAAATCTAGTGGGGATTTCTTAACGATATCAAGGCTGGAAGAAGAAGGATATAGTCCTCTTGATTATAGATATTTCTGTCTTCAATCTAAATATAGAAAACAGTTAGTGTTTAGTTTTGAGAGTTTAAAGGATGCTAAAAAAGGTTATAAAAAACTTAAAGAAAGAATTGCCACTGTTTTAAATTCTATAAATAAAAATGATGTAACTGGAAATGAGAAAATAAATGAATACAAAGAAAAATTCTCATCGTATATCAGTGATGATTTAAATATAGCAAATGCACTTACTGTACTTTTTGATGTTTTAAAAGATGAAGAACTAAATAATAAGGAAAAAGCTATATTAATAGAAGATTTCGATAAAGTATTATCATTAGATCTTATGACAATTGAAAATGAAACTACAAATATAGATGAGGAGCTTATAAATAAGCTCATAATTGAAAGAGCAGACGCAAGGTCAAGTAAAAATTGGGCAAGAGCAGATGAGATAAGAAATGAGTTTATAGCTATGAATATTGAACTTCTTGATACTAAGGAAGGAACAACTTGGAAAGTTAAATAAATATGAATTAACAAAGTATCTATGAGTAATCATAGGTGCTTTATTTTAACTCAAATTTTTAGTTATATATGGTTATTTAGTCTAATTAAAGAAAAATAATGAAAAATATGTAATGTTGATTGAATTAAATGTAGTTATAATTTATAATAATTGAGAGAAAGATTATAAAATGGAATAAATATATTATAGGTAATAAATCAATAAATACGTAAATTATACTTTGTGGTTTGAGCTGTGGTAAACAAAAATAGGGGGGATTATATTGAAATTAGGTTCTAAAATCTTGAGGATGGTTTTAACAATTGTTGTTATTTCAATGGTTATATTGACCATAGGTATTAACGTAGTATTTAACATTGCTTTTTCAAAAATTAGAGGTGATGTAGAAAATTCTGCAAATGAAGCTGTGAAAACTATTGATGTGCAAAAGTTAGAAGCAGTTATAAAAAAGAAATCCATGGATAGTCAGGAGTACAAGGAAATCCAACGTCAACTAATAGATTTTAAAAGTTCACAAGAAGTTAAGTATGCTTATACTATGATAAAACAAGATAGTAACAATATTCAATTTTTAGTAGATGGAACAATACAAGATCCTTCTAAATTAGGTGAGAAATATGATGCGGAGAGTGCAATATTAGAAGCCTTTGATGGTAAAAGTTTATCCAATGATAAACCAATAAAGGACGAATATGGAGTTTTTATTTCAGGATTTGCACCAATTAAAAATTCATCAGGTGAGGTTATTGCAATAGTAGGTATTGACAAAGATGTGGAAATGTTTAGTTATATGAAAACAGCTATTATTGTTTTAGTTATTATATCAGGTATAGTAACACTAATAATCTCTACTTTAATTAGTATGGTTTTTTCCAAAAAAATAATTTCAAATGTAAAAGAAATCACTGAAAATTTAGACGAAATGGCAATGGGAGATTTAACAGTTTCTATAAAAGTTAATAGCAAAGATGAAATTCAAACTATTGCAGAGTCCATTGAAGAATTCAAGAGAAATACTAAAACTGCGATTTCTACTGTAAATATATCGTCTGAAAAGGTAATGATTCATTCTCAGACATTAGCAGCTCTATCAGAAGAAATGGCTTCAGTTTCAGAAAGTGTAGCCACTACTATAGAAGAAGTAGCCCTTAAAAATAATTCTCAGACTAGAGAATTATTTAATATAAGTGGATTAGTTAATAATTTTGGTGATGACCTTCATAAAGCGGTAGTTTCTATTGAAGAAATAAATTCTACGGCTAATTTAATAAACACTAAAGCTAAGCATAGCAATGGAGAATTAATAGTGCTTGAGAATTCAATTGCAAGTATTGCTATTTCATTCGAAGATATAAAAAATAAAATTGGAGGATTAGAGAGTAATATTTCTGAAGTAAGTCAAATATCAAATTTAATAAACAATATTGCAGAGCAGACTAATCTATTAGCATTAAATGCAGCCATAGAAGCAGCTAGAGCTGGAGAGGCAGGACGAGGTTTTTCAGTGGTTGCAGAAGAAATAAGAAAACTTGCAGAACAGTCTAAGGATTCTTCAGGAAATATAAATAATTTATTACAAGGAATTTCCTCGGAAAGTGAGGCTGTAGCTCTGAGTTCTCATAGTGCACATACAATCTTACAAAATCAAGTTTCAGTTATTAAAACCTCTATTAGCTCTTTTAAAGAAATTGTAGAAAATATTGAAAGCATTATACCTAAGATTAATGAAGTAAATAATAACATAATAAAAATTGACAATAATAAAGAGATTATTATTAATAAAATTAATGAAACTTCTAGAGTATCAGAACAAATTTCAGCTTTTTCACAAGAAATATCTTCAGCTACTGAGGAAATGAGTAGCTCTTCCACAGAAGTTGCAAATTCATCTGGAGATTTAAATGAATTAACATTAGAATTAATAAAATCAGTTGAAAAATTTAAAATTTAATAACATTTTAGAAATAAGTCGTATATAAAGTCACTAAAGTGTATTTTTAATAATAGGGGAGACGATATAATGATAAAATTTATATTGGTGGTAGTAGCTATATGTATTGCAGTGATTTTTATAACTTATTTAATTCATAAAGTAGCAGGTAGAAAAAAATATGTTAAATATATTCCAGCAGTTCTTTTTATACTTATGGGAATATATAATATATACATGATTAGGACGAGTCCTAGTGAGGGCTTTGACGATATAGTAAAAGCTTTGTATTTATTTATATGCGCTGCTTGTTTTATAACCGCAGTTGGAACAGGGGTGTTTATTGACTTTATTTTACCTAGACTAAAGAAATAGAATTATGGATTAAAATACTCTCACTCCATATATGGAATGAGAGTACAAATCTTAGGGTACAATTACGTTAATCATAAAAATTGTAATAGTTTATTCGATTTTACTTCCATTTGAAGCAGCTTGGATTTTTTCATCGCTACCAAGTCGTTTTGGTAATCTAGCATCATCATTTTTTTTAATAATAATTTGCTCTTGGGTAGTAAAATTATAGTTTTTTGAATCTTTTCTTGCCATAGATATTTCCACCTTTCTAAATTTTATAAGATATTAATTTATCAATACTTTCTAAATTAGTTTCTCCAGTATTTAGAGTATAATGCCTTTAAGTTATTACTAAAAATCTCATAATTTAGTGTTTTTCTTTAGTTTTTTTTAATGCATTATAAGATAACTTAGTTTATAATACTATGTATAGATTAGGTAAGAGAGAAATATCAAAATATCATTAAATTAAACAATTTAAATTTGAGGTGATGAATATGGATAGAGAGGGTTTAAAAGCATCAATAGTAATTGCAATTATTGGTATTATAATAATATCGTTTATATATTTTAGACCGGTGAGCATTGAAAGAAACTATAGCGGATATATGTATGATGATAATAGTGAATTTCAAAAATCAACAGAAATTAAACTTGTCGGAGAATTTAGAAAGAAATTATCTTTAAATTATGAAGTTACTGGCAGTATAGAAGTTGATGGTATAAAGGAGCCAGTTATTCTAAAGAGAATATGGGCGAAAAACAATATTTTCAAAACTATTGGATATAGTGCTTTTATAGAAAATGAAAATAGTGAAACAGGACAATATGAAGTGACTGGAACACTTAATACATCGAAGAATTTTAATGAGATACTTATAAGACTCGGTGAAGTAGACAGTAAGTATAATGGTAAATTTAGTATTTGTGGTCCAAGTAGTAATGTAGAAGAGGCAAATGCTATTACAGCTGATCTTGGGAATAAGTAATTAAGGCATAGTAGAGATATTGATTTAACTTTATATAATAAATACAAAGGAGAGTTTAGAAGATGAAAAGAATTAAGTTTTTGAAGAAAATAATGATATTATTTATATTAAGTTTTGTGGTTTTTGCAGGTGGTTGTGCTAATAAGGAACAAAGTAAGGTTGATGGCACCCCAAAGGCAACAGAAAAGGGAGCAAATGACAAAAATCCAATAGTTACTATAGAAATGGAAGATGGCGGAGTTATAAAGGTGGAATTATATCCAGAAATTGCACCTAATACGGTTAGAAATTTTGTTTCGCTAGTTCAGAGTAAATTTTATGATGGAGTGATTTTTCATAGAGTAATACCAAATTTTATGATACAAGGAGGAGATCCTGACGGAACAGGTGGGGGTGGACCAGGCTATTCAATAAAAGGTGAGTTTAGTAATAATGGGTTTGACAATGCACTAAAGCATGAACAAGGAGTGATTTCTATGGGTAGAGTAGACAAGCAAAACAACTCAGCTGGATCACAATTTTTTATAATGGTTAATGATGTTAGTTCTTTAGATGGTGACTATGCTTCTTTTGGTAAGGTTACGGAAGGTATGGAAACGGTAGATAAAATAGTCTCTGTAGAGACTGGGAATGTAGATAAACCAACAAAAGATCAAAAGATGAAAAACGTTATTGTTGACACGTTCGGAGTAAAATATGGTGAAGTAGAAAAGATAAAATAAAAAGAAAGTATATATTAGTCGTATTGCAATACGCGTAATATATACTTTTTTCTTTTTTATTGTAGTTTTAAATTTATATGTTTTTGTAATTTTAAATTACTATGCATATTGTGACTTTGTCCTTTTGTTAGCTTAAACTCTACATTTAAGATCTTGATTATCAAAAACTCTTACAAATTTAATAGAGTATATGTCACACATTACCATATCATTTGTACCAGTTTCTTTAATTACAATATAACTAATTCCAACTTCTTTTAAAATGCCTTCCCGGTCAATTAACATATTAGTTCCAATTAGAAATTCTATTTTTATATATTTACCTACATGTTCTGCTAACCAACCTTGAGTATAGAGCGGATTGTTTACAATGGGAGGGAGAGGTGCAATTTCAAAGTCCTGGTTACCAGCAGAGGGCCCGGGCATAGGTTGTTGTCTTGTATCATAAGGTTCATCCAAATTTGGCATAGGCATCATTGGAGGCTGACAAAACATAGGATTTGTATTCCACATTGGATTTGGATTAAAATTGTTAGGTGGTACTATAAACATAAAATATCCTCCTTAAAAATTTATATTAAATCATCATCTAAATGGTTTGTTAGTAAAGATTTTAATTAAGTTAGAAAATAGCGTGCTGTTGGATTGTAAAAGCAATGCTGAGCAACACTAACTTGATAAGTTCCACTGCCATTAAAAGGAAAAAGATACGGACAACCTGGTGCAAAGGGATTAAAATACCATAAGGATGCACCTGTTGTATATAATCGATTGCCAGCTAAAGCCCAATCAGCAATATCAAAATGTATCTGCTCTGGTGGACTTGACCAAATTGTTTGTGGGTTAGTCACTCCACCAAGTACAGAAGTTGCACAATCAAATTGTCCTTTTTGAAATATAATATTCCTTATGTCTCCTTGACCTAGCCTAAGATATTCACCATCGGCTACATTTACTCTGTTCATAACTACAGAGGCAACTGCTTTCATGCCGTTTTCGCCTTCTCCACCAGCTTCGCACTTTATTATTCTAGCCAATAATTCTCTAGCACTGTAAGCCACCACTTGTCATCTCCTCAATTTACTTTACAGTATTATTATATTCAGGATGTTAATATTGGTACTTAATAATGTAAATGAATATAATTTTTTACTTGTAAAGTTTTGCATAAACATGTGGTAAATCCATTGAAAGTTTGATACAATTATTTTGAGTTATGTTTTCTTTTGTTGAGATAACATTATTTGTTGTAAAGCAATAATAGTAAATGCATTTTCTAATTATATAAAAATTAAACATAAAAATATTAGATATCCAATATATATATATATTGTTATTGGGTAATATATGACAAAAATCGAAAAAACCCTTAAAAATAGATAGTTATACGTATATTATTAGGTGGATAAGTTACGAATCATTTATATAAGAGGTGAATTATGCTAAATAGTGGAGATATATTGGACGAAAAATATATGGTAATAAAAATTCTAGGCAAGGGTGGGATGGGCACCGTTTATTTATGTAAAAATAAAAGAATTGGAAACCTCTGGGCAATAAAAGAAGTAATACATGATATAAAAAATATAGGTATTTTAACAGAAGCTAACATTTTAAAAGATCTAATTCATCCAGGTATTCGGAGAATTGTTGATATATTTTATGAAAATAACAATCTATACATGGTACAAGACTACATTGAAGGGCAAACTTTAAAGGAGTATGTTAAGGAAAATGGTAGGATGCATTCTGAAAAAACTTGCAAGATTACATCCGATTTATGCGATATTGTAGGCTATTTGCACAATCAAAATCCAGCTATCATCTATAGAGATATAAAACCATCCAACATAATAATAACTGAGAGTGGAAAAGTTGTTTTAATTGATTTTGGCATTTCAAAAGTTTATAAAAGTGACTCCGAGAAAGATACAATGTGTGCATGTTCTAATGGGTATGCGGCGCCAGAGCAATACGGCCTTGGGAAATGTTGCACGCAAACAGATATATACGGGATTGGAATGCTCTTATACTTTATGGTTAAAGGGAAGGCACCTTCAACAGGCATAGAGCCACTTCTGGACGAAAATTATGAGGTTGATATTGATAAGAATTTAAGAAGGATAATACAAAGGTGTGTTAAAATTAATATCGTGGATAGGTATATTTCAGTGGATGCTTTAAGAAAAGAAATTTTAGAAGTATTAAAAAAGGAAAAATATGAAAAAACAGCGATTTTGAGTGAGCATAATATAAGGACAAGTGTGATTACTAAAGAAACTAAAGAAACTAAAGTAAAAACTTCGAATAAAGGTAAACTTAAGAAAATTATTAAAGAGTTTTTATGTTTTATAGTATAAAGGCAAGATGGGTAGAATTTATTTGTGAATATAAGAATTCATTTAAATACATAATATAATTTACTATAAAAACAACCACTAAACTTAAGTTTAGTGTTTTTTTTATAGTATTTTAAGGATGAGTTCTGAGAAACTACTTTGTTTAATTGAAAAATAAGTATAACTATGTTGGTTTATTACTGAGATTGGTATTAAGATAATAGAAATTTATTCGATATTATAAATAGTAACATAATTCAATAAATAGAGGTGAGGGTATGGCAAAATATACAATGAAAAAAAATATGAATTTTACAAAGATTAAAAGCATTAAGAACTTAATACTTATTTCCATTTTACCAGTAGTTCTAATATCATTAGCATTAATTGGAATTTTTTCTAACTATACTTCTAAAAAACTAATAACTGCTGAAATTGAAAATAGGATGAAACATCAGTTACAAGAAACCATTAATCTAATAGATAAAGATATGCAAAAACATGCCCAAATAGCAGTAGATTTAGGGAAATTTATTGGAACTAGCAGATTGGTATTAAACAAGGCAACAATTATAAAAACTCAAGAAGAAGTACTTTCTACTAATAAAGACACTTTGGGAGTGGGAGTTTGGTTTGAGCCTTATAAATATAACAAAGATGTAAAATTTTTTGGACCTTATGCATACAAAGATGTCGGGTCTACAAAGGTTACTGAGGATTATGAGACAGAGGAATATAATTACCCATCATATTCTTGGTATACTATAGGAAAAAATACTGAAAAAAATATTGCTTGGCAGGATCCTTACTATGATGACAAACTAAAAACTATATTAACCGCTACTTCACCAATATATGATGATAATAAAAAATTTATTGGTGTAGTAACTGCTGACATGAGTTTAACAACTATACAAGAAAATATTAAAAATATTAAAGTAGGACAAACTGGAAAAGCAGTGTTACTCGGAAAAGACGGAACATATTTGGCAGGGGTTTCTGAAGAATCAGTTATGAAAATTAAGGCTACAGAGGATAAAAATACAAGTATATCAAAGATGGGACAAGCTATCTTGAAGAATAAAGAGGGCGCATCTTTTTTTGAAGATGAGAATGGTAAAAATCTTGTATATTACAAACAGATACCAGAGCTGGGTTGGAATTTAGTGTTATCAATCCCAGAAAAGGAACTTTACGCTCCAATTAATAAACTATTGATTAGCATAATTATAATAATTCTAATTGCTTGTGTATTGGTGACATTGGTAGTTAGTATATTTAGTGGGTATATTACTAAGAATGTTAAAGAAGTAAATGAGCTTTCACATTCAATTGCAGATGGAGATTTGACTCAGTTTATAAAGGTTAGAAGTGAGAATGAACTTGGGTCAATGGGAAATAATTTAAACAAAATGACTAATAACTTAAGAGAATTAGTCCAAAAAGTTAGTGGAAGTTTAGAAGGATTAATAGCAACATCAGAGGAACTTACAGCAAGCTCTGATCAGACACAACAATCTGCAGAACAGGTTTCTATAGCTATTGGGCAGGTAGCCATTGGTAGTGGGGAGCAGGTTGTTATGACTAATGATACAACAAAGATTGCAGAAGAAATATTTACAGGTATGGAACAGATATCAAATAATATACAAACAGTAACAAACACTTCTCTAGAAGCATCTAAGAGGGCTGAAAAAGGGAATAATGTAGTATCTTCTGCAATAGTACAAATGAATAATATTAGCGATAAGGTAGCTGTGTCAACGCAAGCTGTGTCAATACTTGGAGATAAATCAAAAGAAATAGGGAGTATAGTATCATTAATAACCTCTATTGCTGGGCAGACAAATTTATTAGCTTTAAATGCAGCGATTGAAGCTGCAAGAGCTGGTGAACAGGGGAGAGGGTTTGCGGTTGTAGCAGATGAGGTTAGAAAATTGGCTGAACAATCTGCATCAGCAGCTGGGAATATATCAGGATTAATAAATGAAATCCAAAAGGAAATAGTAAATGCTGTTAATGCTATGGATAATGGTACCATTGCAGTTAACGATGGTATAGACATGGTAAATCAGGCAGGTAAATCTTTTGGAGAGATATTAGAGGATATAAATTATATAGCTTCTCAAATGCAGGATGTTTCTGCAGTCACAGAAGAAATAGGTGCTGGGACACACAATATGATAGGAGCTATTGGAAATGTGGCTAAGATTTCTACTGAGTCTTCAGAAAATGCTGAAAATGTAGTGGCAGCATCGCAGGAACAAACAGCTCTAATGAAAGAAGTGGCTAACGCTGCTGAAAGCTTAACAGAAATGGCTATGGAACTACAAAGTTTAATGAGTAATTTTAGATTATAGAAAGATAATTAAAATATGATGATTTTACAACATTTGATATGGAGGAATAACAATGAGAGTAAGGATATTATCATTAATGCTAAGTATTGGGCTAGTGATGTCAACAAGTATGCCAGTTTTAGCAGTGACATTAACTGAGCAGCTAAATATTCAAAAGAAGCAGTTTCGTGAGCAACAGAATTCATATACTATGGTGCAGAAGAATTATGAAAAATTAGAGATATCTATTGAAATGCTAGACTCGGATATTGAGGGTATATATGCAGGAATTGATAAAGCAAAATATGAGATAATTGATACTGAAAAGAAAATAGAGAAGACGGCAAAAGACATAGTAGTTGCGCAGAACAATATAAAAGGTGAAGAATCTTTATTTAATGAAAGAATGAGAGCCATGTACATGAATGGGGCAGATAGTTATTTAGAGATATTACTTGATTCTAATGGGATAGAAGACCTTATTTCAAGAGTGGAAAATGTTAAAAGTGTTGTAGAATATGATAATAAAATTATTAGTGAATTAAATGAGAAAAAGAAAAATATTGATAGTAGAAAAAAAGTCCTTAACGACAACAAAATAAAAGTCTTAGCATTGCAAGCTAATAATGAAGATAAATTGGACAAGCTAAGTATAAAGAAAAAAGAACAAGATGAATTAATAATACAAGCTGAAAAAGATCAAGAATTGTATAAAAATGAAATATCAGAAACTCAAGTATCATTAGGTAATACTACAGATCAAATAAAAAATGCACCAAAACAGGTAAAAGTGGCATCAAATCAAGCACCTAAATATGATGCGGCTGTAGCTACTAAAAGAGCTACAGAAATTACTCCATCAAGAGGACAAGTAAGCAATGAAGTGAAAAATGAAACAAGTGTTGCAACAAATGTTGAACCAATAAAAGAGATAAGTAAGCCTAAACAAACTTCAACAGTTAGTTCAAATGAAGTAATAGCTTATGCTGAAACCTTTATGGGAACACCATATGAATGGGCAGCCACAGGCCCAAATACCTTTGATTGTTCAGGCTTTGTTCAATATGTATATGAACATTTTGGAGTTAGCACAGGTAGGTCTACCTATGATCAGATAACTCATGGAGAATTTGTATCACGAGAGAATTTACAACCAGGAGATTTGGTGTTCTTTGGAACAGGAACTCCTCATCACGTTGGTATTTATGTGGGAAATGGTTCATATATACATGCTCCGCGCACTGGAGATGTAGTTAAAATATCACAATTAACAAGAGATGATTATCTATCAGCAAGAAGAGTTAGATAGAGAATTGTAAATTAAGGGAATGTAAGTAGAAATGTGTAAACAAATCTACTTACATTCTTTTTTTGCATATGATGTTAATGACTTTCAGAAGGAAGTCTATATATTTAAAAAATTATTTTTGTCTATACTCAGCAAGGAGTAAGTCCACCATTGCACCGTAGCTTTTTATTCCTGACTGTTGATTTTGTGATTTAAGATAAGTGTCATTAATTTTATTATTGATTTTTTCTACAGGACCAGAGTACTTTTTCCAAAATTCTTGGTTGTATCTAAAGTCACTAAGTACACCTTGGTTACATGTCAAAATTAATTCACTATATTTTTTAGAATCACTTTTTTGTAATGCATTAAAGGAATAAGATAATGCTGCAAGGGTTCCAGAATATTGAAAGTTTATATCAGGATGATTTATACAAACTATATATGAAATAAAGTTTGCTTCGTCTTCCTTTGCAAATCCTCTTTGATGAGCCATTTCATGAGCAGTTGTAAATGGAAGGAAAGAATCGGGTTCAGCCATATTAATATTTGCTTCGTTGGTAAAAGGAAAATAAAAGCCTGTAATCCCTGTATAACACATTGGATTTGAGAGTAATATACCCTTAGGGGTTCCATAATTACCTTTTAATTTAGGATATTGTAACGAAGCTTTATCATATCCTAAGTGAGCAGTTTTTAGTATGTAGTTTTTACTATAGGGAAGTTCCATAACGCCATACTGATTTTCATTTATTTTTTCTCTTAGAGTATTTGAACTATTCACAAGGCGATCACAGAGTTGTGCAAGTTCATTTGTGGATGATTTACGTACATTTAATTGGAAAATTTTATTTAGTGTAAGTCTTTGATAATTAAATCCCCACAAAATCTGTACTGAAAAATATATTAGTCCCAGTGTGGCGAGTATATTTAAAATAGCATTCTTAAAAATTTTTAACCTTTTGTTTTTGCATTTATATAAGTCCAAAATTGTTTTTGAAATATACCATAATAGATAAGCTGCAAAAGAAACAATTATAAGTTCCGCAAGGGAAAAAGGTAAAAATCCTGTAATTAAGCTTAAAAAATGAGCAATTATTTTATAAAAAAATGAAGAATAAAATTCTTCTATAATATTTGGAAACATTCTAGAAAGTTGTGTAAGTAGAATACCTAAGGGTAAAAGTAAGATCAATATTAATTGTTTTACAGATGAAGATTGCTTCAAATAAAACACCTCTTTTATATAATTAATTTTGCGAAAAGCTCAAATTGTAAGCATATATGTAACACTCCATTACATAGTACATTGTACCAATTTCAAGATAAATTATCAAAAGTTTTTTATTAAGAATATTAATTAATATTATATAATTGAATAAATTTGGATATAATAATAGATGTTTATTGATATTTACTCATAAAATTTATTTTACTTAGGTAGGTGCTAAAATGTATTTTATACTTCTTGCCGCTTTAGCTATTTTTATTTGTTATAAGTTTGGAGACTGGAGAAATTGGAAAAACTACTATCCCACTATACTTTTTTTTATTTTGAGTAATGTTGCGTGTATTCTATTAATATATAATAATCCATTATGGTTCTATGAAACAAAAATGTTAAATCGCACCTTTACTGATTTATTTATTTGTATAACAGTATATCCTTCTACAGTAATGCTATTTATTCCTCATTTGCCAACCAAAATAACAAAAGTCTTTTTCCATATTTCAATCTATGTAGCTATTTACACTTTAGCAGAATTAATTGGTATTAATTTAGGATATTTCACTCATCATAACGGATGGAATATTTGGCATAGTTTGGTGTTCAATTATATACTATTTGCAATGCTAATACTTCATTATAAAAAGCCAATGTATGCTTGGATTATTGCACTCATAAGTCCACATATTTTATTTTTTATAATGAAAATACCCTATAACAGTATAAGATAAGGTGAATTTAAACATAATATAATGAAGAAAATTATAAATATGTATTTAAAATTATATATATCAAATATGAAGGGTGGATTAAAATGACAACAGAAGCAAAAATACAATTAACTTCAACAGAATTAGGTACATTATGGATGAGTTATCAAACAATATCAGCAGCAATAATAACTTGTGATTTATTTAAAGATAAAATTATTGATAAGGATGCTAAAAATATGCTAACTAGTTATGTTGCTGAAAGAAAAAGTACAAACAATAAAATTGTAAATATATTCAATAGTGAAAAAGCAGTTATCCCAATGGGATTTGATGAGCGAGATATCGTACGAGAAGTACCGCCTCTATTTGATGACATTTTCTGTGTAATGTTCCTCCGCCAAATTTCGAAATTACATTTAGGTCATTCTGCTGTATTTTCTGCTATGTCATATATGAAAGAGGTTAACGATGTATTAAAGCTAAAGTACGATGTTTCTAATGTATATTATATGATGGCAACAAACTACCTATTAGAAAAAGGAGTTCTTGCAAGACCGCCATATGTTACTATGCCAAAACAAGTAGAATTCATTGAAGACAAAAATTACATGAGTGGATTTAATGTTTTTTCTGAGAAACGCTCATTAAATACAATAGAGGTTGGTTACATTAATGAAGCCATAGAATATCATATTTTTAATATGCAGTTATTAACAGGATTTGCACAAGTTTCAAAAGAAAATGAAGTTAAAAAATACTTCATAGAAGGTAAAGAGTTATCAAAAAAAATAATTACTGAATTAAGTGGTGTGTTATTAAAAAGTGATATTCAACCTCCTAGTGCATGGGCGGGGAAAGCTACAGATTCTAATCAGTCTCCTTTCTCTGATAAACTGATGATGTATATAAACAGTTTAACAGCTAGCACAGCTTTAGGTTTTACTGGACTCGGTACATCTTTTAGCATGAGAAATGATTTGCCTGTTAAACTTGGACTCATTTCTAAGGATACATTTGAATATTCAAAAAAAGGTGCTAAAATGATGATTAAACATAAATGGATGGAAGAACCTCCTCAAATGGAAGACAGGAATCAACTTACAAAATAAGAGATTAATTATGCTTATATTTAGTGTTAATATTAAAAAACTAAAAAAAAGGAGGCATATAAATGACTACAGAGGCAAAGATACAATTATCTTCAACAGAATTAGGTACAATATGGATGGCTTATCAATCTACAACAGCAAATTTAATGATATTTAATATATTTAAAGATAAAACTATTGATAAAGAAGCCCAAAACATATTAAGTGAGTATATTACTGAAATTCTAAATGTAAAAAATGATATTGTGAATATATTTAATAAAGCAAATGCAGTTATTCCGATGGGATTTGATGAACGAGATATTCTAAGAGAAGAACCTCCACTATTTGATGACATTTTCAATATAATGTTTCTTCGTCAGATGATGAAATTAAAACTTGGTCATTGTTCTGTATTTACAGCTATATCTCATATGAAAGAAACTCATGATTTATTTAAACTTGAATATGATATTGCTGATAAATATTATGTTATGACAACAAACTATCTATTAGGAAAAGGAGTTCTTGCACAACCACCATCTGTAACTATGCCGAAACATGTAGAATTTATTGAAAACATAAATTACATGAGTGGATATAATATTTTATCTGAGAAACGCTCATTAAACACAATTGAGGTTGGTTATATTAATGAAGCTCTAGATAATAACATATTAGGAATGCAACTGATGACAGGATTTGCACAAGTTGCGAAAGAAAATGAAGTAAAAACATATTTTATAGAAGGTAAAGAAATATCAAAAAACATTATAACTGAATTAAGTGCTGTGTTATTACAAAGTGATATTCAACCTCCAAGTACATGGGCAGGCAAAGCTACAGATACAATTAAACCGCCCTTTTCAGATAAACTTATGATGTATATAATTAGTTTAATATCCAGCTCAGCTTTAGGCTTCAATGCTTTAGGTACATCATTTAGCATGAGAGGTGATTTACATATTAAACTAGCAGTAATTATAAAAAGAACCTTTTCTTTTTCAAAAAAAGGTGGAAAAATGATGATTAAACATGGATGGAAGAACCACCTCAAATGGAAGATAGAAATCAGCTTACAAAATTAAAAGAATAAATATTATGTATTTATAAAGAACTAGAATTAATAGTAAGATAGGAAAGTTAATAATAAATCAAGAGTATAATTGTTAAAAAATAATGAAAAATATATTGCGTTTTACTAATGTATATGCTAATATACATCTATATTAACTGTTTAATTGCAGTTGAGACTGAGATTAAACTAGATAACAACATATCCTCTTTTTAGAATATAATTGTTAATCGGTTGTTAGGTCTTAATATTTAGAAAAAGGAGGAATGTTTAAAATGGCAGATAAAACTTTAGTTTGTAAAGACTGTTCTAAAGACTTCGTATTCACTGAAGGAGAGCAAGAATTCTACAAAGAAAAAGGATTCGAAAATGAACCTCAAAGATGTGTTGATTGCAGAAGAGCAAGAAAACAACAAAACGACAGAGGATTTAGAAAATAATAAAAAGATTATTATTAACCTTATAGGATGAAACCTATAAGGTTTATTTTTTTTATTAACCATATAGGTTCCATCTAGTGTTTTTGTAGATAATTATATTGAATGTTACCACAAATGGTAAATATAGTATAACGATTATTGTGGTATAGTATACTAATCATTAAGGAGGGTACTAAATGATTAAAAATAAAAGTAAAGCTTGGTATTTAAAAATAAATTCATTGAAGCATTTTGCTACTATATTTTTGCCACTACTGATAATTTTAATTTCAGCATTGTTTTTGGTTAATAATTGGCAAATTCAAAAGGACAAGCAAATACTTATGGAGAGAGAAATTACCATAGGAAAAATTAATAAATTAAATATCCAAACTATTTTTAACTCTGTAACCTCAGATTTGAAAGTTATAAAGGATTCAGCCGCACTTAATGATTATGTTAATAATCCTACAACGCAGACGCTTACTGAGGTAAATAAATTGTTTGTGAAATTTAGTAAAACTAAAACAATTTACGATCAGTTAAGAGTGATAAATATAAATGGCATGGAAATAGCTAGAGTAAATTATAATGATGGGAATGCATATATAGCTTCCGAAAAACAACTTCAAAATAAAAGTGATAAGGATTATTTTAAGGGTACATCAAATTTGAAACCCAAAGAAATATATATTTCGCAATTTGATTTAAATACTGAAAAGGGTAAAATTGAGGACCCTATTAAACCAACTATACGTTTTGGGGTGCCCATATCAAAAGGTAATGGTGAAAAGTTTGGTGTATTGATTTTTAACTATTTAGGTAAAAATGTATTAGATATAATTGATGAGAACATTAAACAAAATAGCAATTTTAGTATTGAATTATTAAATTCAGAAGGCTACTTTCTAAGAAGTATAGATGGGGAAAACGATTGGAATTTTATGTATAATAATGAAAATCACATTTCGTTTAAAAGTGAAAATAAAGATATTTGGGATATTATCAGTCACAATGAATTCGGACATCTAGAAAATAAAAAAAATATATATTACTATGATACAGTATATCCACTTTCTTATATTAGAGAAGAAAAGGACACTAACTTCACGCAGAGCACAGGGTACACATACTGGAAGACTATCATTAGCTATCCTAGTGAGGAATTTAGTTTTATAAAGAGTTTAGGGGCTAATGGCTTTTTAGGAATGGGTTATATATTCCTCATAATCATATTATTATGTTCTATCATGGTTACTTATATAATGTTTAAATGGGAAGAAGCTTTAAAAAGAGTAAAGGCAGCAGGTAATGTTTTTGATAATTCAAAGGAAGCTATATTAATTACAGATGCGGAAACTCATATTATATATGTAAATAAAGCATTTATAAATATTACGGGGTATAAAGAAGAAGAAGTTTTAAGCATAAAGACTTCTGCCTTTAAATCAGGAAAGCATAGCAAGGAATTCTATAAAAGCATGTGGGAAGATATAGTAGCATATGGAAATTGGCAAGGTGAAATCTGGGACAGAAAGAAAAATGGGAAACTTTATTCTAAGTGGTTAAATATACTTGCGATAAAAGGTGACAATGATAAGGAAATACAGTATGTAGGTATTTTCGAAGATTTAACTTTATTAAAAGAAAAAGAAGAAAGTATTAATACTTTGAAAAATTATGATCAGCTTACGTCACTACCAAATTTATCACTAATGAAAAAGTTAATCCATGAAGAAATTAATGGAAACTCTAATAGTGTGGATTATAACTATAGTTTGGTATCATTAACAATTACAAATTATGATATTGTAAAAGATGGTCTAGGTTCAAAAAAGGCGGATTGCTTAATAATAACAACACTAAAAAGTATAAAAAATTATATGAAAGGTGATTTTATTATAGGTTCTCCAGGAAAAAATGAATTTATGATTCTTTTGAAATGCAATAAAAATGAGAACATTATATTAGAGTTTGTTAATAATATTTTAGATGAATTCAAGAATCCTTTTTTAATTGAAAATCAGAAAATACACGCTAAATTGGCTATTGGAGTTGCAAGTTATGATGATTATTCAGATACTATAGAACTTCTAATTGAAAATGCTAATATAGCTAGGATATATGCAGCAGAGGAAGTTGAGAGTAATGTACAGTTTTATAAAACTGATATTAAGGAAAAATATCTAGGAAATATTAAAATGGAACATCTATTAACAGGAGCATTACAATCAGGTGAAATTTTTTTGATGTATCAACCTCAAGTGGATTTGGCATCTGGTAAAATAGTGGGAGCAGAGGCTTTAATAAGATGGGAAAGCCCAGAACTGGGAAATGTATCACCAGTTAGATTCATTCCTATTTCAGAAAAGTCAGGATTTATTCTGTCGCTTGGTGAATGGGTATTAGATGAGGCTATAAGGCAAAATAAAAAGTGGCGAGAGCAAGATCTCAAACCTATTTTAATGTCAGTAAATATTTCTCCTGTGCAATTTAAAAGAGTAGATGTTTTTAAAATTATACAGGAGGTGTTACAGAAGTATGATTCAAAAGGTGAATCATTAGAAATAGAGATTACCGAGGGCTTACTTCTTGACAATGATCCTAACTTAATGGCTCAGCTAGATAATATTAATAATATAGGGGTAAGGCTTGCAATGGATGATTTTGGTACAGGGTATTCTTCATTAAGTTATTTAAGAAAATTTAAATTTGATAAGATAAAGATAGATAGGGAATTTGTTAAAGACTATCCAGGTAGTGATGACGGTACCATAGCAAAAACAATTATAAACTTATCTAAGAGTTTAGACATTATAGTTATAGCTGAGGGTGCTGAAACCCAGGAACAAATTGATTTTTTAAGAGAAAATAAATGCGACCAAATTCAAGGGTACTATTATAGTCCACCCGTATTACCAGAGGAATTTGAAAAGTTACTTAGGAAAGGGCAGTTTTAAGATAAATAGCAATTAAGTAAGCAATGAAAAAATTGAAAGCTCCTTTGAAGTTGATCCACTGCTACAAGATTAAATGCCCGTGACACAAGCAATTATCAAGGAAAATCAAAGGTTATTTGGTGACCATTTAACCATTATAGAATAACCAATTACAGAATAATTGGCTATAAGTTGTATAAATTTTAGTTTTTAAACTATAATTTCTTTGGCACAATTTTTGCTATATATAATAATTACTATAATTATTATATAAGGGGGAGATTTGATGGACAAGAAGTGTTTATCGTTTATTTTATCAATTATTATGATATTTTCAACTTACTCTGTAGCTTTAGCTAAAAGCAACATTTCTGTAAATAAGGATGACATAAAAGGAAGCCTAGTTATTGTGGGTGGAGCTTTGGGAAGTAGCAATAAGGATATTTATAATAAGTTTATTGAATTAGCTGGAGGCGTAGAAAATGCAAAAATAGGTATAATAGGGGCAGCAAGCTCAAAACCTGTTTTTTATAGCAAACAGTTTGAGAATGAACTAATTAGTTATGGAGTAAAGGCTGAAAATATTGAAATAGTTCCTATTGCGGTAAAGGATGATAAAACTACAAAAGATGTTAATGAAGCAAAGTGGTCTGCAAATGGAAATAACAAAGAAATATCTGCAAAGATAAAAGATTTAAATGGAATATGGTTTGTAGGTGGAGATCAGACTAGGATAATGAGCACATTAAAAAATGAAGACGGTAGCAATACAAAGGCATTAGGTTCGATTTGGGAAATATATAAAAAAGGTGCAGTAATTGGAGGAACAAGTGCTGGAGCAGCTATAATGAGTAATACTATGATTGTAGGGGGAAATAGTTCAAGTGCGCTTGATAAAGGGATTATAGACAAAGATACAGGAAATGATGATGATGGCGTATTCTTAACTGAAGGTCTTGGCTTTTTTAGATATGGCATAGTGGACCAACATTTTGATATGCGTGCAAGAATAGGTAGACTAATAAGCTCTGCTTACGCAAATGGAGATAAAAATGATTTTGCTTACGGGGTAGATGAGAACACTGCCATGATAGTGAATAACTCTACAAAAACCATGGAAATAGTTGGTAAAAGTGGATTAACTGTAATTGATTATTCAAAAATGACTATGAATAAGATTAACGAAAAGCCATCAATGAATGATATAACTATAAGTTATATGACTCCAGGTGACACACTTAATCTTAGTAATAAAAAAATTATACCTGATACAAAGAAAGATGCTACAAATGGTTATGAATATTACAACTTCTCACCACCTATAAATACTGGTGTATTATCCTCCTATGGTCAGATTAAAAATCTTTTGAGTTATGACTTAGTTGATAATGCTGGGGCTTCTTCTGTAAAAAGTTATAGCTTTAATGAAAAAGGTGATGGTTATGAGATAATTTTTAGAAAAACTAAAGATACAGAAGGATATTGGAAGTATGCGGATGGTAATATAGACCAATACTCTGCGTTGAAGGTATCTATGAGTATAGTTCCTGTAATCGTTAGCATTAAGGAAGATACAGTAAATGGTGAAAACTGGAAAGCTAAGACTATGGTACAAGCTTCAGTTCCAATGGATATTAAAGGAAGTATTATGGCTATTGGAGGAGCGCTTGGAAGTAGTAACGCAGATGTTTATAATAAATTCATAGATTTATCAGGTGGCATAAAAGATGCTAAAATAGGAATTATTCCTGCAGCAAGTAGTAATCTAAACAGTTCCAATGCGTTTAAACAAGATTTGGTAAATTACGGATTAAAAGAAGAAAATATTGAAATAATACCTTTAGCGCTTAAAGATGATAAAAACACCCCAGAAGATGAATCTAAATGGAGTGAAAATGCAAATGAAAATGAAGTATCGGACGAAATTAAGGGATATACAGGTATATGGTTTGTTGGGGGTGATCAGACAAGAATTACAAAGGTTTTATTAAATGCCGACGGAAGCAACACAAAAGCTTTGGATTCAATTTGGAAAATATATAAAAATGGAGCAGTGCTCGGAGGAACAAGTGCTGGTGCAGCTATTATGAGTGAGATTATGATAGGTGGAGGGGATAGTGTTGGTGCATTAAATGATGGATTTACCAATACGTATGCAGATTCAGACCAACAGGAATATGGTCCTTTATACATTGAAAAGGGATTAGGATTTTTTAGATTTGGAATAATTGACCAACATTTCGATAAAAAAGCTAGGCTTGGAAGACTTGTTAAGGCAGCTTTTGATAAAGAAGACAAATATGATATGACATTTGGTGTAGATGAAAACACTGCTTTAGTATTCAACAACGCAACAAAAAGCTTAGAAGTTATGGGTAAAGGTGGAGTTACTGTAGTAGATTTATCTAAGAGTTTAAAAAATGCTTCAACTACGAGGAGTAATATTAAAGATGTTGTCATAAGTTATATAGTAAAAGGGGATAGCTTAAATCTAGGTACAAAGGAATTTAATATTGATGATAGTAAAGATTTGACTAATGGTTATGAATACGGAGATTATATAGTGCCAGTAAATTCTGGAGTATTTACTTCACATTCACCTGTAAAAAACTTTATTAGTTATGACTTGGTGGATAATACAGCAAATAGTATAAAAAGCTATAGCTTTGATGAAAAAGGAAGAGGATTTGAGATAAATTTTAGAAAAACTAAAGATACTAAAGGGTACTGGAAATATTCAGATGGAACCATAGATGATTATTCATATCTTAATGTTTCTATGGATATTAAGCCGGTAAGTGCAAAAATATCATATGTTAAAGATGTTAGTAGTGAAAATGAAATACCATCTGTTGAAGGCACTAAACCAGATATCACTAAACCAAAAACACTAAATCAGGGATTTCAATACTTAAAACAGGTGCAATACTGGATTAGCTTGTTATTATAAGTGTTGGTGCATAAGTAATTTCATTATATATATAATGAAAAACTATCAAAGTGTAGAGATATACTTTGATAGTTTTTTTTATAACATGGTGTATAATGTAATAAATATTATTTATTACAAATGGGGGAATACATATGACTCGAGGTATAAGTTTAGTTGCAGGTTCTGAATCCACAAGAATAGCTTTGCTTACGCAACTTGGAGAATACATAGATATAAAATATGTAAAAAGCTATGCAACGGATGAATGGGAAAAAATAAATGAGGTAATCAAAAATGACTTAATAATTGTTTCAAGCGAGATTGTTAGGCAGGAGTTAATTGAAAAAAGATTATTAGATACGCAGTGTGATATCATCATTGCCAAAAGAACTATAAGTTATGATCATATAGATGAAATATTCCTAATACCGGAAAACACTGAGGTACTCTTTGCAAATGATGTAAAAGAAACTACATATGAGATGATAGAAATATTCAAGGAATTAGGGATCGATCATATTAAATGTATACCATATTATCCAGGAATAACATCAATTAATGAAAAAATAAAAATTGCCATAACTCCTGGTGAAAAAGATAAAGTCCCTTACTTCATAGAAAAAATTTATGACATAGGACCAAGAATAATGGATTCTACTACAATAATAAAAATTTTGGTTAAGTTAGATATATTAGAAAAAAAATCTTGCGTATTTTCTCAAAATTATCTTTTTAAGATAATTAATATAGCAAAAAAATTAGGAAAGTACAATAATGACATAATAAAGATGAATTCACATCTTAATTACGTTATTGATGGACTTCAGCAAGGGTTAGTTGTATATGATAATGATGGAATAATAAATGTATTAAATGAAGACCTAAAATGTAGTTTGAAAATAAATAATAAAAATTTAGTAGGTAAAAGACTTAAAGACGTAGTATATAGTAAAAAACTTTTAGAATACCTTATGGATAATACAGAATTTGGTGAAAAGAATTTTGATTTAGAGGGAAAAGATTTATCAGTTAATAAATTTAAAATAAATGACAATGATTATACAGTTGCAGTTTTCAAAAAATACCAAGATAGAATAAATAATAATAAAGAAAAAAATCTTATAACGAAAGGGTTGGTTGCTAAGTATTCATTTGATGATATTATAAGCAATAATTCAAAGATGCAAAAGACAAAAAATATTGCGAGTAAATTAGCTAAGACAGATTTAACTATATTAATTGAAGGAGAGAACGGTACTGGAAAGGAGCTTTTTGCTAGTGCTTTACATAAAAGCTCAAGACGGAGCAAAGAACCATTTCTAGCTGTAAATTGTAGTTCCTTATCTGATGAGCTTATTGAAAGTGAATTATTTGGGTATGAAGATGGCTCATTTACAGGTGCAAAAAAGGGGGGGAAACCCGGATTATTTGAGCAGGCAAATGGAGGAACTATTTTTTTAGATGAGATAGGCGATATTTCATTGAAAGTTCAAACTAGGTTACTGAGAGTAATTCAAGAGAAAGAAGTTATGAGAATCGGCGGTAATGGCATAATACCTGTAGATGCGAATGTTATAGCAGCTACTAATGGAAATTTGTTTAAAATGACAGAAGAAGGACAGTTTAGAAAGGATTTATATTACAGATTAAAAATAGGATACCTTAAAATTCCTCCTCTACGTGACCGGAAAGAGGATATAGAGCCACTGATAAATTGTTTTCTAAATATGGAAAGTAGAGAGGAAATTAAAATTGATGCTGATGTAATTGAAATATTAAAAAAATATGACTGGTACGGGAATGTACGCGAGCTTAGAAATACAATTAACTATATGCTTGCTATTAGAAATAGTAATAATATAACCGTAAACGAATTACCGGACATGAATTTTTTTCAAAATTATGATTCTAAAAGTGATATATCTAACTCATATAGTAATATAGAGAATATTAGAGAAGATGACAGTAAAGATAAAAAAAGCGAATGTTTAACCATTGATTTTTTAGATAGAGAACTTACGTATATACTAATTCATGTATATAAATTAAATAATGAAAACATAACTGTTGGAAGAAAGATGATTGCAGAGGATAGTAAAGAAAGTAATCTCAATATGAGTGAATCAATGGTAAGAACTCGATTAGAAAGGTTAGAAAGAAAAGGCTTAATTGTAAAGGGTAAAGGGAAAAAAGGTACAAAGCTTACAGAACTCGGTAAAAAAATAGTATTAGCAAAGTTAAATAGAATTTAAGATGTTTAAATAATGGTGACCATTAGTATCGTATGGATACTTAATGGTCACCATTAAGCTTTTATATTAAAGAAAATTCTGATTATAAGTAACTTACATAAGTAATTAACTAAATTTAGTGAAAATATAAATTGGCATATAAATTGCTACTATATAAAATATATAAATTAAAGGGGGAATTAAAATGGTAGAAAATAAAAAAGAAAAATGGGCTTTTAAAATGCCGGATACTTACGTAATCATATTTTTTGTTGTACTACTCGCGGCTTTATTAACTTACATTTTGCCAGTAGGTAGATTTGAGGTTAATTATAAAGCTTACGATGCTAATGATAAACAAATTGTACAAGTTGCGGACGGGGAAAAAGCTTCTTTTAAGGTAGAGAATAAAAATTATATTATTGACGCTACAGGTGATGATACGCTATTAATTGAAGAAGGGGTAGAAGAACCACTAGCGCAAATAAATAAGAGTAAGGCTAGGGCTGTTGAAGTAAAACAAGGGGATAAGTTATCATTTAAGGTAGTACAGGAATATGGGAAATTTCTTGCAAATGGAGAAAGAAAGGGAATTAAGCTTTTTGCAAGTGGTGGAGATGTCGGTTTTCTTAACTATGTATTTGAAGGCATTGTAAAAGGTGATAAGTGGGGAAGTGCAGTAGGTGTTATAGCATTTATTTTAGTAGTTGGCGGTGCATTTGGAATTATATTAAAAACAGGTGCTGTAGAAGCAGGTATTCTCTCAATGATAAGTAAGACTAAAGGGAAAGAGGTTATACTTATACCGGTAATTTTTGCACTATTTTCACTAGGAGGTGCTGTATTCGGTATGGGGGAAGAAGCAATTCCCTTCGCTATGATTATTGTGCCACTGGTAATAGCTATGGGATATGATGCAATAGTCGGTATTATGATTACTTATGTTGCGACTCAAATTGGGTTTGCTACATCATGGATGAATCCATTTAGTGTGGCTATTGCACAAGGTATCGCAGGTATACCTATTTTGTCTGGTGCAGGGTTTAGGATATTTTTATGGGTATTCTTCACAATAATAGGTATTGCATATACATGGATTTATGCAAAAAAAATCAGAAAGAATCCAATGTTATCAGTGGCATATGAATCAGATGCTTTTTATAGAAAGGATTTCAAAGAAAAAGATTTTAAAGATGTTAATTTTACATTTGGACATAAATTAGTTCTTGTTACAATAGTACTTGGAATTGTATGGGTTGTATATGGTGTTACTAAATACGGATTCTATATTCCAGAAATTGCAACAATATTTTTCACCATGGGTCTTGTTGCTGGTATTATTGGTGTAATATTTAAGCTTAACAATATGGATGTAAATGATATTTCAATTTCCTTCAAAGAAGGAGCAAAAGACTTAGTTGGAGCGGCACTTGTAGTTGGTATGGCACAGGGTATTATTTTAGTGCTAGGAGATTCATCTCCTGTAAATGATTCTGTTCTAAATACTATACTTTACGGTATGGGCGCTACACTTAGTGGGCTTTCTTCAGGACTAAATGCATGGCTTATGTATATATTCCAATCAGTATTTAACTTCTTTGTTGTTTCTGGATCAGGCCAGGCAGCTATAACAATGCCACTCATGGCACCACTTGCAGATATTGTAGGTGTAAGCAAGCAAGTTGCAGTACTTGCTTTTCAATTAGGTGATGGGTTTACAAATCTAATTGTTCCAACTTCAGGATGTTTAATGGCTGTGCTAGGCGTTGCAAGATTAGATTGGGGTAAATGGGCAAAATTCCAAATTAAATTCCAAGGTATATTAATCTTACTATCTTCAATTGTAATGTTTGTAGCTGTAGGAATAGGTTATTAATAATATCTATAAATAGAGAATTTGAAATGATAATATATCAACAAACACAATAAGTGATGAATCATTTTAAATAAGGGGGTAGAAGTACCTCCCTTATTTATTACAAGACTATATAAAATAATAATTAATTTATGAATAAATATGCATTAGAATATTTATAGGAAAGGGGAACTGGTATGATAACTTTAATTAAGGGAGGAAAAGTATACTCGCCGCGATTTATAGGGAAGAAAGATATTTTAATATGCGGTGATAAGATAGAACTTATAGAGGATAAGATCAATGTTGAAAATTGTGGGTTAGAAGTTAAAGTCATAGATGCCTATGGTAAATTGGTATTTCCAGGATTTATTGATTCACATGTCCATATTTTAGGAGGAGGAGGAGAGGGTGGATTTAAAACTCGAACTCCAGAAATTAAATTATCAGAGTTAATAACTGCAGGCGTAACTACAGTTGTTGGATGTTTAGGAACTGATGGTGTATGTAGAGACATGAAGGCATTACTTGCAAAGGCAAGAGCACTTGAAGAAGAAGGAATATCAACATTCATATATACAGGGTCTTATAGGATGCCGGTTAAGACTATGATGGAAAATGTGCAAGAAGATATCATATTAATTGATAAAATTATTGGTGTTGGAGAAGTAGCTCTGTCTGACCATAGGTCAAGTCATCCGACATTTGAACTGTTTATACAATTAGTATCAGATGCAAGAGTAGCCGGGATATTATCTGGAAAAGCTGGAATCGTAAATGTTCATATGGGTGATGGTAAAAGTGAACTTGATTACCTAGATAGGCTAGCTAAAGAAACGGATATACCGAAAGCACAGATTATTCCAACACACATAAATAGGAACAAATCATTATTTGAAAAAGGGATTGACTATGCAAAAAATGGTGGATATGTTGACTTCACTACAAGTACTACAGAAAAATTTTTAGAAGAAGGAGAAGTGAAATGTAGCACCGGTCTTAGAATTATGCTAGATGGTGGTGTGGATATTAAGAACATAACATTTACATCTGATGGTCAAGGAAGCCTTCCAGATTTTGATGATAAAGGGGAATGCATTGGCCTTAAAGTTGGAAAATGTACCTCCTTATATAAAGAAGTAAGAGATGCTATAATTAATGAAAATATTAGTATAGAAAGGGCGATTACTGTAATAACATCAAATCCTGCAGAACACTTAAAACTTAAAACAAAAGGATATTTAAAGGTTGGGTTTGATGCAGACATTGTTTTAGTTGATGAAAATGAGTATAATATAAGTAGTGTCGTAGCTAAGGGTAGAACGATGATCCATGAAAATAAGATTTTGGTTAAGGGAGTATTTGAGTGATAAACAAATCAATAGTTATTAATTTAATATAAATAGGAAAGGTAAGAGATAACAAGTAGGTTTGTTATCTCTTACCTTTTTATAGGTACAATAAGTAAAATAGTGATAATGCTTGTATATTGAATATTAATACAATATGTATCATAATGTAATAAATGGTTTAAAAGATGTAATTATAATATTATGTAATTAATGTTTTCTAAAAAGACAGGGGGTGTAATATTGTTAAAAAAAGCCGGTTTAATTTTGATGTTAATATTGGTTGTACCAATTATGTCCGGTTGCAATATAATTAAGAAGTCCAATAATCCAAGTGCGGGTAATAATACAGCACAGGAAGAATCAGCAAAAGCGAATAAACATAAAGACTTAGAGGTAAAACCTGAGCCTAAACCAATAGATCCGATTTTAGAGCAAATAAAAAAAATGAGTTTAGACGAGAAGATTGGACAAATGCTTGTAGTGGGAATTGAGGGCTATGATTTAAATAATAATACTAAAACTCTTCTAGAAAAATATAAGGTGGGAGGAGTTATATTATTTTCAAATAATGTTCAAGATGTGAGTCAACTACTTAATCTACTAAATTCTTTAAAAAAAGAAAATTCATTTAATAAGATACCGTTATTTCTATCCGTCGATGAGGAGGGTGGTAGAGTAACAAGAATGCCTAAGGAGTTTCAAAAGTTTCCAACAAGCAGAGCGATAGGGAAAATAAATGATGAGACATTATCGTATAAGATAGGTAGTACCATAGCTTATGAAATAGGTTCTGTTGGCTTTAATATGAACTTTGCCCCAGTTCTTGATGTTAATAGTAATCCAAAGAACCCTGTTATAGGAGATAGGTCTTTTGGATCAAACGTAAATATTGTAAGCAGATTAGGAATTCAAACTATGAAGGGAATTCAATCAGGAAATATTATACCTGTAGTGAAACATTTTCCAGGACATGGAGATACCATGGTAGATTCCCATTTGGGATTACCTTCTGTAAATAATGATTTGAAAAGGCTAAAGAGTTTAGAGCTAATACCTTTTGTAGAAGCAATAAAAAGCAATGCGGATGCTGTAATGATTGCTCATATACTTTTGCCTAAAATAGATAGTGAAAATCCCTCTTCCATGTCAAAAATAATTATTACAGATATTTTAAGAATGAATCTTAATTTTAATGGTGTTATAATCACTGATGACATGACAATGGGGGCTATAGTAAAAAATTATAATATTTCTGAAGCTGCTGTTAAATCAGTAAAGGCAGGAAGTGATATTGTTTTAGTGTGTCACGGCTATGAGAATGAAGTAGCCGTAATTAATGCACTGAAAAATGCAATATTAAAAGGAGAAATATCCGGGCAAAGGATAGACGAAAGTGTTTATAGGATAATGATGCTAAAGAAAAAATATAAATTGAAAGATGAAATAATAAATTCTATAGATGTTGATGGTATAAATAATAAAATTAAAACTATTTTAGATGGATAAATTGTATACAGAAGCTACAAAAACTAAAATTATAGGATAAATAGTAATATTTGAACTATTTATCCTATAATTATTTTTTTTATTTTCTACTCAGTGTAATTTGCAAGTGTTGTAGTAGCTGCCTGTAATGCAGATTGCACTGCATTGAGAGTAGTCTGAATTTGTTGTCTATTTTCATCTTTTTCTACTGTGTTCATGGCTTCATTTAGACAAGTCCTTGAAGTTTCAAGTTTGTGATATACGTCTTGAATGTGTTGTTTTGCATTCTTTTCCATATTAATTCACTCCTTTATTTATAATCATACATTTATAGTATTTGAATTTTACTTGGAAAAATACGTGAATAATAAAAAAAATATTATTATTCTAAAAACTATTATAAAGTTAATGATTATTTCGTGTAAGAATTTTTGGGGGAGTAAAAGAAGGAAAATTTCTACAATTGTCGAATTACTAAAACAAATAGTTAATTAGAGGTGAGGATATGAAAATTACTAATTTTTTAAATAAAAAGAAAGAAGGCTTTGAAAGTTTAATCGACGAAGATAGTACTGTGAATAAAAATAAAATAAAGCCAGTTTCTGATAAATTTTGTATGCTTTTAAGCGAATTTTCATTTTTAGTTGAATATATTTCAACCTCCATGAAGTCTATAAATGATAAAAGTGAATATCTTAAAACTAATAATAACAAGCAACTAGATAATATAATAAATCTAAATTCATTTATACATAATTTAAATGGGAATGTTAAGGAGAATGCAACAGATTCTAAAATTATGAATGAAAAAACATCTATGGCTTATGAAATAATAAAGGAAAAGAAGAGTGAAATACTAAATGCAATAGATGGTTTTAATATATTAGAAGATTCGTTACATGAGGTAAAAACATATTCAGATAATTTAGAGAAACAATCAAATAACGTAAAGGAACGTATTTCACTAATAAATAACATAACACGTCAAACTAACTTGCTTGCTTTAAATGCTTCAATAGAAGCAGCAAGAGCGGGAGAAGCGGGAAAAGGGTTCTCGGTTGTAGCAGCAGAAATAAGAAAGCTTTCTGAACAAACACAAAGCTTTACATCTCAAATAATTAGTTCAGTTGAAGAAATGCAGAATATTGTCAATACTACAAAAAAAATAGTGGATAATGCGGTAGGCGATATTGAAAAGCAAGCTGAAAAATTAAATGGATCAATTATAGGGTTAAATGATATAGAGAATATTACTTATGGAACTCTTGAAGGAACAAATAAAATTGCTGAAAGTGCTAAATCTATTGAAACTCAATTTGGTCAAGCGAAAAGCTCTGTTGAAAATATAACAAATAATATTAATGAGGTTGCTAAAGTAACAGATGAGGTTGCAATCTCAATAGATGAGGAAGATAAGTCTATTTTAAAATTGAGTAGTGCAGTAGTAGAACTTGAGGATATTTATTTAAGCTTGGCTAGAAATATAACTCAAAGATCATATGATAAGTTAGTGGTGGCTACTTGTCCATATCCTCCTTTCATTATATACAATGAGAGAGACAAATCATTAAGTGGTGTAGATATTGAGATAATAAATGAAATTTATAAGAGAAATAATATAAAAGTTGAATTTAAAATAACTACATGGAATACATCTATTAAAATGATTAAGGAGGGTTTGTCTGATATCCTTCCTACAATATCGTATAATAGTGAAAGAGAAGAATTTTTAAACTTTACGAGGCCTTATCGTGATATAGAAAAATACATTTTTATCACAAGAAAAGATAGTGATGTTACAATTAATAATTTTAATGATCTATATAAATATAACATTGGTGTTATAAAAGGTTATAACTATGGCAAAAAATTCAATGATGATAATAAAATAAACAAGATTCAAAATGCAAATGAGGATACTATGTTTAATAAATTAATTAAACGACAAGTAAGTACTATTTTAATTAATGATTTTTCAAGTAAATATTATATGAAAATAAACAAGTTAGGAAATTTATTAGTAGAGCAAAAACTTAGCTTTGAAGAGAAAGATTCTGATACAAGATTAGGGTTTAGCAAAAAGAATGACTTAGGTATCTACGTTCAACAATTTGAAGATGGATATGCTGAGCTTAAAAGGGATGGAACAATAGACAAAATACTAAAAAAATATCTGTAAAATACTTGAAAATTATAAGAAAAAAATGAAGATATTAGTTGAAAAGGAAGTAGTATATGCAAAAACTTTATTATGAAGACGGATATATAAAGGAATTTACAGCTGAGGTTATAGAGATAAAGGAAAAAGATGGGCATTATCATGTGGTTCTAGATAAAACAGCATTTTTCCCAGGTGGTGGTGGACAATTTTGCGATTTGGGTAAAATAGACAGTAGTCAGGTTATTGAGGTTTATGAAGAAAATGGAGTTGTTTATCATGTTACAAAGCAAAAATTTATAAAAACGCATAGCGTAAAGTGTTCTATAGATTGGGAAAGAAGACAAGATGGAATGCATCAGCATTTAGGTCAAGCCGTGCTTTCGGGATGCTTTTTTAAATTATTTAATGCAAATACTTTAAGTTTTCACTTAGGGAATGATGTTAGTACAGTAGATATTAAAGGACATTTAGAAGAAGAAAAAATTATGGCCGTTGAAAAATATGCAAATAAGATTATTGGAGAAAATATTAATGTTCAATCTTTTATGGCTGAGGAAACAGAACTAAAAGAGTTAAATTTAAGAAGAGATTTACCAAAAACAAATGAAGAAATAAGGATTGTTAAAATTGGAGATTTAGATATTAGTGCTTGCTGTGGAGTTCACCCAAAGTCTACACAGGAGCTTAGAATGATAAAAATAAATAGATGGGAAAAGCATAAGGAGGCTACAAGAGTCGAGTTTGTATCAGGTAGTAGAGCAATAGAGGGTGCATTAAAGAAGGATAAGCTTTTGTCTGATATTTGCAGATACTTAAGTTGTAACGAAGAAGAGGCTATAAAAAGCATCAAGAATTTAAAGCAGCAGGTAAAAGCTACATTAGATGAAAATAAGCGAATAAGTGATCAAATAGCTTCATTTGAACTAAAAGCTATGATAGAAAATCCAGATAAAATAGGCAGCTATTTAGTAATAAAAAAAATATATGATTGTGAAGATGTAAAATATGTAAGTAAGATAGCTACAAAACTAGCTCTGAATGAGAATACCATTGCATTAATGGCAGTTAAAGACGAAGAAAAGGTAAACTTAATCTTTGCTGCGTCTAAGAACATTAAAGGTATTAATATGAATGATTTATTAAAGGATATCCTGTCACATATTGATGGAAGAGGCGGTGGAAGTCAGTTTTTAGCACAAGGGGCAGGGAAGAATATTAATCTTAATTCTGCCATGGATTTTGCCATAATGAAATTGAAAAATGGTGCCACTCACGTGGCAAGTGGCAAGTTGGAAGAATGAAAGATTGCTAAAAAATGTAAATTAACATCAAATGGGTTACTACAAAATAAAAGAATATATTGAGAGATAAACCACTTTGAGAAGGGTTTATCTATTTTCATTTATTATGTCTATTAAAATCTTCATTCGTTCATGAATATCGGGCTTTATATTATCACGCTTATAATGAAAATCATTTGGATCTAATAAGTAACTATGAGTTATTCCAAATAAGTTTTTGTTTTCCTTAATTCCATTTCTGAGCATTTCTGAAAGCTTTTCAATTTTAAAGTATTCAAGTCTTAACTCTTCATTTTCATTTTGTGCGTAAACGGGTAAAGACGTTAATATATTTTTCGTTACTTTATATTCAGGCCTATAAATATTGTGAGATTCATACTTTATGGTGGTTATCTCTGATAATATTTTCTCAGTATTATCATCTATTGAAAAATACCCTCCACGAAAAGCCTCAATAGGTTCTATACCGAGTTTTGTAATATATTCCAAGCAATGCTGTATTATAAGTTTTTGCTGATCATAAGAATAGTAGGATATTAAATCTTCATCGCTTTTTATAAATGGACATAATTCCTCTATACATTCTGGCATATTATTAGGATGAATATGAAGGCCAAAAATAACTTTATAATTATTTTTTATCTTTTCTATTAGATGTAACTCATTCATCATTTCTGCAAAGTATGGAGTTATAAATAAAAGAGTATATATATTATTTTCTGAGTTTAATTTTAATAGCCTTTCCAAGCACCCTACATTGCTTTTTAAGTTTTTATCGAAATTGTATCCTTCGCAATCCATAGTTAAAATGAAATCGGAATTTGGGCGTTTAATATACGTATCTAAAAAATATTTCATAATAAATGCAACCTCCTAAAAAATAGTATTGCAAACTTACAATTTGCAATGTATAATGAAATCATACCAAGTAACAACTTAATTATACAATGCGAATTGTTACTTGTCAAAAACTTAGTAACTAGCAGTCTTACAACGCTCCATAATATAGTATAAAGATAAATATTTTCGAGGTTTTAAGCATTTCAAAAAAATTCTTTTATTGTTATATCTAATTCTCTAATATAAAGAAAATTTAATAGTAAATAGCTTAACGATGTTATCGGTTGGTAAATTTTTTGTTGTACAAAGAAATAGGAGGAGAGATAACAATTAATAAGTGTTATCTCCACCAGACAAATAATAGGGGGATGATATTATTGAAAACTATAGGTTTTCCAAGAATGCATAAAGAAATAAATGAAAAAAGGGATTTTTTACCATCTTTTTTTGGTGTACTCAAAAATGATAAAGCACAAATATTTCTAGAAGAAGGATATGGCTCGGCTTTAGGTTATGTAGACGAAGATTATTTAAAATATAATATGACAATACAATTTGTATCTAAAAGACAATGCTATGAAAAAGATATAGTTGTAGTTTTAAGGTCACCAGAGTTTGAAGAAATTGAATATATGAAACAAGGCAGTACACTATTAAGTATGCTCCATTATCAAACTAGAGCCACTAGAGTAGAAAAGCTTAAAGAAAAAGGCATATTTGCTGTTTCTATGGACTCTATTAGAAATGATTTTCTTGAAAGAATAGTTGTAAATTATGAGGGAACTTCAGGAAATGGAATTAATGTGGCATTTACTGAACTGTCGAAAAGTTATGAAAACATAAGTATTAAAGAGAGAAAGCCTATAGTTGTCAGTATAATGGGAATGGGACGAGTTGGTTTAACAGCTGCAAGACTAGCAGGAAAATATGGAAATAATAAAGAGGCTGAAGCTTTACTTGAAGGCAAAACTAAAGGTGTACTTGTTAAGATGCTACCTAGAAGTATAACTAATAATAAAAAACAGATGATGAAAATTCTAAAAGAAACAGACATTTTAGTAGATGCAACTACTAGAGGTGATGCAACAGAATATATTGTTAGTAATGAATTATTGAGATATTTAAAGAAACATTCTATAATCTTAGATTTAACATCAGATCCATATTTATCAGACGTATATCCTGTTCAGGTGAAGGCGATAGAAGGTATTCCACATGGAACACTGGACAAAATTGTTGCTTACCCTAATGATGATGAGGCGTATAACAATGTGCCAAAGTGTTCTAAATCACTTAATAAAAGAACAGTAGTAGGTTGTAATGCATGGCCAGGAGTTAACCCAGAAGCCTGTATGGATTTATATGGTAAACAACTTATATATATTGTACAGAATCTTATACAACATGATGCTAAGGATTTTGGTATGTATAGTAATGATTATTTTAATAGAGCAATATACAGAGCAAGTATTGAATGTTTTGAAGAAAGCTTAGATAACTATGGAAATGAAATAGTAGACGAGGTAATGTAAAATTTGTTTTTACATAAATAAGGATAGGCTTAAGGGCCTGTCCTTATTTATGGTCACTAATATAGTGTATTGAGTTTTATTATCTAGATAAAGCGCTAGTGAACCCTTTATTAGTGAATCCATCGATGCAAGTTACGAGTTCTCCTATTTCTGGCTTGCTCAGCTGTGCATCTGCACCAACAGATTCTCCCTTATGTTTTAAATCAGTTGTAATTAATGAGGAGAACAGTATAACTGGTAAGTTTTTTAGTATGCTATGTTCCTTAATTTTTCTTGTCAAAGTATGACCATCCATTTGTGGCATTTCAATATCAGTTATAAGTACATGAACATCTTCTATAAAATTTTCTTTCTTTATTTCAACTAAAGTTAATAGATAATCTAAAGCTTGTTTTCCATCATCAAATATTTTCAATTTATTAAACCCAGCCTTAAGAAGAGTATCCTTTAATAATCTCCTAATTAAAGGTGAATCATCAGCTAAAACAAGTTTAACATTAGACCTATCTTTATAAGCTATATCAACGATTTTATCTTCGCTAATTCCCGTAGAAGGGCTAATATCAGTAACTATTTTTTCGAAATCTAGCATTAATATTATTTTATCGTCTAAAACGATATTTCCTATAACTAGGGAATTAATAGATAAATCATCTGGCTTTGTTATTTTTTGCCATTTAATGCGATGAACGCCTACAATTGCGTCAATACTAAAGGCTACCTCAATTTTATTAAATTCACAAATAATAATTTTTGCATTAATTTCATTTTTATGTTGTTTCTCTAAAACATATTGTAAGTCTATTAATGTTATTATTTTATCCCTATATAGTGTAAGTCCTGCTATGGCAGGGTGGGAATCAGGGAGCCTCGTTAGGTTATTTGCGTTTATAACTTCTTTCACTTTTATAATGTTAATTGCATAATGTTTGTAATTTATAACAAATTCTAGTATTTCAACTTCGCCAGTTCCAGATTCTAATAGTATATTATTATTCATAGTTTGCCTCGCTTTCAAATAGATATAAACATAGGATTTTATAAAGCAAATAGTTACAGGAGAATTCCTTAGGAATTATTTTAAATTATATATTATATATTTCGAACAGAAAGCCCATAACTTTACTTTAAAATGTTAAGATTAAACTTTAACGACAATTTAGTAGGAAATCTCTTTCTTAAGACGTTAATATTGAAGCTGCTAAGGTGATGAAAAGATTAATTGGTGATAATTTAAATAAGAAATACAATTTAAAATAACAAAACAAGATATAAAAGTGAAATTTTTCAGTAAAATATGGTAAACTGTATAGTATGCAGTAAAATGATAACAGTATTATTAGAGGTGAAGTAAAATTGATATTAAATGGCGGATGGATAGAAACTATGGAGGGCATACACACATTTATATTGTGGGGCGAGGGTGGAGAGACTAAGTGCACAAGGCGAGGTAGAAGACCTAAAAATGCACTTCCACTTTATGAAAATATGGTGTCAGTTGTAGAATTATGTAGTAAACTAAATAATTCAGCATTAGAAATTAAATGTGGGAAATATAAATATAATGAAATAAAAAAGGAGCTTACTAAGCGAGAAATTAGGGGCATTACTTTAAATAATTTAGATGCATTTGATATGATTTTAAATATAGGTGAAAAATGTCCGAAGCAGATAGAGCTGTCTAGCGAATTGAAGTTT
>JBLHPD010000011.1:0-46418 GCA_047624165.1 Clostridium sp. | reverse complement strand
ATTATGGTCCTCATAAAATCAATTTCGAAAACAATGCAGCAACCTCTTTATCAGTATATATTTTTAAACAAGAAAATAAATATGCTAATACATACACAAATTCATCGGGTAGTATTAAATTTTATGATAATTTATCTATTGAAACAATAGATGGTGATGTCACAAATGGAATTTATGATATTAGTGTAGATATTTATAAAGGGGAAAGCCCTAATGAGGTAAAAGTTTATAGTACAAAAACTTCTATAAGTTTGGGCATGTAAGGGGGGAGTAGATATGAGTTTGAAAAAGAAGAGAGGGTCTTCGTTAATTGTAGTATTGATTATTTTTGCGGTACTTTCTATTTCAGGGATATCTATATTATCCCTTACTGTGTATGATTACAATGCAAGATTAACCGCTAGTAAAAAAACACAAAGTTTATATGCCTCGGATTCAGGAGTAAATGTAGTATATGGAATTATGAAAAAAGTTATTTCCCAGGCTATAGAGAAAGGTAATGAAGATGCCGATACTTATATGACAGAATTTAGTCAGTATTCATCAACTAATTTAGAGCCTCTTGAAGGTGACTATGATTATTTGTATTCAGCGGATGGGTCCTTAGATACAGATTTGCTGAAAGCAAAACTGAATGAAATTTTTCAAGTATCTTATAAAGATTACATTTCAATCTATATAACTTCTCATGAGGATTATCTTGAAAATGGTGAATATATTGATTTAACTAATAATATAATATCTTCTTATGATCCGAGTGAAGGATCTAAACTACCTACTGTTATAGTGACTGGAAAGGAAAAAGGATTCATTGGTACCCCTGACCAATGGAAGATTAATATTACTTCACAGTTTTCCACTAGCCCAATGAATGGTCAAGCATCAAATAAAAAGACAGTGAAAGCAGATATAGTTATAAGTGTACCTAATTACCAAGATTCATATTTTGTTGAAACTACGAAACAAGAAATTTCTATTAATCCTGTTTGGAAAAATGCAATTTCTATTGATGGAGATATGCAGATAAATTCCGATTTAACAGTGGATGGAGATGTATTTGTTAAGGGAACACCTCCTGAGATTACTGATGTGAATAGTGAGAATATTAAAACAAAGTATAATGGTGGTATTTCTATTGGTTCAGATGACAGCAATATAAGTCGAGTTACATTTAAGAAGAATGTTGTAACCACAAATAGCTTTAACATAAGTGGTCAAAACAAAACAGTTAATGTAGAAGAAAACATTTATGCAGGAAATGTATACATTGGAAATAGTAGTAGTGCAGTTACTAATGATGCTTCAAATTGTAAGTTAACTGTTGGTCAATATGATAGTACTATGAAGGTTTTTACTAATAATGATAGCACTGGTATGGTTTATACTAGTAATGATTTATCATTATATGCTACAAAATCACATATAAATATTGACAAGTATTATGGAATTAATGATATTGGTGCTCTAAGAAGAGTGGATAAGAATTATAACTCATCAAGTAGTATCATAGTTAATATTCAAGATATTGGAGATTCTGGTGGATCTTCAATTCATATAGGGGAGGCCATAATAAATGGAACTGCATATATTAATACTGAGGATCCTTATCCTACAGGAGAGTCTGTGTCAATAAAGGGAAATTACGTAGCATATACTACACATATACCTAAGACTACGGGAACGTTAGGCGATGAGGCTAATAAATATGCTGAAGAAAATGTAAATTTTCCTTATAACGATCCATTAGAATTAGTTAATAATTTTAAAGACCCAGTAACTAACTTAGTTGGTTTAAAGTTAGGTAAAATAGATAAAATAGAATATTTTAAAAAAATTAATGAGTTATCTCCTACTATCTTGAATAAAGGCGGAATTAGCGGAATTACTATTAATAATCTCATATTTAGTGCAGGAGTGGCTTTATCTGAGGGAGAGCTTGCTACAACTGGTGTTGAAACACAGGGTGATGTAATATCTAAACAAAATGATTTTGCAAGATTAGTATATGAAATGGGAGATCAAACACATTTAGGGGTACCAATGATAGGAAGTACTTCTGACATGTTAAATGATGATTATCAACAGGGTAAAGTATATAAGGATGTATTTGGAACAGCAAATGTAGAAACAGAAGCTGGTTATCAGACAAATACAACGGCACAGGTAAATTTAAACACAATTGACTATAGTAAAGTTATTGATAACGATAATAGTGAAGTAGAAGTTATTAATAAAAATAAAAATGTGGTTTTACTTGGATCTAATTCAACTTATACACCGGATTCTATTAATGATGAAGTTATTGATTTAACATTAATGGGCAGTAAGGTACATGGTATTATTATTACACAGAAAAATGTCATTTTATCAGGAAAAATCGACTTTACAGGAACCATAATTGCAGGTGGGAACTTAACAGCTATTTACGATGGTCCCAATATATTGACACATGATGTACAAAAAATACTTACCTATGATGACAATTATGTGTTGAAAACCATAGGAAGGGATTATATAAATACTTACTCTAAAGTGTTTAATGGAACTACTAGTACAGGTACCCAAATTATTGAAGTAGCTGCAACAGTTGGTAAAAATGCAGACAGCCCAAGTATTGCAATTGATGGTGGATTAGTCAAATTAGTTAACTGGAGAGTTAATAATTAAGGCATAAAATTAGAGGTGATGAGGTGTGTAAGTTAAGGGGAAAAATAAAAGGATTTACACTGATAGAATTAATATTGGCGCTAGCGATAGGGACTATTTTTTTAGCAATATTTTTTCTGTTTTTTTTAACACATCAAAAAGCTATAAATAGTACAGTTATAAAATCACAGCTTCAGATGGATATGCAGCAGGTAACGGACTATTTTACTAAAAGCGCTATGGAGACCTCACATATTACATCATTAAATGATATTACTTTAATAGGTGATAAAAACTTAGGGAATGTATATATTTCACAAAAATTAGGAGCAACAGAAGCAGGAGGGATAATTTTTTCAGTGGAAAATTCTGATTCTGTGCAGCAATATACTTATAAATATAGGGTTGATGGTAAGTATCTCTGGTACACTCCTCCAGGGTTAGCAGAAAAAGTTATATGCAATGACATTAGTTATGTTAAAATTACTCCAATAGATGGTAAGCCATTTGAAGTATGTTCAGGAATTGTTCTTGAAATTCAACTTATAGGTGCGGATGGAAAAATTACTTATGATACTACTAATAATATGTATTTTAGGAATAAGAATTAAAATAACTATGGAGTTAGATAAAACAGGTAAACTAGAGAAAGTATTTATTAATGAAGTTTATCAGAGAAATAAAGAGGCAAATTAATCATGCAAAGGTAAATTATATAGATAAAAAATATAATGACTTATGAAATTAGTAAACATAAATTAAAATTTATTTTACATTTATGAGAGGGGGGTATAAAAATGTATTGGAAAAGAAACTCTAAAAGGTTAATAAGTTTCGTTGTAAGTTTTTTTATGATAATTAATTTGAGTATTTTCGTTCCTATTACAGTAGAGGCAGCAACGACAGGTGAAATAAATGGATATGTATTTAAGGATGGAAATGGGAATGGTAAATGGGAGTATAATAGTTGGAAAGAACCAGCATTAAATGGAGTAACTGTGGAGTTATACGAATTAGAGAATAATGGAAGTACTCTTAAGAATTCGACATTAACTAATTCACAGGGGTATTATTCGTTTAATGAATTAGAATTACGAAAATATAGAGTAAAAGTAATAGCAGTAGATGGTGAAATTACAAAAAAACCAAACGGTAACAATGTTGACCTACGTTATTCAGTTGTAGAACAACAGACAGGAACAAAAGACGTAGAGTTATCTCAATCAAGTAAAACAGCTACTGTAGTTGCAGGTATAGTAAAAGGTGATGGGCAAGTAGTAGCAACAGATGGGGAAGAAGATACATCAACTATAGAGGATGATACAACAGATACTACTTCTGATCAATTTTCTAAACTAGACTTAAATAAGAGCGTGGAAAAAAATCAATGGGGATTAAATGAAGAGTTTACTGTAAACTACACAATCCAACCTAGAGATATTCCACAAGGGCTAGTACCAGAATCATTGTATCATAAAAGTGGAGCAGATATTTCATTGGTTATTGATAAATCTGGTAGTATGAATTATGGGATTGGAGGAAAGAGTATTTTAGCAGCAACAACTTCTTATGTAGAAGACCTTAATGGAGCTTATATTAGATTTTATAACGGAAGTGTAAGTTATTATGGTTCTTATTATTCTTATAGTAAGAATAATAAAGATTATATATGGTACAGTAACAAATATTATAAACTTAAAACTAATAGCACTGGAGAGTATATAAAGGTTAAATCAACTAACTACTACGTGGATTTGCAAAAAAGATACACGTGGAAACAAACAACAGAAAAAAGTAGAATGGAAATTGTAATAGGAGCTGCAAATAATTTTGTAGATAAGTTTAAAAATTATTCCAATGTAAGAATAGGATTAATTGATTATTCTGATACTGCTAATGTGAAAAAATCTTTAATAGGTCAATCAGAATTTGGTGGTATTAAGTCTAGTATTAGTGCTATTGTTCCCAATGGAGCTACAAATATTGGAGACGGTTTAAGAAAAGCGTATTGGCAGTTAAAAGATAGTAGTAGTGATGATGATAAGAAGAAGTTTATAGTTTTATTAACAGATGGAGAACCTACTAATTATAGTTACTACTACAATAATGAGGACAATAATTATTACTATATACGGGATAATAGGAGTAGTTCAGACTATTTAGGCGGAAATGGATATAGTGATTCAGACGGTAATGCTAATAGGTATGCTGAAATTATAGCAGATATTATAGCAAACGATTCTTCAGTAAATCCTTTCATGATTGCATTTAGTGAAAGTGCCACTGGTAACAAATTAAAGGGGATATCCGAGATAGCTAGTAATAAACAGGCTGGATATTATAAGGAAGCAACTTCAATAGAAGATATAAATGAAGTTTATGAAAAAATAGCACAGACCATTTTAAGTGACCTATCCATATATGGATTACAACTTGAGGAAACTTTTCCAACTGGAATAAGTATTGTTGATAAGTCAAATGGATTGGAAATAGATACTACTAATAATAGTGAAATTACAGGAGATATTGGAAATATAAACTATACGTTGGATGCAGCTAACCATGTGTTCAAGGCAGAACCAATTAATTTCTGGGTAAATCTTAAAGGTACTGCGACTGGAGATTATGTACTAGGAAAAAATAGTTCTGGAAATAGTACATCTTTTGTTAATTATAAGGATATTGATGGTAAGGATGTAAGCCCATCATCATCATTTTCACCTATAGATATTAATATTTATAATAATCAAACACCAGATATGGATGCCACATTAACTAACAATGGTAGTAATAATAACTACAATTTACTTGTTAATCTTGACAAGCCTTCTGATATAGTGATTAAAGCATTACCAGATTCATCTGTAGCAATATCAAATAAGAATAATATAGATTATGTGCTAGATGATGAAGATTATATTTATAATCTGGAGAATATACCAGCTACAGTAGTTCAAAACAATATAAGTTCTGAGGTATATAGTTTATCTGTAGAGGCTATTGATGCTAGTGATGAAGCCTTATTAACCAAAGAAACTGTACCTTTAACTTTAGTAACGCTAATGAAGCCTGATATTAATACAAATAATCTTTTAATTCAAACAGATATAAATACTAGAATTACAGAAATGAAATTAAATGGAAACGTAATACTTAATGATCAAGTAACAGATAGTAATGGAGAATATACTTGTAGCAATGTTACTCTTAATGATGGAAATAATGATATAAGTGTAACAGTTGTTAATAGTTATAATAATACTACACAAACTATAACAAGTATTCCTACAATTGAAACAGGAATGTCAATAAATGTAACGGATTCATCAAATCAAGCGATAAGTTCTTATGAGCATAGCGGAGGTGAACAAAGCAACAAAATATTAAAGCCAGCAGTCAAACTTGCGGCAGATGCAAAAGCTAAAATTTCTTATTCATTTAATGATGTAACTGTTAGTAAATATAAATTTGTGCAAGCAAGTGATTTAACTACGATTCCGCAGTTCGGATATACATCAATGATCGATATCAATCTACCTCCACCTAATACTAAAGAAGCATATGGAGATGATATATTGAATCAGGGGTACATTAATGCAAAACATTATGTGTATGCAGGCAAAGCTGGTACAGCTTCAGAAAGAAATGTAAGCTTTGGTACCGTAGTTAGTGATGGAGTATTAGAGCAAAGGGCAATAGTGGGAAAAGATATATATGAAACGCAGGGAGCCGCAAGTTCTGCTTTTATGTTGGATGTAGCCACTGGAAACAGGTGTTATTCACCCGACAAAAATGCAGCCATGAAGGCAATGAAAATTTGGGGATATTTTTCCCCGAAAAGAACAGGTAGCTACCTACTTGGAGCATATTCAGATGATGGAGCTTATGGACAGATTATAGTAAATGGTGTAACTGAGGTTTTTGTAAATGACTGGAGAATTGCTCCACCACAATTTAGAGCAACTCCAGCAGGAACAATAAAGGATAAAGCGATTACCACGACCCAAGAATATACTGGAATAAACCTTGAAGCAGGAAAGTATTATCCAATATATATGGAGTGGTATGAAGGACAGCCTACTCAAGGAGCTTTTGTTCCTCAATATTTATATAATAATGATTTAGATCATGAATTTAGTATTTCAAGTGATATAAATAATGGTAATAGTAGTGAGAATAGTATTAATGATGCAATTCCAGCTGACGAATTATATTCTAGCAATACAAAAACACCTGGAGAAATAGCTAGTGCATATTTTGGGGATGTTGCAGGTATAAGCTTTCCAGAAGACGATGGCATATATTATATGGCAACAAAATTTGTAACTAATGAAGGGACAACACAAGGGTTATACGGCCCGTTTATAATTGATAATAGCAAACCTGAGATTGTAGGCTTAGAGGTTACCTCTGACAATGAAAATGATGATAAATTGGCTGTGGATGGGAATACACTTACCACAACATTTACTGCTTCAGAAGAGTTGAGTGGAAATCCTCAAATTTTAATTAATGGATATGTCACAAATGCCAATATTACTAAAGTTGATCAAAACACTTATGAGGCTACTGTTGATATAGAAAGTAATGGCTCAATTGATAATATAGAAAGTGATGGTTCAATTAATTCTAATAAAAACATGTTAACGGATGGACCAATTACGGTTGAAGTTGCTCATTATGCTGATTTATATGGAAATGAAGGGGTTGCAGTGCAAGATTCAACAGTCATCTATAGCAATTTACCAATATTAACAATAGAGACATCAATCATAAGGCATGGAATGTTTATAAATGGAGCTTTTAGTACAAACAAATCACCGTATACAATAGTAAAAGGTTTTAATGGAAGTTTTGGTGTAGAGTTTACAACATCAATTAGAAATGCCAATATACAAATGGAAATTGATAAGGATGTTATAATTTCTAATCTGAAATTGTACAAAACATCAGGAGAAGGTAAGCCAATTTTTATTTCAAATATAACAACATCAAGTAAAACCGGTACATTTGAAATTACTATGCCTGATGTAGATGAAGGTAGCACGCATTTTATTCTTGCATATAAAGCTACTGTAAACAAAAATGCAATTGTCGGAGTCCCATTAACTAATTATGCACAAGTTGGAGAAAGTACAAAAACTCCTTGCATAATTAAAGCTGGGGATTTGCCAGATTTACATTAGCAAATGGGCAGCAGGCTACCCGCAAGAGTGACTGTCACTTGTCGAAAGGTATTTAGCAAGAGCGATTCTTCGTCACCCTCTAGTACCTCCGAGGCCCAGAAAATTACCAGGTACAAGCAGGTCAGAAAAGTTACACTCCACCTGTTCCAATAAATCAATCAAGTTTAAAACATAAAGACATTGTCAATACTTCTAATTAGAGGTGGTGGCATGTCTTTTATTATTTCTCTTATAAAAACAAGTGATTTAGTTTTAATAAGGAAGAAGTTAATTACAATATATATATTGAATGTAACAGATATTATATTTACTATTTTTCTATTAGCTACAGGTATGTTTATAGAAATCAATGCTGTTATGGCACCGCTCGTAAACGATAGGAAATTATTATCTATAATAATTAAGCTAGTAATTCCATTTGTATTATTGTTTATTGTATCCAAAAGAATGAAAGAAGCCACAGAAAAACAACTTCATCAGGCAAATATTATCATTAATGGGTGCTTAATATTATATGTACTTATAAATATATCCCACATTATTTGGAGCATCTTATTCATTGTTACTTAATGTAAAAATAATATAAGAATAAAATTGTTTTTACATTAAGTAAGGTATATTATTCAAAAATATGGATAATATTCTTTATATAACTATAGTAGCCGGTTTATAGTTTTTTATATAAATTGGCTACTTATTTATTTAATAACTTGCAAGTAGTTAAAATAAAACAGACAACAAAAGGAGAAATTGAAGAATGCTGAAAGACAACAAAAGGAAAAAAGGATTTACCCTAATTGAGCTTATAATTGTAATTTCAATTATTGGAATTATCATGGCAATTTCTGTTCCTAAGTTTAGTACAATACAAAGAAATGCTAGAATAAAAGCTGATATTGCTAGTGCAAAAGTTATTGCTGATGCCACAAATGCACTTATTTGTGAAGATAACATAACTAAATCAACTTACAGTACTGCAACAGTTCTAGGCACGGATATATCAGATTATATTCAATCCATTCCTAATGTTAAGGCGGTTGAAGGTGAATTTTTCGTTAGAATAAATTCTACTAATGATAATGTTGAAGTTTTTGTTAATACAGATGTTATTCCCGTTGTTAGTGACATGCTATATCCTACGCCTGCAGGATTTTATGCACCTGCAGCCGCACATTAATAATTTTATTTAAGGTCTTAATAAATGTCCAAAGTTATTATAACTTTGGACATTTAATTTTTTTACATACTTTTTTTTACTTATATATGGTAAAGTAATAATGGAAATAAATACAATAGAGTTAGAAACTTGGATTAAAATAAATTAGTATAAACAAAAAATAATTTACTGTATTTAGATATAAAGTCCAAATTTAAGGAGGTCCCTACAATGGAAAGCATTTTCCCTATAACAATTTTTATTTTAGGCCTATTAATAGGAAGTTTTTTAAATGTATGTATATACAGAATCCCAAGAGGTGAAAGTATAGCATACCCACCCTCTCACTGTACCTCCTGTGGAAATGATATTAAGCCTTATGATCTTATACCAGTACTTAGTTGGATATTTTTAAGAGGTAAATGTAGGGGCTGCGGTGAGAAGATATCTAGTAGATATGCCTTGGTAGAACTCGCTACAGCCATACTTTTTTTGTTGACGTATTATCAATATGGATTAAATATAAGTCTTTTAAAATATTTAATACTTATACCTTTTTTAATAGTTATAGCTATGATAGATTATGATACTATGGATGTATATACTACAACTACATGGATTGCTATAGTTGTAGGTATTGCTTTACTAGGAGTGGATTTTTACTTAGGACAACCAGTGGCTACCTATGTTTATGGAGGGTTACTCGGCGCAGGTACAATAACTTTTATAATTTTAATGTCAAAGCTTATTCTTGGAGTTGAGGGCATGGGTTGGGGTGATGCAGAGATTTGCGGACTATGTGGCCTGTTTTTAGGGTTTAAACTAAGCCTTATAATGATGCTTCTTTCTTTTATAATTGGTGGAGTCATTGGCGTTTATTTATTGAGGTTTAAGGATAAAAATGGTAGATCAGAAATGCCATTTGGTCCATCTATAATAATGGCTACTTTTTTAATGATAATTTGGGGCGATAAAATTTTAAACTGGTATATTGGCACATTCAATAAATATACTAGCGTATTTGCCTTGTTATTTATTTTCATGCGCCTTAAATTTAATTCTATAATTTAAAAAAATATTTCAAAAAAATGCAAATAACAGACTAAACATGAGGGCTTTGACGTAAACTAGAGCATAGCATGAATAGTTTCAATAATCGCTTAACTATCTAGAATGGCTATGCTTGGCTATTCTCAATTAGCGTTGTATAATTAAATATATATAATTAGATATGAAGGGTTGATAGAATGGAAAATGTTATAAAGAAAAAATGGAAGAAAGCAACCACTAAGGCGAAGAGAAATGATTATCTTAATAAGATTTACGAGAAAAACATTGGTACAGGAAATTACGTTATACAGGTAGCATTAGATAAGTACAATGATATATTTAATGATTGGGATCGCGCTCCTTTTAAAAAAAGAGACATGGATCCTGATTTAGCGATTTTTCTAGAAAACTGTTTTGATGAAATTCCTAATAAACATGGAGTGGATATATGCTTTTACTTACCTAAAGAAGAAAAAAATGTAAATACAGAAGAATTATTAATTGCCGGTATTAAAACTTACTACTCTTTTTATTTGCATCAAGAAATTAAAGTTTTAAAAAGTAATTATCATAGGTTATTTAAATATTTACTATCATCATTTATTTTATTGGCAGTGTCCGTTTTTTTAAGTACAATTGTTGAGCAAAATATATTCCTCGGTACCATACAACAAGGATTTAATATAGGTGGATGGGTATTTTTATGGGAAGTTATTTCAATGGTATTCTTTAGAGGCCACGAGGTTAGCTCTGAAATTAATAAATACCAGAGATTTCTGAATTCATTAATTTATTTTAAATATGGAAATGAAAGCCAAATATCTTAATTTAACGACATTTCAATAAAAATAACTAGCAGATTTGCTAGCTTATTTTTTTGGATAATTTTTTAAAATTAAATTGTGGATATAGAGAAAGGGTAAAATATGATTATAAAAATAGTACATTTTATAAAAAGAAAATTTAACGAAAGATATAAAAGTATAAATATTAGCGTGAAAAAATTAGAAAAATATACTATAAACATAAAGCTAGCCTCAATTATAACTACAATAATAATATTTGGGATAATGGGAACTTACATAAATACAGGGCTAGGAAAAGTAGTAGATTGTAGTATTTTAATAATAATAGGGCTGATTATACTACTGCTGATTACACTATTGGTTAAAGTTGTTTTAAAGGTTTTAATCCATTTCCCTAAAAGAATAGCCCCTGTTTTAATTAGTACTATTATAGCTTTATCTGTTATTTTTGAAAATCCATTTTTATTAGAGCGTTGGCAAGCAATTATCTCTGCTATTTTAATTGTTATAGTAGAAGTAACACTGGCTATTAATATAGGAAAATTGAATCGATTAATTTTATATTTAATAGAACTGTAGAAGGTGAAGTTTTATTAGATGATATAGGATTTGAGAAGCTGAGGGTGGCTAGGTGATAATTGAGTATTGTGAGCTATAAGTTAAGAAAAGATAGAGCTGTATGCTATATACAGCTCTATCTTTATTAATTTTACTTTTGGCTTGCTTTAAGTTTTTCAATTCCAACCACAATTCTTTTTAAACTTTCTTCTTTTCCAAGTATTTCACCAAGTTCAAACGCACCGCCTGGAGATGAAGCTTTACCAGATAGAGCAGTTCTTATTGGCCATAACATTAGACCGTTTTTAATTTCAAGAACTTTAATAAAGTCCATTATTGTATTGTGTAATGAGTCAACAGACCAATCAGTTAATTTCTCTAGTATTGGTAGTACTTTTTCAAGATTTTCTAATGAATTTTCAGGCGTAGTTTTCATTTTCTTGTGCACGTATAAATCAATATCATATTCTGGTAAATTTTCTATGAAATCAATATGATTTGGAACGTCAGTTAATAACTCCACTCTTGTTTGAACAAGAGCACTTATTTGCATAAGATCTATGTTCTCGCTTGTTATCATTTCTTTGTAATAAGGCATAGCCATTTCATGGAATTTTTCAAGTGGTAACTTTTTAATATATTCTCCATTCATCCATTTTAGTTTTGTAGTATCAAAAACTGCTGGAGACTTATTCATTTTTCTGTAGTCAAAGGCTTTTACTAATTCATCTAGAGTAAAGATTTCTTCGTTGGTACCAGGATTCCAACCAAGTAGGGCGATGAAGTTAACTATTGTTTCCATCAAATATCCTGATTCTAATAAATCCTCAAATGATGAATGACCACATCTCTTACTAAGTTTTTGATGTTCTTCATTTGTAATAAGTGGACAATGTACGTAAATTGGCACATCCCATCCAAAAACCTCGTATAGACGATTATATTTTGGTGATGAGGATAAATACTCGTTTCCACGAACAACGTGTGTAATGTCCATTAAATGGTCATCAACTACGTTTGCAAAGTTATAAGTAGGAAGACCATCAGTTTTTATTAAAATCATATCATCTAGCTCTGAGTTACTTACTGAAATTGAGCCATATATTGCATCTTTAAAAGATGTGAAACCTTCTGAGGGATTATTTTGCCTTATTACGTATGGTAAGCCCTTAGATAAGTTACTTGCTACTTCTTCTTTTGAAAGATTTACGCAATGTTTATCATATCTGAAAGTACCTTTATTTGCTTCTACTTCAGTCCTTAAGTTATCTAGTCTTTCTTTTGTGCAGAAACAGTAATAAGCGTCACCGCTATCTATTAATTGTTTTGCGTACTTAATATAGATATCTCGTCTTTCGCTTTGTACATATGGGCCATAATTTCCACCGAGATCTGGGCCCTCATCGTGACGTAGACCTGTAAGCTTTAATGTATTATATATTATTTGAACAGCACCTTCTACTTGCCTTTCTTGATCAGTATCCTCTATTCTTAGTACAAAATCTCCATCTTCATGCTTAGCTATTAAGTAAGCATATAGTGCAGTTCTTAAATTACCAACATGCATTCTTCCAGTTGGGCTTGGGGCAAATCTTGTTCTTACTTTTTTAGTATCCATTTTTCTCACTCCTATTGTTTAATTTTTGCTATTTACAAGGCACATATTAAAAAAACCTCGCATCCTACAGGATGATAGGTGAGTACATATACCTGAGTTTAAATGTAATATGTATATTAATGTTGTGGTACAAGTCCTAAAAAGTAAATTAATGAATTATTTTGATACAATGGCAATAATGCTCTATATAATATTATAAGGGACATTCAAGTAAATAACAAGTCAGTATACTAGTCTATTTCGCGAAATACTTCGTCTTCAGAATCTGCTGATAGTATAACTATCAACATAACCTGCATTCTAGTCTTTCGCGAAATATCCGTCGCATCTTTGACGTGTTATTTATTTCATGCCCCTAACAATGTGCATTTTATGTCAACAATATGCATAGAGTTTTAAACTTAGATTAACTTGAAAAATAACATAAGTGAATTAATGTAGAAATAGGCTACCAGGATTACTAAAAGATTGATATACAAAGTTTTCCATATGTGCTATAATAAATCATAAATAATTAAAAGCACCTGGGATTACCAGGTGCTTTAACTCTAGAGTTTAAAGGGTTCTTGTAGAAATGTGTATTTTGGAAGTCCGTTCTCTATTGATATTTTTGGTTCACCCATTATTAAGGGTAAGGTATATTCATAGGCTTCACGGGTTACATTATTTCCTTCTGCATTTATCCACTGCTTAGGGAAGTATTTAATGTTATTAGCAACCTCTACAGTGTCAAGTACAAAAGTTTCAGTGGTATAAGGTGAGTTTGAAAGTCTTTTTATACCTATCATGTTTCCACTTATTCCGTCAATAGAATAAATAGCAGCGGCTTTTCCTACTTCATATGCTTCATCAATATCAGTTTGAGACGCACAGTGCATAGAGCAGCGTTGAATTGTAGAAAGTTCTAAAACTCTAACCTTTTCAGCCGTATTAGAATTTAAAATTGAATCCTTAAGGTAGGCACAAACGCCACCGAGCTGTGCATGACCAAATTTATCAAGGCCAGTTGTCCCTATTTCACCTAAGAATTTGCCTTCTTTAGTCCTGATGCCCTCAGATACTACTACGAAAACATGATTTTTTTCAGTAAGCTTTTGACGTACATTTTTCAAAAATTTATCTGTATCAAAAGCTACTTCGGGTAGATATATGAAATCTGCAGCAGGTTTACCGTTAATAGTTGCAATACAAGCACTAGCAGCGAGCCATCCAGTATCGCGTCCCATAGTTTCAAGTATGAAGACTCCTTTTGCAGGATACACACTGGCATCTAGGAAGTTCTCTAGTACTGATGTGGCAATTAGTTTAGCGGCACTTCCAAAACCAGGGGTATGATCCATAATTGGTAGGTCATTATCTATAGTTTTAGGAATTCCAATAAACTTTACATCTTTATTATGATTCTTTGCGTAAATACTAAATTTATGTACGGTATCTTGTGAATCATTACCGCCTATGTAGAAGAAGGTTTTAATTTCGTATTCTTCTAATATTTCGAAAATTTTAGTGTATTCTTCAGTGTTTTCCTCAAATGATTTCAATTTATACCTGCAAGAACCGAGACCAGAGGAGGGAGTATATTTTAATCCTTTAACCTCATCATATGGAAGCTTGGATAGGTTTACAATATGGCTATTTAAAATACCTTGTATTCCATTTATTCCAGCATAAACATTATCATAATAGTGGGAGTTAATATTGGCGTCTAGCACTCCAATAGCACTAGAATTTATTACAGAAGTTGGACCACCTGATTGTGCTACTATACAATTTCTCATTCAAAAATTTCCCCTTTCGATTGGACTTAAATTAAAATTACAACATTTACTTATTATAAGATACATAAAAACAAATAACAAGTGAGTATGCTAGTATCTTTAGCGATAATTATATTTTCTTCAATTATATTTATTACTTATGAAAGGCGGTACATTAATGATAATAGATTTTCATTGCGATACAATCATGAAGCTTATGGACAAAAGACAGGAATTAACGTTAAAAGAAAATAATTTATGTGTGGATATCTGTAAATTGAAAAAGGCAAAGTCAATTGCACAGTTTTTTGCGCTGTTTATAGAGCTAGATAAGGCACAGGATCCCTTAGAATATTGCTTGCTAATGGTAGATAAGTTTTATGAAGAAATGGGCAAAAATAGTAATGATATTACCCTCGCTACAAATTATAATGACCTTATGGATAATATGAATAAAGGCTTAATTTCAGCATTCTTAACTATTGAAGAGGGTGGAGTGCTTAAAGGGAAAATCGAACAATTAAGAAACTTTTATAGGCTAGGAGTAAGGCTTATAACCCTTACTTGGAATTTTCCTAATGAAATAGGTTTTCCTAACATAAATGAGGGAGATAGGAAAAAGGGGCTAACGAGTTTCGGGCGTGAGGTAGTATGCGAGATGAATACGCTGGGGATGATTATCGATGTTTCTCATCTATCTGATGGTGGGTTTTACGATGTAGCAAAGCAATCTAAAAAACCATTTGTAGCATCGCATTCTAACGCAAGAGCATTAAGTAATCACCCTAGAAATTTAACTGATGATATGATAAAAGTTCTAGCGACTAGCGGTGGAATAATGGGAATCAATTTTGAAAATCATTTTCTAGGACATAATGAGTTAAGTAGGATAGAAGATATGGTTTCCCATATAGCTCATATAAAAAATGTAGGTGGCATAAACTGCATATCTATTGGAACTGATTTCGATGGAATAAGTAACATTGGACTGGAAATTAAAAACATTGGTGAAATAGAAAAACTATCAATAGCGTTAAGTAAAAATAATTTTAGTGATGATGAGATTGAAAAAATATTTTATAAAAATGCTCTAAGAATTATAAAAGAGGTACTCTAGCTTAATATTAAATTTTTTGCAAAAAATTCAGAGACTAATTCTCAGATTAATGATAAAATATGAGTATAATATCTTATTACTTTGTAAAGTTTTTGGTATATTAAATCAGGAGGGATACAATGTCAATTAGCGGTAGTAAACATAAAAAAGAGTTGAAGGATAACATAGTTTTAAAAGAAGTTAATATACGAGGAAATTTGTGTGGGGAGTTCGCTGAATATACTATTGATCATGTATATGAGAATAAAGGCACGAATGATGTAGAAGCAATTTATACTTTCCCAATTCCAGAGGGAGCAGCTATTTCAGGTTTTGAAGCAGTGCTCGGTGGGAGGACTATAAAGGGGTTAATACAAGAGAAGGAAGAAGCAAATAAGATATATGAAAATTTTAAAGATAATGATAATAAAACTTTACTTCTGGAAGAATTTAGTGATAATATACTGAAAATAGTTATTGGAAAGATAATTCCTAATGAGGTTGTAAAAATTAAAGTGTCTTATGTTGAAGAACTTGGTTATGAAAATAGAAACTTAAAATTAATTATTCCAGCTATAATAACGCCAATTAATATTTCTGAAAATAGTACATTACTTTCAAATGAAGTTGGTAGCAATAATAAAGAGTGTAAGTACAAATTTACTTTAAGTTTGCTGGTTGAATCTTTAACAAAATTAGAATTTAAGTGTTCTTCTAATAAATTAAAGATTGAATATGAAGAAAACAATCTATATAAAGTAACTTTAGATGGAAAAAATCAAAAAATGGATAAAGATTTGGAAATTATACTAGAAGAACAAGAAAAATTAGAAACTACAGGAATGATATATGATTATCCTAGAGACGATAAAGGAATTTTATATTTAAGATTTATTCCTGAGATTGAAATAGAACAAAATGTAGTAGGAGAAAACTACATATTCCTTTTAGATGTATCACAGTCAATGGATGGTGATAAGTTAACAGAAGGTAAAAATGCACTTCAGCTATGTTTAAGAAATTTAGCAGTAGGAGATACCTTTAATATTGCAGCTTTTGGAGATGCACTTTATTACTTCTCTGAATCTGTAAAGGTTGATTTTAATGAAGAGAATTTAAGAAATGCTAGCAAATGGATTGAAGAACTTAAAGCAGAAGAAGATGCAGTAATTTTTGATGCAATAAAGTATGCACTACTTGGAAAAAGTGATAAAGAGGAAAACATAATATTTTTATTTACAGATGATTTGGTTGAAAATGAAAAAGAAATATTAACGTTTGTAGAAGAAAATATTAAAGAAAGCCGAATATTTCCTTTTGGAATAGACACTTCTGTAAACAGCTATTTTATAAATAAATTAGCACGTATTTCTTATGGAGCCGCAGAAATTATTTACGCTGGGGAACGAATCGAAGATAAGGTGCTTAAACAATTTAATAGGATTAAAAATCCTCAAATTACTGATATTGAAATTGATTGGGGTAAAATGAATGTAGAAACAACATATCCAAGAACTATTCAATATATGTATGATAAAGAGCCATTTTCAATTTTTGCTAAAATTAACGGAGAAGTGGGCGGAGTTGTAACATTAAAAGGAAAAGTTGGAAAGGGTAGAATTCAAAGAATAATTATGCTAAATGACCTTGAACTAGAAGAAAATGTTAATCTTATTGAAAAAATATGGTACAAAAAGCGTATAGAGTCTCTTCAACATAGAGTTAAATATGAACGTGGGGAACTACGAGACGCAATGAATAATAAGATTGTTGAAATTTCTAAAAAGGTTGGTATAATTTGCAAAGAAACTTCTTTTATTCTTTATGAAGAGATGGAAGATCCAATACTAGGTATAATAATTAGGAAAATTATACCTGCTAAAATTACAAAAAAGTTAGAACTTTCTTATAATAATTTAGATGAGGAGTCTGAATCAACAGCATTTTATTATAAAGACATATCAAAACTAATAGAAGATAAGAATAAATATTCTAATTTTAAAAGAAAAGAGTTATTAAGAGTTTTAGCATCTAATCAATTTGCTAGCGGGGCCTTTGGTATCAATGCTGAAGACAGCATTGATACCAATATAAAATATACTTTGAAAGCAATACTTGCATTTATCATAGGTACTGAAGACATTAAGATGTATACTAACCAATTAAACAAATCTTTAGAGTTTTTAAACAAAGCATTAGGGAAGGATGATTTAGAAATTAACAAAGAAGAATATCTTAATTTGTTGTTGCTATTTAAATTATCTATTAAAAGAAATATAGCACTATCTTTTCATAAAGAAAATATTGAAAAGAAAATTAATGAAATCGAAGAAAAATTTCAATTTAAAAATATTGATATAATTAAAATTCAGAAGGATTTTATTGATGGTTTAAAGAATGAATCGAAGGATTCTAAAGATACACTTGATTTTATAATCCATACTGCTATTTTAAAAACTGTTTAAAATTAAGAGTTTGTAAGTAATAGGCATCAAAGAAATAACAAGTCAAAGTTACTGACTTGTTATTTTTTTAAAGCACCTAAGCATAAGGAAGTAAGTTGAATGATAGTAGAGAATATAAAAAATTTAAAATACAATAAAGAACAAATAGTTAAAAAAAGGAATACTATAAGAAATAAATTTATCATTAAATCTAAAAATGTGAAAACAGGAAACATACAATGTATGTCAAATGAGGACCTGAAAATTTTATTCGATTTATATGATGAGGAATTTTTTCAGGACTACTTTAGTAGAAGCTTCAAGGGAAGCTTAATCTTTTCCTTATCCACAAGGATGACGTCAGCTGCGGGAAAAACTATATATAGTAGAAAAATAAAGCTATTACATGAAGAAGAAGAAAGTTATGAAATTAGAATGGGCATAAAATTCTTTTTCCAATATTATAAGGTAGAAAGAGACAAAATAGTATCAGGTATAAATACGATAGATTCCTTAGAGGCATTCCAAATAGTATTTGAGCATGAATTATGCCATTTAATCGAGTTACATCTTTATAAGCAATCTAGCTGTAAAAAGCTTAGATTTAAAACTATGGTTAATAACATGTTTGCTCATACAGAAGTGTATCATCAATTGCCAAGTCAAAAGGAGATAAGTTCAGAAAAATATGGAATAGTAACAGGCCAAAAGGTAAGCTTTGTGAAGGAAGGTAAAAAATATAATGGGTTCATTTATAAAATAAATAAAAACGCAACAGTTATGGTTAAGGATAAGTCAGGCACATATAGAGATGGGGATGGGAATAGATATTCTAAATGGTATGTGCCATTTGGACAACTAGTATAAGCTACACGACCTAGTATTAGCAGATTATAAGGCATTATAAGGGGAATAGAAATTTTAATAAAGATTTCCACATATGGTTATAATATATGATATAATTATCAGTAAGATTAAGATTTATTTTTCGGTTATATTAATTATTAATATAAAACTTTATTAGGAAGGTGACAAAAATGAAGAAATTTATTTCAGTGATATTATGTAGTTTATTATTGGTTACATTGGTTGCTTGTGGAAAAACAGATGTTCCAAAAGAGGATAATTCAAAAAAAGCAGCAGAAGAGACAAAGGAAAATGTTACAGTAGGCGGTAATGTACAAACTCAAGAAGTAGAAAAGGACAAAGTAGAAAGCGGAGAAGTAGTTCTGTATTTTAGTGATGATCAAGCTATGTACTTAGTGGGCGAGAAAAGGAATATAGAGAAGCCTACTGCTGAGTCTATTGTTGCAGAATTAGTTAAAGGACCAAGTACAAAAAGCGAAGGTGCAGCAAAAGTATATGCTACATTGCCTGTGGACTTAGAAATATTAGATGTGAAGGTTGCGGATAATATTGCATATGTTAATTTTAAAAATGAAGTAAAAGTAGAGGGATCAGCAGGAGAAAATATGTTTATATTTTCAATAGTAAATACTTTGGTTTTAAATAATGAACTCGGAATAACAAAGGTGCAGTTCCTTGTTGATGGGGAAAAGGTAGATACTATGGGTGGACAAACTGATGTTAGTGAGCCTTTTATTGAAAATAAAGAAATGATGAGCGAATAATATTGAATGTGACACAATTTTATAATTTAGTATAAAAAAAGGCAAGAATTATACTAGCTACATTTGAATAAATAACAAGTCTGTATATTAATTTATCGGACTTGTTATTTATTTTTATGTAACTAATAACTTGCCTTTTAACCCTAGGGACTTTTTGACAACTCAAAACAGTCTACGCTACAACCCATATACATACCTACACACCCCTGTATCATCTTCCGACAACAAAGAAGCATTACAGCACACATATACATCTTTACTCGACCATATAGAACACCTTGGGAGCTAAAAGTAATCTCTCGACTAAAGATTAACCCCTAGTAATAAATAGGCTTATGCCATAATAAAACCTGCGGCGACCTATACCATCTTAGCTCGAACATTACACATCCGGGAGAACCATACATATACAGTTGGGCACATGTACAGCTGTTAAGAACCCATAATACTCTTCCCTCCGGCATATAAAAAACCTTAGTAGATATCGTACACACCTTTGGCCGAATACTCTAAAACCATTTCAGTCTACGAGCACTCTTGGCTCAACCATTTTAAATCCTCTGTTAACATTATTGTATGCTTTTTTTAATTTATTATACTATAGGATATCTTTGATCTTTATCTTTTTAAATGTAAAAATAAAATTAAAAATTAGTTTTGAGTAAGAATTTCTTTCATTGAGTTTATAACAAATTTAATATCCTTCTCAGAAACCCAGTTGTGAGTAACAAAGCGCATTAGTCCGTCTTCCTCTCCATTAATTTTTATCCCAATCTTGTAAAACTCTTCTACTAATTTATCTGTATTAAATCCGGTTTTTTTCATATCAAAGTATACCATATTAATATGGGTATCTTCTTTATTTACTACTATGCCTGGGATTTTTGACAATTCTTCGCCTAGTAATATAGCATTTTCATGATCTATTTTAAGTTGAGGAATCATTTCCTTTAATGCTACAAGTCCAGCTGCAGCTAAAATGCCAGATTGCCTTAAACCTCCGCCCATTACTTTTCTTTTTTTTCTTGCCTTAGCAATAAATTTTTTATTACCAGCAAGCATTGACCCTATAGGAGCACAAAGACCTTTGGACAAGCAAAACATCACAGTGTCACAATATTTAGTAACTTCAGGTGCTGTTACATCTAGGTAGGCACAAGCATTAAAAAGCCTTGCTCCATCTAAGTGAACGGGCACATCATGTTCTTTTGCCGAGGTATAAATTGCCTCCATTGTGCACAGTGGTATTACTCTACCACAAGAATGCGCATTTTCAATGCATATAAGACCAGTACTAGGATAATGAATATCTTCTTCCTCTTTTCTAATTCTAGCTGTAATTTGTTTAGGATCTAATTCTCCCTTACTGCTAACTATAGTTCTAAGCTGAACACCAGCAATTATTGATGAACCACCAACTTCATGTATTACTATGTGGCAATCATCACCAATAATAACTTCATTACCGCGAGTACAATGTGTAAAAAGTGCTAGCTGATTTCCAAAAGTACCACTTGGTACAAATAGTGCAGCTTCTTTGCCAACAAGCTTAGCAGCATATTCTTCGAGAGCATTTACAGTAGGATCATCACCATAAACATCATCTCCGACTTCAGCTGTAAACATAGCGTCTCTCATTCTTTGGGTAGGTTCCGTTACTGTATCACTTCTTAAATCTATAAATTTCATTTGTATATCCCCCTTAGTTCTCTATATAAACTCTTTATAGATATATTATAACTTAAATCTTTTTATATTGTGGGAAATTATAAAATTTTGATTTTATGATAGTTAAATCATCATTTTCATGACTCTAAGTGTATAGAAAATGGTATAATAAATTGTTAAAACAATTATTAAGGTTGTATAAGAATAGAACTTAATTTAATGGAAAGTGAAGTGGTAATTATTAGTAAGGCGTTATTCATTACAGAGAAACCAAGTGTTGCTGCGGAATTTGCCAAAGCCTTGAAAATAAATGGAAGAAAATTAGATGGATATATAGAATCTGACAAGGCTGTTGTCACATGGTGTGTGGGACATCTTGTTACTATGAGTTACCCTGAGAAATACGATGAAAAATTAAAAAAATGGTCTCTTAATACTTTGCCATTTTTACCCAAGGTATACAAATATGAAGTTATAGATGGAGTTAAAAAACAATTTAATATAGTAAAGAGCCAACTAATTCGCGAGGATATTGATAGAGTTTATGTTTGTACAGATTCAGGGCGAGAAGGTGAGTACATATATAGACTAGTAGACGAAATGGCAGGAAGTCCGAAAAAGCAAAAGCGAAGAGTATGGATAGATTCACAAACTGAGGCAGAAATTATTCGCGGTGTCAAAGAGGCGAAGGATTTGAGTGAATATGATAATTTATCGGAAGCAGCTTATTTAAGAGCAAAAGAGGATTATCTAATGGGAATTAATTTTTCAAGGCTTCTAAGTTTAGTCTATGGAAAAACAGTAAGTAATTATCTTGGAAAAAGCTATATAGTCATTGCAGTGGGACGTGTAATGTCGTGTGTGCTTGGAATGGTGGTTGTTCGGGAGAGGGAAGTTAGAGAGTTTATTGTTACTCCCTTTTATAAGATCATTGGAAGTTTTAAAGTAGGTGAAGGATGTAGTTATGATGGAGAATGGAAAGCGGTAGAAGGATCTAAGTATTTTGACTCGTCACTACTTTATAATGAGGGTGGATTTAAAACACAGGAAACGGCAGAAAAATTAATAGGAGAACTTAGAGATTCTAGTACGGATGATAAGGTTATGGTTGAAGCTGTTACTAAGAAGAAAGAAAATAAAAATGCACCATTACTCTTTAATTTAGCAGAAATACAAAATGAATGTTCTAAGAAATTTAAAATAAACCCAGAGCAAACGCTTAGTCACATTCAAGCCTTATACGAGAAGAAAATGCTTACATATCCAAGAACCGATGCTAGAGTATTAACTACAGCGGTGGCAAAAGAAATAAATATTAATATAAAAAAATTAACGAAAATAAATGGAAATACAGAGATTAAAAACATAGCTGAGCGTATTCTAGAAAAAAAATGGTACAGTAATATAGCGAAAACAAAGTATGTTGATGATACTAAAGTCACAGATCATTATGCTATTATTCCGACAGGCGAAGGACTCCAAAACTATTCAGCATTAAAAGATGTTCAAAAGAAAATTTATGATTTAGTGCTACGACGGTTTCTTTCAATATTTTATCCACCTGCTGTCTATAGCAAAGTTTCTGTTATAACAAAGATTGATGTGGAAAGATTTTTTACGTCTGATAAAGTGTGTATTGAGCTTGGTTATTTAGAAGTTTTAAAACCTGATAATGATAGTAATGATAGCGAAAGTACAAATATGAAATTTTTAAGTACTTTAAAAAAAGGTCAAAGCCTGCAACTTGAAGATTTAATTGTAAAAGAAGGTAAAACTTCTCCTCCTAAAAGATTTACTACGGGTTCAATTATTATAGCCATGGAAAATGCAGGTAAGCTTATTGAAGATGAAGAATTAAGAGAGCATATAAAAGGATCTGGTATTGGTACAAGTGCTACTCGTTCAGGAATTTTAACAAAGCTTGAAAAAATACAATATATTAAATCTAATAATAAAACCCAAGTGGTTATGCCTACTCTGCTTGGAGAAATTATCTATGATGTGGTTAAAAATTCTATCCCAACGCTTCTAAATCCAGAATTAACAGCTAGTTGGGAAAAAGGATTAACCATGGTTACCCAAAATGCAATAAAAGGAAATGAGTATATGGATAAGCTTGAAAATTATATAATTAAAAATACTGATAGAGTACTTAAATTAAATAATGGAGTAAGACTTAAAAACAATTTTGATATGGTAAGTGAATTTTACAAAAAACCTCAAACTGGGGTGGAGTAATTTCAAAATTATAAGAATCATAAAAAAAGTATGTATTACGTATAATGCATTTGAATAAGTAGTTCTTAGCGAAATGAACGCATTAGTCGTATTGCAATACGCGTAATATATACTTTTTTCCTTTTTATTCTATAATTAAATCAAATAATTTTTTAGCTGCGTTTTTAGGACCATCTTTTTCTTGACCGGCAACTCCAAGGGAAGTTCTAATTTGCCCAACTTTTACACCCGTTCTAAAGAATTCGTCAAAATAACTATCTATAAGTACATCTACTAGTTCTTGTTTTTGCACAGGTCCAAAAGGATTTGCAAAATATGAATGTACCAAACCGAGTTCTGTAGTAGTACCCTTTGCCATCCTTGCACCCTTTTTACAAACATCAATGGCATCAATTGGATTTGTAAAGAAAGTAATTTCTTCAAGTCCATCTTTTACTTCTTCATAATTATTTGCATAGAGAAATAAATCTATAGGATATCCTTTAATAATATCTTTATAGCTTGCTACAGGCATAACAAGTCGTGCGTTAATTTTATCAGGATTCATAAATATACTTCTATCTATTTCTTTAAAAGCATAACCTGCATCTAAATCATCGAGTCTCACGAAAGCACCAATTTCAGTTCCAAAAGCTAATGGTTTTGCTCCGGAGTTTAGAGTTAAATAGCCCATGTCGTCAAATACGATGGTCATATCACTTATATAATCTTCACTTAAACTTCTAAAGGCCTCTAAGGACTCAGACTTACCCGCGCCGCTATCACCCATAATAACAACATTTGCACTGTTACCATTATTCATAATAATGTTTACCATTGCGCCATGAATTGGGAGTGCACCGCGTTTAATCATTATTAGGTTATGCAGAGTTAAGGCCATCTTTTTTACATACCCAAAGTAATCAATTTCGTCGCCATAACTTATATAGCCAAGCATAATATCATTTTCTATATCGTCATAAAATTCTGTTCTTGCTTTAATAGGTGAAGATTTTTCAATAGGAGATTTTTTAGAATTAGCGCAATCTTTTGCACCAAAGACAAAAACTATATCTGGTTTAACATCCCTATATTCAATTTCTCTAGCCATTTCAAATAAGTTACAAAGAGTTATTGCATGAGCCATAAAATCTCTGTGAACATAAATGAATGCAAGTAAACAACCTATTTTAGCTGGATAACAAAACCAATGATCCGTGTTCATAGAGCAATTTTTTAATGGATTTTCGAAACATTCATTGAAAATTCCATCGCGGGTATTGTTTTTAGGATAACTTATATAAGGTAAATCCAGCATTATTGCATCAATAAAGGGCACGTCTTTCAATATGTCATATTCATATGGAATAGGCCAATTTACATTATTAACAATTATACCAGCGTTGGCACCTGCAGGCAGTTGTCTGTAAACCTTAGGGTTACGTCCAATAACATTCTGTCTAATTTTTCTGTATAAATTAAGTATAAGCATTGAAAAATCATTGTTAGCCTTAACAAAGCTTGTTTTCTCTAAGCCTTCATTAATTTTATTGTTGTGAATTACAGTGTATCTTTCAAGCTTTCTCCAAAAACCATAGAAATCTTCTATAAAATCAGTAAAAGGATCTTTTGTATTTATAAGGGAACTATATTTAGTATTTAAATTTATGACCTCATTTATAGTTAATACACATAGTAGCTTAAACAAATGTATAATGTAAATGTCCAATTCCTCATTGCCTGTATCTGCATTTTGCATCAAATATTTATAGGTATTTGAATTTTTCTTCTTTATCTTCTTAAGATAAGCATTAAAAACTCTTCTGAAACCATTGCTTTCTAATAGCTTTTCAGGACTATTGCAGTATTTTGCAGTAAAATTTATCATTACTTTATCGTTGCTCAGAGAAAATTCTTTTTTCACTTTGGCACCTCCATATATTAGAGCATAAATTATAATTAATTGATTAATCGATTAATTGAAATAATTATGAACGTATAATATCATAAATCATAGTCAAAATTTCAATATAACTCCATGATACTCTAAAAATGAATTATTAACAATGGTAAATTGCAAAAGTCGTATTTTGACATAATAACGCATAACTTAAGATAAAGTGTAAATTATACTCGAATAATACTGAACCCTTGGTTAAACTATATAATATTCATTATCATAATAATTAAATATACTACGTGGATATTTAAACTAAATAATTATAGTGTAATTTTTGGAAGTTATGAGATATAATGATATTAGGCACATGGAACTAAATAATAAGTGGAATAGGTTAGCATGATTACGTGTTATTTATCTTAATATCTAGTAAAGAGGAGTGATATAGTGAAAAGTAAAAAAATGCCTCATTTAATGGCAATTGTATTAATGGTTATATGGAGTTTATCTTATCTAAGTATAAAGGTTGTAGTTGATGATATGGATCCTATATTATCAGCATTTTATAGATTTATGCTCGCTGCAATAATTTTATTTATAATATTGAAAGTAAAATATCCAGAGGAGAAAGTTCTAAAAAAGGACAAGTTAAAACTTGCATTGGGCGGGCTTTTTGGAATAGCAATATATTTTATATTTGAAAACTATTCTGTAGCTTATACCTCTGCATCAAATGTGGCAATTTTAATTGCATCTATACCGGTGTTTACGCTATTTTCTCAAAGATTAATATATAAAGAAAAATTGACTTACGGCAAAATCAGCGGTGCTACATTAAGTTTATTTGGGATTTTTATAATAATTGCAGCCAAGGGACGTGTAAGCTTATTTTCAAAAGGAAGTATAGGAGACTTCATGGCTCTTGGAGCAGTGTTTTCTTGGATAATATATAACATAGTCTGTAGTAATTTTAAAGGAAATTATAAAGTTATAACTATAACTACTTATCAGATTATATGGGGAGCGCTATTTTTAAGCCCTTCACTATTTTTTAACAAACTACAAATACCTTCTACTATAGTTATATTTAATTTATTGTATTTATCAATTTTTTGCTCTTTCTTTGGTTATATATTATATGTATATTGCCTAAAAGAACTTGGGGCAACCGTCATTACGACTTATATAAATTTACAGCCTATTATAAGTCTAATTGCAGCTGCAGCTATACTAGGTGAAGTCGTTACTATTTGGCAAGTGATAGGATGCATTGTCATAATAGCGGGAATAACTTTAGTTAGTTTGGATGGGAAGTTTGATTTTATAAAGTTTAAAAAGATATGATATATTCCCTGCGTGCATTGTGAACAACTAAGTCTAAAGAAGTTCTCCTTCGTGACTTGCAAACGAACTCTAAACTAGAAATTTCATTAAGAAATTCTAATATTTTGCGAATATAAAATTCTCTAGCACTCTCCTCTGGGTAGTTCTCTGGGGGGACATAACAATTATTAATTGTTATGCATTCGCCGTCCTGGCTCAGGTTCGCTAGCTTCCACGTCCTGTGGAAGCTCACGAGAATTTTGTATTGGCAAAAGAAGAATTTCTAAATGAAATTTAATAGTTTGTCGTTTCTTATTGCAAGTCACTACGGAAAATTTTCGTACTTAATATACACCTTTCGCATTTCGTGAAATGAACGCATTTCTGGAGCAATATATACTTTTTATTTAAACGGACTAGAAGAAATCTAAAAGTATTTTCCTATTATTGTAACGAAAATCTATTTAAAGGTACTTATTATTAGAAGAGGTGATTAAATGCAGAATATGGAGCAACTTTACAATGAATATTTTCAAACAGTTTATAAATATATGTTCTGCATGACTCATGATTCTAATTTATCTGAAGAATTAGCACAGGAGACTTTTTATCAGGCATTAAAAACCTACAAGAATTTTAGAGGAGATTGCAAAGTGTCAGTATGGCTTTGCCAAATTGCAAAGCATATATGGTTGAAGGAATGTCGAAAAAGAAATGGAATTGATTCGCAGCCATTTGATTAAATTGAATTTAAATTTGAGGCTAAGGAGCATGTTGAAAATGAAGTTTTAGCTAAGGAGTCTAAAGTAATGTTATATGGTAAACTCGAAGACCTGGATGAAAAATCTAGAGAAGTAATGTATCTAAGGCTCACAGGGTAGTTAAGCTTTAGAGAAATTGGAGACATATTAAACAAGAATGAGACATGGGCACGAGTAACTTATTATAGAGCAAACAAAAACTGCTAATGAAGGGAGCCAAATGAAAGTAGATTTATCTTGCAGCATTGTTCAGGATTTATTACCTAATTACATTGAAAAACTTACAAATGAAGAGACTAATAAGGCTATTCTGGAACATATGAACTCTTGTGACAAATGTCATGAGATATTGACGCATATGAGTACTGATATAGGTGATAGTAAAAAAACACCAATTAAAGAATTGAGATTTTTAAAGAAAATTAAAAAGACAAAAATAATAGCTGCTTTATTATGTATTATTTTAACTCTTACTTTTTCATATATGATTTATGCCTGCGAATATAAATTTACTAATGATAAAGGGGTATTGTCTACTGCGATTACAGAATATACTTCTAATGGACAACATTCAGTTGATGCTTATGTGCTAGAGACTAAACAATTAGATGGTAACCTGATCGTATTCTTTAAGGATAGTTCGGACCCTGATGTTTATGGTTTTGCTAAATTATCAAAAGGCTTAAATCGAAGATATAGATTGATCAATGCTGAATACGGTCCTAGTGATTATTTGTCAGTAGTTAAAATTTATAAATTTGAAACAAGAAAAGGAACTTATTATGCGATATGTGGTCATAACTTGGATAGTAAAATAAAAGAATATGGGCTTAAGTCTTTTATTGGGTCATATTATCATCAAGATAAGAGTTTTTTGCAAAAAATAAATGTAAGCAACACTCAATTCTTAGACTTGTATAAAAAATCAAATATTATGAGTGAATTAGGTGTAGAAGAAGCTGAAGCAAATAACTTTTCAACTGACATCGTAAGTGTTAGTTTACTTAATTCAGAAGGAAATGATATAACAGAAAACTATAAAAAAACAGATGATATTAATAGAGCATGGGGCACCGGCGTTGGGACCGCAGAATTATTCGTATTATATATTATAATCGCTATAGTTTTAATTATAGGAATTATATTCACCCGGTTTTTCCTGACAGATTAATTTGCCTATTTGAATCACATTCTAAAACGATAGCGAGGCTATAATCTTTTCAAATATAATTTTATTTTAGTATGTTAACAAAAGTATATTTTGCGTAAAATGCGTTTGAACAAACCATAGTAATTCTTAATTTAGTTTAATTATAGTTGCGTTAAGAAAATCACATGTTTGAGCGATAGCGAGTTTGTGATTTTTAGCAGCTGTAATTAAACTAAATTTTAGAATTACATGGTGAAGTGAAAGCATCTGGAGCAATATATACTTATACTATAACATACTTATGCTATAGCATAATATGAGAAAAGCACAGATACTAATTTTTTTAGTACCTGTGCTTTTTATTTTGTTATATGAATAGATTTACATTTGAATCTTCAGCTTCACCTAGGTAGTAACCAACTCCACCGATTTTTACTCCGTCAATAAGTTCCGCTTCAGTAATTCCCATAACATCCATTGACATTGAACAGGCAACTACTTCTACTCCACTATCGATTGCTGATTTTATTAAATCTTCAAGAGAATCTATATTTTTATTTTTCATAACTTTACGAATCATTTTAGCTCCCATTCCCATCATGTTCATTTGTGAGAGTTTAAGTTTTTTACTTCCTCTTGGCATCATAAATCCAAACATTGAATCCATTAAACCTTTTTTAACAGATACTTTTTCAGGTTTCCTTATGATATTAAGTCCCCAGAAGGTAAATAGTATAGTAACTTTGCTTCCCATAGCAACTGCGCCATTTGCAATAATAAAGGCCGCGATGGCTTTATCTAAATCACCACTAAAAACTACCATAGTCTTATTGGTTTTCGCCACTGCAACAGAGGAAGCAGATGGACATGAATCATTTACTATGACATTATTATTCATGCCTTTTTTTATAATAGCATAACTCATACCTTTTTCTTTTGTTAAATCCATTAATTCATTTTTTGTTTTATTACACCAAGCTTTGATGTCCTCATAGAAGCCAGGATCAGAAGCTATTACTTTTAAGATTTGACCTTCATTTAATTCGTCAACAGCAGCTTTAACTTTAATTAGAGGCCCTGGGCAACAAATACCACAAGCATCCAGGATTTTATCAAATTTGATAGGTCCTTTATCTACTACTTCATTTACAACTTTTGTATTTGAATTTAAACTCTGAATTTTCGTTTTATTATTGTCTTCAGGTTTATTTGGCTTAAAATTCAAAATTGAAGCTGACTTATATCCTCCAGTTAAGTTTTTAACTTTGTATCCTTGTGGAGCGAGCATTCTAGAAGCGATATATCCTTTAAGACCTATTGCACAGTATTCAAGAATTTCTTTATCTTTATCAAGTTCACCTATTCTTTCTCTTAAACTATCTATAGGAATATTTATAGCATTTTCAAGATGTCCGTTACCAAATTCCATTTCAGTACGCAAATCTAAAACTGTAGTATTTTCTTTATCATAAGCCATAAACTGATCAGCGGTTAATATATCCATTCTTCCAGCCAGAACATTTTCTGCAACATATCCTGCCATATTTACTGGATCCTTAGCTGATGAGAAAGGTGGTGCATATGAAAGCTCAAGTTCTGTTAAATCATAAATCGTACCTCCGAATCTTATAGCTGTTGCTATTACGTCTATTCTCTTGTCAACTCCATCATAACCTACACCTTGTGCTCCAAGGATTTTACCATCTTCACTAAAAATAAGTTTTAATGTCATTGCAAGAGCGGCAGGGTAATATGAAGCATGAGACACAGGATGAACAAATATAACTTTATAAGGAATATTAAGTCTTGTTAAAGTTCGTTCATTATTGCCTGTACTTGCAGCTGTTAAGTCAAAAACCTTAATGATAGAAGTTCCTTGAGTTCCTTTATAAGTAGTAGTTAGGCCTGCTATATTATCTGCTGCAATTCTACCTTGCTTATTTGCAGGACCAGCAAGTGGTATTGCGGTTTTTGTTTTATTTACAAAATCTACAACTTCAATAGCATCACCTACTGCAAATATGCCGGGTACACAGGTTTCCAGTTTTTCATTTACTATTATATGACCTTTAGGTCCGAATTCTATTCCAGTATTTTTTAAAAATTTAGTATCAGGAGTTACTCCTATTGCGAGTATAACTATATCAGCGTTTAATTTTGTGCCACTATTTAATGTGATTTCTACACTGCTATCAGTATCTTTAAAAGCTTTTACTCCATCATTTAAAATTATTCCAATACCATTATCTTGAAGTTCCTTTTCAATTGTTAAAACTATATCTGTATCAAAAGGAGCCATTAAGTGAGGAGCTGCTTCTACTAAAGTAACATTAAGTCCTCTATCCTTCAGATTCTCAGCCATTTCCACACCAACAAAACCACCACCAATAACTACGGCAGTATTAATACCATTTTTATCAACAAATGCTTTTATATTATCAGTATCTGGTATATTTCTTAAAGTAAATATTTTTTCACTGTTAATACCTTCTATATTAGGTTTGATTGCTTTTCCTCCAGGAGATAATACTATATAATCATAGCTTTCTTCATAAGTACCGCGAGCCTTACTATTAACTGTTACTGTCTTTTTCTCAGTGTTAATAGACATTACTTCACTGTTATTTCTTACATCTATATTAAATCTAGTTTTAATACTCTCAGGTGTTTGTACTACAAGTTTGTCTCTATCTTTTATCACCTCACCGATATAATAAGGTAATCCACAATTTGCAAAAGAAATGTATTCATCTCTTTCAAACATAATTATTTCTGCATTTTCATCTAGTCGTCTAAGCCTGACTGCTGCTGAAGCTCCACCAGCTACGCCACCTACAACTAATATTTTTTTTGTCATATATATTCCCCCTCGTATTCTTATCATAATTTATTAACTCGATATTAAAATAGATTTTATTATTCTATCGTCTGTAATTTTACTCCTTAAATTATATTCATTAGATAACTACAAATTTTAATATCTGTGTATTGAAGTTACCTAGTTATAGTACATTTAATTCTCATCAGGATATATTGAATTTATTACGTTTATGATGGTTTCATTACAAATTTTATAATTAATTTGTAAGCCATTTCTTTCACCTTTTATAATTCCTAAAGATTTTAGCTTTTGAAGATGTTGAGAAACGGTGGATTGAGGAAGGCCTAAGCAATCCTGCATATAGCTAACATTACAGCATCCTTTGTTCATAAGTCCCCTAATAATACATATCCGTACAGGGTGAGCAATTGCTTTTAATAAATCCGAAATTTCTTCATATTGTTGAAAATCTGTATTCATAAAAGTTCTCCTTTTTATAAATTAATAAATTGTAGTCTTAGTTGATATATTAAACAAAGCTATATATCAATTTGTAATCTAATACTTTATATCTCTATATTAATATATAACGATATAAATGTCAATATTTTAACGAAAACTTTTTTAAATATTATAAGAATGTTATTTATAAAGAATATAAAAAGGACCACATTAATTATAAAATCAATGTAGCCCCTTAGGACGCCCAAATAGTTATTTAAAATACATTCCTCTGCCACGACGATTTTTACGCCCCTTGATAGATGTTATTAAATACACAATCAATACTAAAAGTAAAATTAGTACAATTGCAAGTGCACCGTATATAATTATATTGTCTTTGATAAGAGTAGATTTTGAAATCATCGGATACAATTTATAGATCACTGTAGAATCTTTTTGTTTTAGATCTAAGGTTCCAACAGAAGTATCTTTATCAAGCTTCCATGGATTTATGCTATCAGCTTTAACGGAAGTTATCGGTTTGATATCATTTTTATAAAAAGTCACATCTTCTTTTGATTCTAATGGAATATTAACTGTTTTTTCCGGTCCTATGAATGGAATAACCTTATAGGGTACAGAAATTGTTTTGATCGTAGTATCTTTTTTATGTAGTACTTCTTTTTTAGCAGCATAACTAAAGTCAATTAGCTTTGTCATATCTTCAAAGACTTTTGTATCTTGTGGTAGGTTATACTCGGAATTCATAACAACACCTATGATATGGCGACCGTTACGTTCATATACAGAAACTAGGCATCTTCCAGCCTTTGTTGTATATCCAGTTTTACCACCTACGTTACCAGCTACGCCAAGAAGTTTATTCCTGTTTTCAACAGTAGCTTCAGGGCCATTAGCAGATTTTATTACACTTGTTTTTTTACCCATAGATTTCTTTACCCAATCATTTTTATAAGCAGCTCTACCTAAGAGAGTTAAGTCATAAGATGTTGTATAATGTTGGTCATTTACATCATCCAAGCCATTTGGAGTTATAAAATGAGAGTTAGTCATTCCGAGCTTGGCAGCTTTGTCATTCATCATTTTAGCAAAATCAGTTGGATTTCCGCCAACGTTATCTGCAATCATATAGGCAATATCGTTTCCAGAATATAGAAGAAGACCATCCATTACGTTGTCAGCGGACATTGTATCACCGATTGCTACAGGATGAACATTTAGGTTATAAGAGTAAGGTGGTTGATCTTTTGCATTTTTTGTATAGTTCAAAACGTCTGTTGATTTCTTATTTTCAGCAAGTAGCAAGGCTGTAATAAGCTTTGTTATGCTTGCGGGGTACATCTTATTATCAATGTTTTTAGTGTAAATAATTTCATTAGTATCCATATCTACAGAAATCGCAGCTTTACCAATTAATTCTGGTGGGTTAACAGCGGCAAAAACAGTTGTAGAAAATATAAGTGTAAATACTATTGCAAATAATATAAGTCTATTTCTTCTTTTCAATTTTCATCTCTCCATTTACGTTAAATTTTATATTTATCTACGAATATGGATAAATACACAACAAGTATATCATTTTAATATATTAAGAACAAGGAACAATGTTTAATGTCAGAAAGGAGTGACAGAAATAGTTTTATTATTATATACAAGTTAAATATATTAATGCTAATATAAAGAGAATCAAATTTTAAGAACAGTGTATTAAAAGGAAAGACTATATTAAATTGGTGGTGATTAACACGATAAATAAGTTAGAACAAATATTTAGAAATAGGGATTCTAAGGTAATAGGGAAATTTGACGAAAGTGCAGTCATGATATTATTTGTAGAGGATGCAAATGAATTATCCATAGTATTTGAAGTGCGTGCTCATAAATTAAGGAGACAGCCAGGTGATGTTTGTTTGCCAGGTGGAAAAGTGGAACAAGATGAAACTCCAAGGGAAACTTCTATAAGAGAAACTATGGAAGAATTAAATTTAGAAAGAGAGCAAATTGAATTTATAGGAGATATGGACTATTATATAAGTCCTTATGGAAACAGAATGTATGCTTTTGTAGGTATTCTAAAATATGGTGATATAAACGCTAACCCTGATGAAGTACATCACGTATTTAAAGTTCCATTGAAATTCTTTTTGGAAAATGATCCATTGCTATATAAAATGGGGATCGGGCCCATAAACCAGGAGGGTTTTCCTTTTCATTTAATCAATGGAGGGAAGGACTACAAGTTTAGGAAAGGGTATTTAGATGAGTATTTTTATGAGTATAATAACCATAGAATATGGGGGTTTACAGCTCAGATTATTAAGAGCTTTATTGAAGTCTTAAAAAGCAGTAATAATATTTAAATTCTTACTGCTTTTTAAGTTAAATCACTTAGTACGTGCAACCTTGTTTTGTTTCATGAATAATGAAACGCTTAATACAATGAGAACTAAATAAATAAAAACATATATAATTGAAATTAATCCTGATTTATAGAAAAATTTCAAATAAATGAAAGCAGTTAGAGAGATTAATGCCCAAAATAGAGAAATAAGAGCCATAATATTGTTTCTGTGTCTCCAATGGTCAGGATCTTTCATGCTTCCAATAATTTTATCCCGTCTTTTACTTTTAGCACCTGTGTTAATTACTAGAAATTTATAATAAAGAAAAAATACAAATGCTAATATAGAAATACCAAAAAACATATAGGATAAAGACATACTAGTTATATTCAAATAAATCACTCCTTTTAGAAATTAATATTCCCTAAAAGTTAAAATTTATGTTTATTTGACATATATGAACCCATACTTAAATTGGAAATAAAAAAAGAGGGGAAAATTCACCCTCTTATAAAAACACTATTCTTCTTTTTCAGAAGCAACATTTTCAAAATAATCTGTTCCCCATTTGCACATAACGTCTAATATAGGCATGACACTTTTGCCTTGCTTTGTTAAAGAGTATTCTACTTTAGGAGGAACCTCTGCATATACCTTTCTATGAACCATTTCATATGATTCCAATTCTCTAAGCTGTTGTGTTAACATTTTTTGTGTTATTACACCCATAGACCTTTTTAATTCACTAAATCTTAATATACCGTTGTTGGCTAATTTCCAAAGAATAATTGGCTTCCATTTACCGCCTATAATATCTAGTGTTAACTCTATGGCACAGTTATATTCTTTATTGTTTATTTTCATTATTTTATCGCCCATTATTCCTCCTATTTTTCATCTGAGTGGGTAAGGTACATTCAAGTATCAATTATTAATAAAATAAGTTGCATAGCAAATTAAGTTGTTAAGATACTAAGTAACTTATAAGTCAGTACTTGATTAAAAAACCTTTGGTATGTACAATTATATCATTGATATGCAATATTTCAATAAAGATCTTCAAATAAAGGAGGAAAAGAAATGAAAGATATTAATAACTTGCATAATGAGATCATAGGAGCAAAAGTGGTGGAGGCTCTTATAAAAAATGGTTTTTCAGCGGTTTATTGTAAAGGTGGCGAGGAAGCTTCAGACTTTATAATGAATAATATACTAACGGGTGACAAAGTAGGTTTTGGGGGATCGATGACTGTATCAAAACTTGGTATACAGGAAAAGGTAAAATCCATGGGTGGAATTGTACTAGATCATGGTGACTCTACTTTATCGCCTGAGGAAAAAATGGAAACTATGAGAGGAGAACTCCTTAGTGATGTTTTTTTATGTAGTTCTAATGCTGTAACTTTAGAGGGAGAACTTGTTAACATTGATGGAGTAGGAAATAGAGTGGCAGCAATGACATTTGGACCTAAAAAAGTAATTATTACAGTTGGGATAAATAAAGTTTGTAAAAATGAGGAATCAGCTTTTGAAAGACTAGAGCAAGTTGCATCGCCAAAGAATAACATGAGATTAAATACGAAAAATCCCTGTACTAAAACTGGAGTATGCAATGACTGTAAAGTAGATACTAGAATCTGTAGGATTTATTCTGTGATTAAAAGAAAACCTGCGAAAACTGATATTACTGTAGTTGTAGTGGGTGAGGATTTCGGCTATTAATGGCATTTTAGAAGGATTTATGAACACCATATAAGTACTATCTTATATGTTAATATGTTTATATTTAGAATTTTCAAAAAAACACTTCATTTTATTCTTAAAATGTCTTATAATGTTATAACAATAACATATTGTTACAATAGAAACACATTGTTACAACAGTAACACATTATGGGAATGGGGTGAAGAAATGTTACAGTGTCCTTTTTTAACAACTATAGAAGAAGAAGTAGACTGTTTTAAAGAGTGCTCATTATATAAAGGGGTAGATAGTGACGGAAGATGTCCATTTGTCGAATTGAAAAATTTTAAACCTTTCAATATTAAGGATATTTCTGATTATGATTCATTTAATGCGGAAAGAACAGCTCAATTAAGAATGTTATATAAAGAAAACTATGTATAGGATTGGTTTTAAGGGATTGTGTATAATATGTAGTAATCAGGATATAATTAATGCAAAACAGGGAAGTGAAGTTAGATGGAAAGAACTTTGGTTTTAATTAAACCTGATGGGGTTAAACGAGGACTTATTGGAAAAATTCTTAATCAATATGAGGATAAATCACTAGAAATTGTGACCCTCAAAATGATTACTGCTACAAAGGAAAGTGCTAAAGAACATTACAGTGAACACGCAGGAAAGGCATTTTTCGAAGAGTTAATAAATTATATTACTGAAGGCAAAATGTGTGCAATGATTTTAATGGGTGAGAAAGCTGTTGATGTAGTACGTAAAATCAATGGAGATAAGGATCCTATAAAAGCTGAACTGGCTAGTATAAGAGGAAAATTTGCGATAGACAAAACTCAGAATTTAGTTCACGCGTCTGATAGCGCACAAAGTGCAGAACGTGAAATTACAATTTGGTTTCCAGAGCTTTCATTTGATGATAAGTATAAGGGAACTGTGAATTTGTTTGCAAAAACTAATGGTCCATTAATAAATGTATAGTTTAAACTAAAAAAGCTAACCAATTTAATTTTGGCTAGCTTTTTTATTAGTTTTATGTGCACTTGTTTTACAAGTGCACATGGTTACATGTGACTAATGAGTACAATGTCCAGAGCAACCAGTACAGGATTCAGTGCCTGATCTAGAACAATTTGGTTTACTATCTTCAGATAATATTGTTTTAATCCAAAATCTAGAATCACTATAGGCTATTGTGAGCTCGCAAATATTGTCAAAAAGAGTTTCATCATATAATAATTTCAAATCACCAATATTATTTTTAATGTCTCCTGGTTTAAAATTGTCTAAGTAAATGTCAACTTTAGCACTTTTGCAACAACCGCTGGCGTACAAAAGTCGTGCACTATCATAGGTTCCGTCAAGTTTAATCATTTCCACAAGCTCGCCTAGAGCATCTTTTGAAAGTTTGATTTTTAAAGTTTGTGCCATATGCCCTCCTAGTATTAACTGCTATTTTCTTGTTACTCCCCAAGAGTTTCAGAATAATGATTTAATAAACCTTGCTTAAGATTCCATAAATTCCAAGAAAGATCCACATAATATGCATGGGGATTATCAAGTCTTAAAACTTCGCCCCATAATTTAGACACTTCTTTCGCAGAAAATGCTTTTATTTCCATTACGGAGGGGGATTTATAAACCTGTTGTCCATTTTCAAATAGTTTAACCATAAGATCTTTTATATAGTAATGTTTAAGATTTTTCTTTTTCCATGTATAAATTGGATTAAATATTTCAAGAGGTCTATTTTTATCAATTACCTCATCATGCAGGGTAATCAAATCAGCAATAGCCTTGTGTGATGTTTTATCAAAAATTCTATATAATTTTTTAAAAGCAGGATTGATGATTTTTTCTGCATTTTCACTAATTTTAATTTTTGGTATTATTTCTCCTTCATTCTCAACAGCAACAAGTTTATAAACACCGCCAAAAACTGGCTCAGATCTTGCTGTAATAAGCCTTTCTCCAACACCAAAGTTATCAATTTGTGCCCCATTGTCCAGAACACCTCTTATTATGTATTCATCAAGAGAGTTAGAAACCGTAATTTTTACATCTTCGTATCCGGCTTTATCTAGGATTAATCTAACTTTTTTGGTTAAATAAGTAATGTCACCGCTATCAATTCGGATTCCTTTAGGCCTTTTGCCCATAGGTGTAAGTACTTCATCAAATACCCTTATGGCATTTAGAACACCAGAGCGTAGAACGTTATAAGTATCTATAAGCAGTACACAGTTATCAGGGTAAGTTATAGTCCAGGCTTTAAAGGCTTCGTATTCAGTATCATAAAGTTGTACCCAGCTATGAGCCATAGTTCCCATAGCTGGAATATCAAACATCTCTTCGGCTATAGTGCAGGCTGTACCAACACAACCACCAATAACGGCAGCACGAGCTCCGTATATAGCACCATCATATCCTTGAGCACGCCTTGAACCAAATTCCATAACAGGCTTCCCTTTTGCGGCTCTACATATTCTACTTGCTTTAGTAGCTATTAATGTTTGATGATTTATTGTAAGTAATACCATTGTCTCAACAAATTGAGCCTGAATAATAGGTCCGCGAACTATAACTAAGGGTTCCCCTGGAAAGACAGGATAACCTTCAGGCACAGCCCATACATCACAAGAAAATTTAAAATTTTCTAGATAATTTATAAATTTTTCAGAAAAAACATTTTTGCTTTTTAAATAGGATATATCGTCACTTGTGAATTCTAAATTTGAAAGATATTCAATTAATTGCTGAACACCGGCCATAACACAATATCCGCCACCGTCAGGTATTCGTCTAAAAAACATATCAAAGTATGCAATTTTATCTTGAACATTATTATCAAGATAACCATTTGCCATAGTTAATTCATAAAAGTCTACTAGCATTGTTAGATTTCTTTCATTCCTCACATTAAAATCTTTTGAGTTATTCATAATTTTTTCCCCTTTGAAATTTAATAAAAGTATATAATAGAAGTATAACATATTAATATGTTAATGGTTACATATGATTAATACAATAGTATTTTGGGTATAAACATAATATGCTGAATTTAAAGTAGGTGGATTAAAGTGGAAGAGAAACAATTTGTTATATGAATAGAATCTAGCGTTGTTTGTATCATAAAATAATCTTATTAATAGAGTGCTATAATAAGTATAGGGGGTATTTATTATATGGTGATGGATATCGGATTGATTATTGCTTGTGATGAGCTCTAAAATTTTTTGTTAAAACAAGTATCTCAACCTGGAGTGAAATCAAATGTCATTACAATTCGTAAATTAATTGAAATATATCATAATTATTAATTTTGGTTACAGGTCTTTCAAAACGTTTACATAAATTTTACTGTAACAAATAAAAAATAGGAGGTATAAAAAATGGTAGGAATTATTCTTGCTAGTCACGGAGAATTTGCTAAAGGCATCCTGCAATCTGGTGCGATGATTTTCGGAGAACAAGAAAACGTGCAAGCTGTTACGTTGATGCCTAGCGAAGGCCCTGATGATATTAAAGCGAAAATGAAAGACGCAATCGCATCCTTTGACAACCAAGATGAGGTTTTATTCTTAGTTGATCTTTGGGGCGGTACACCATTCAATCAAGCGAATAGTCTATTTGAAGAACATAAAGACAAATGGGCAATCGTAGCTGGTATGAATCTACCAATGGTGATTGAAGCTTATGCTTCACGTTCTTCAATGGAATCCGCACAGGAAATTGCGGCGTATATCTTAAAACCAGCTAAACAAGGAGTTAAAGTTAAGCCAGAAGAATTAGAACCAGAAGATACTGGAAAATCTTCTAAAGTGGACACGGAGCAATCGAGTGTAGGTGTACCTGGATCATTCAAATATGTTTTAGCCCGTATTGACTCTCGTTTACTTCATGGACAAGTGGCGACTGCTTGGACAAAAGCTGTGATACCGACCCGTATTATTGTCGTATCAGATGCAGTAGTCAAAGATGAGCTTCGTAGTAAATTGATAACGCAAGCTGCTCCTCCGGGTGTTAAAGCTCATGTTGTTCCAGTTAATCAAATGATTAAACTTGCAAAAAATGATAAATCTTTTGGCGGACAACGTGCATTGCTTCTTTTTGAAAATCCACAAGATGTACTTCGCGTGGTAGAAGGTGGAGTACCACTTAAGACAATCAATATTGGCTCTATGGCTCACTCGCCAGGTAAAGTTCAACCAAACAAAGTACTTGCTTTCAATCAAGACGATATTGATACTTTCAATAAGCTTAAGAAAGCTGGACTTACTTTTGATGTTCGTAAAGTTCCAAATGATTCAGAAGGAAATATGGATGAAATCCTTAAAAAAGCACAAGGTGAATTAAATAAACTAAAATAACCTAACTATTTAAATGAAAAAGGAGGATTAATAATCATGGATTTAAATATTGTCCAAATGATATTAGTCGTTATCGTGGCATTTCTAGCTGGTATGGAAGGTATCTTGGATCAATTTCAATTCCACCAACCAGTAATCGCGTGTACGTTAATCGGCTTAGTTACAGGTAACTTATTACCATGTCTAATTTTAGGTGGTACTCTTCAAATGATTGCTTTAGGTTGGGCAAATATCGGGGCTGCCGTAGCACCAGATGCAGCGCTTGCATCTGTTGCATCTGCAATGATTCTAGTTCTTGGTGGACAAGGTAGAGCAGGAGTTCCCGCAGCTATCGCTATTGCTGTTCCACTAGCAGTTGCAGGGCTATTATTAACAATTATTTGTCGTACGATCGCTACGATATTTGTACATTTCATGGATGCTGCTGCTAAACAAGGAGATATCAGAAAAGTTGAAATGTGGCATATCATTGCTATTTGTATGCAGGGTGTACGTATTGCAATTCCGGCAGTATTGATCTTAGCAATTGGTGCTAAGCCGATTCGTGAGTTACTTGAACTTATGCCTACTTGGTTAACAGGAGGACTCGCAATCGGTGGTGGAATGGTCGTAGCTGTTGGTTATGCAATGGTAATCAACATGATGGCTACAAAAGAAGTATGGCCATTCTTTGCAATTGGTTTTGTGCTTGCAACTATTTCACAAATTACACTTATCGGACTAGGTACAATCGGTGTATGTGTGGCTCTTATTTACTTAAAGCTTACTAAACAAGGCGGCTCAGGTGATGGTGGAAGCTCAAATACTGGTGATCCAATAGGCGATATTATTGACACTTACTAAGAAGGGAGAGAACACGAAAATGGAAGATAAATTAAAATTGACAAAAAAAATAAAATTAACAAAAAAAGATCGTATTTCTGTTTGGTTCCGTTCATTTTTCCTTCAAGGTTCTTGGAACTATGAAAGAATGCAAAACGGTGGTTGGGCATACGCATTGATTCCCGCAATCAAAAGATTATATAAGACTAAAGAAGAGCGTGCAGCTGCACTTAAACGTCACTTGGAGTTTTTTAACACTCACCCATATGTAGCTTCACCAGTCATTGGGGTAACATTAGCCTTAGAGGAAGACCGTGCAAATGGTCTACCAATCGATGACATAACTATTCAAGGTGTTAAAGTTGGTATGATGGGACCTTTAGCGGGCGTAGGAGATCCAGTTTTCTGGTTTACTGTTAGGCCAATTTTAGGGGCATTAGCTGCTTCGCTTGCTATAAGTGGTAACATTCTTGGACCAATTATCTTTTTCTTCGCTTGGAATATCATCCGTATGTCATTTATGTGGTATACACAAGAGTTTGGTTACAAAGCAGGCTCTCGTATTACCGATGATGTATCAGGTAATTTACTACAAGACGTTACAAAAGGAGCATCCATCCTTGGTATGTTCATTTTGGGAGCATTAGTTAACCGATGGGTATCCGTTGTATTTACACCGATAGTATCAACTGTTAAGTTAGCTCCCGGTGCCTTCATTGTTTGGGACGAACTTCCTGCTGGAGCGGAGGGCATTAAACAAGCTCTGTTGCAACAAGGAAGTGGTTTGTCATTAACTGTTGATAAGGTTACAACATTACAAAATAACTTGGATTCTTTGATACCTGGAATTGCAGGATTAGGTTTGACATTATTTTGTATGTGGTTGCTTAAGAAGAAAGTATCTCCAATTGCCATTATTTTTGGACTGTTCGCAATCGGAATTATTTTCCACTTAATCGGTTTAATGTAATAATGTTTACTAAACCTGGGCCTTTTGGCCTAGGTTTTTTTAAAAACATAAAGCAGTTAAAGTAAAGTTAGAAAAACAATTTTTAGAATCTAATGAAAGAAAAAGAGGTAGATAGTATGGTTCAATCACTCAATACAAAGGTGGATCTAGTAATTGATGCAACAGCTTTAACAGGTTTTAATGAGTATGGGAAAATCATGATCGGCGACAAAGGTTTTGAGTTTTATAATTCTCGTGATACTCGAAAATTTATTCAAATTCCTTGGGAAGAGGTTGACAATGTCATTGTGTCCGTATTGCTAAAAGGAAAGTGGATTCCACGATATGCGATTCGAACGAAGCAAAATATTACCTATATTTTTTCTTCTAAAGAACCCAAAAGAGTACTTCGTGCTATTCGAAAATATGTTGATCCAAATCATATGGTTAATTCGTTAAGTTTTTTTGATGTTGTAAAGCGAGCGGTGAAATCGAGATTTAAGAAGAGTTGATTTTAGGGTAGTTCTAAAAAACAATTCAAATGGTTAGTGAAAGCATACATGAACGGGACGGCCTTATTAGGGTGGTCCATTTTGTTCGTTAATCGCAGTTTTGATTGCGCTTATCTAATTTGATTAATACATAAATTATGATAAAATATATACAGTAAACAAAAAACTATTTTTAACACAATTGGTTAGAATGTAGTAATAAAGTTAAAGTTAAAGTTAAAGTTAAAGTTAGGTGGCTAAATTATGATTGAAGAAACAGTGAAAAAAGAATTTTGTTATTTAAGAGATAAAATTATTGAAAAACAGTATCAGCATCTTGACCCAATGCAGAGAAAGGCAGTGTTGTTTGGAAGTAATAGTTGCCTTGTTGTTGCGTGTCCTGGAGCAGGAAAAACTACAGTTTTAATTAATAGAATAGACTATTTATCTAAATTTGGTTTAGTATATAATACTAACAATGTCCCAAGTGACTTGCAACCGCATGATTTGCAACTTATGAGGGAGTACCTAAATAATGATTCGAGTGGTAAAACAGTAGTTATTGATAATAGGATTATTCATATAATAAATGATCAAAAGGTTAACCCTAAAAATATTATAGTCATTACTTTCACAAGGGCTGCGGCTATTAATATGAAAAATAGATATATTGCTATTAATGGGCGAGATAAAGTCCCATTTTTCGGAACTTTTCATGGCTTGTTTTATAAGATTCTGAAAAATTATTATGGTGAAATAAACATAATTAATACACTCGACGTATATAAACTCATAAAAAATGTGTTGATGTCATATTTGGATGAGGTAGGAGATGAAAAAGTAAAGGAAGTCATAAACAATATTTCTGTATTTAAAACAAGTGGAGAGATAATAGAGAATTTCTCTCCAAGTGTTGATAAGGGAATATTTATAGCAGCCTATAATATTTATGAGCAGTATAGGAAAGAAAAAAACTTATTTGACTTTGATGATCTACAAATAGGATGCAAAGATTTGTTCATAAAAAATTACAAAATACTTACGGGGCATAGAACTTTATTTAAGCATATTTTAGTTGATGAATTTCAAGATTGTGATTCTATGCAAGTAGAGATACTAAAACTCTTAAATGAAGACAATTCTATTTTCGCAGTAGGAGATGAGGATCAATGCATTTATGGGTTTAGAGGGTCAAATCCTGAGTGTATGGTTGAGTTTTCAGAGCATTTTAAAGGGGGAAGGAAATTACCCCTTTCAACTAACTATAGATGTCCAAAGAATATAGTAGAAATATCCATGCATGTTATAAAAAATAACAGTATGCGTAATGAAAAAGATATAATACCTTTTAAAGATAGAGATGGCATCATTGCAATACTTAATAATGTAAATGAAAACTCCCAGGCAGAGGAAATTAGTTGCATTATTCAAAAACGAATTGAGGCACATGATAAAAATTATAGAGACAATGCCATATTGTACAGAACAAACGTAGAGTGCAGAAGTTTAATAGATGTTTTTATTAGAAAAAGGATACCTTTTAGACTTTTAGATAGGGAATATGACTTCTTTCAACATTTCATTTGCAAAGATATAATTGCATATTTAAAACTAAGTATTGATAAAAGTGATAGAGATAGCTTTCTTCGCATAATTAATAAACCATTTAGATATGTGAGCAAATTAAATTTAGATAATCTGAAAAGAAATTTTGTACGCGAAGACTGTTTTGAAATGGTAAAGGAGATAGAAGGTATACCTATATTTCAAATGAAGATGTTAGATAAGTTAAAAAAGGATATTCATTTTTTAAACAAAATCTCATTAGAAAGCGCTATAGATAATTTAGTCTTAAGTATAGGGTATCATGATTACATTAAAGATTATTGCAGTAAATTTAAGATTGATTTAGGTGAGATGGAGGATGTTATTGACGAGTTTAGACAATCAGCAGAAGGATATACATCTATAATAACTTTTTTAGCCCATGTGGATCAGGTTAAAGAAGAAATTAGTAAAAATAAGAAAAATGTGGATGAGGATGCAGTAATATTTAGTACAATTCATGGAGTGAAAGGTATGGAGTTTAAAAACGTATACCTGATTAACTGTAATGAGGAAAATATCCCACATGTAAATAGCATGGATAAAAACATAGAGGAAGAAAGAAGACTATTTTATGTAGGGATTACAAGAGCCATAGATAATGTTTGGTTATGTATTTGTAAAAGCGTGAAAGGGAAAGTGAAGGAAACCTCAAGGTTTATTAAGGAATGTAATATTATAGGGAATAACGAGGCGAATTTACCTTTTAAAGAAGGAGATACAGTACTACATAAAAGTTTTGGTAGGGGAAAAGTAATTTCTATTACTAGTAAAGATTTAAATTTGAAATTTGAAGGTGGAATTACAAGAAAATTTGATGCTGAGGTATTGTATAATAATGCGTTAATTTCAAAAGTGGATTAAATTCAAATAGTAAAAATATAAAAATAATTAATAAAAAGCTATTATAAAGTATTTAAAGAAATTTGAGGTGAGTTAGATTAATAATGAAATAATTATTCGAATCATGAAAGAATTAGATTTAGAACAAGTCCTTCAATTACGCGAATTAGTTTTTAATTCAGCAATTTCAAGAAACTCTGTTACAAAAGAAATTCTAATAAATTATTTAAAAAGAAATCCTGAAATTAGTTCAGTAGCATGTACATTGGAAGGGAAAGTAATCGGTGCTTTACTTTGTGGTCATGACGGAATACGAGGTTTTATTTACCATATTGCGGTTTATAATGAATACGGGTTAAAGCGCATTGGTAAAATGATGATAAAGCGTTCTTTATCGGAATTAAAAAACGTTGGAATAAATACAGGTTTTATATTTACTCAAAATAGCAATTTTGACTTGGAAGAATCGTGGAACTCCCTTGGATGGATTGTAATTCCAGATACGCCTTACATTTATAAGAAATAGGATTTAAATTTGAAGAGTACTATACAATAAGAAGGAGATAATTTTCAATGAAAAACAAAACCTTAGTATCTCTATTTTTAACGCTATCTTTAACACTAGCAACATCTTTGGTAGGTACAATATTTGTACAAGCTGATGAATTATCAGCAGATAAGTTATATAATAAAGCTTATAATTCTGCTGAAATGGATTTGTCTACCGGAAAGCAAGTAGATATTAATACTGGAACAAATGCTACGGAAACTACGATGATATTAGCTAATTTTCCTGAATTAAGTTATGTTCCACAATCAACAGGGGTAGAATATGATAAAAAAGTTGTTAGTGGAAATACAATTATGTATGAATACTCAGTTTTAAATGTACCATTAGATTTTATGAATACTTATAAAAATAAATTAAGTAAAAATGGTTGGGGTATTTGTAGTACAACATATGTTGATGCTGATTTCAAAATACCTTATTATAGTTATTTTAATAATGGGTATGAAGTTTCAATTAGTAAATCAACAAGTGATTTT